>NZ_CP076448.1:0-314166 GCF_019203965.1 Elioraea tepida
GTGCCGCGCACGCCGCCCGTGTGGCTGCTCGTGCTGATGACGGCGATCGGGCCGTTCAGGATGCAGATCGTGGCACCGGCCATCCCCGGCCTCACGGCCGCCCTCGGTGCAGCTCCGGCGGAGGCGCAGCTGACGCTGACCGTCTATCTCGGCGGTGTCGCGGCAGGCCAGCGCCTGCATGGCCCTCTGTCCGACCGCTTCGGGCGTCGTCCGGTCGCGATCGTCGGGCTGGCCGTGTTCCTCGCAGCCTCAGCGGCCGGTGCCGTCAGCGGCTCGATCGGACGCCTCGTCGCCTGGCGTGGTGCACAGGCGCTCGGCGCCTGTTCGGGCATGGTGCTCGCCCGCGCGATCATCCGCGACTGCCACCCGCGCGACCAGGCTGCGAGCGTGATGGCCTACGTGTTCATGGGCATGACGGTCGCGCCGATGCTCGCCCCCCTCGTCGGCGCCCTGCTCGACGAACGATTCGGCTGGTGCGCCCTGATGGCGCTGCCGGCGGTGGCCGGGCTCGCACCTCTTGCCGCCGTTCTCTTGTGCCTTCCCGAGACGCTGCCGCGCGAGGCGAAGGCCGCGCAGGGCGGCTTCGGCTCAGTCGCTTCGGCGAGCCTCGGCCTCCTCTGCACTCCGGCCTTCCTTGTCTATGCCGGCTGCTTCGCCGCCTCCTCCGCGGTGTTCTTCGCCTTCATTGGCGGCGCGCCCTTCGTGGTCGTCACCGGGCTCGGCCTGCCGCCGACGGCGTACGCGCTCGGCTTCATGCTTCTCTCCGCGGCCTACGCCACCGGCAATGTCGTCACCGCACGTCTCGCCCGTCGCCTCGGCACGCTCAGGCTGCTCGCGGCCGGAACGGCGCTGACCTTCCTCGCCGCCGCGCTCGCTCTCGCGCTCGTCCTCTTCCGTCCGCCGGGTCTGCCCAAGCTGTTCGTCCCGGCGATGCTGATGGCGCTCGGCAACGGGGTGGCGCAGGCGAATGCGATGGCCGCTGCCGTCAGCGTCCGCCCCCAGGCCGCAGGGGCCGCCTCGGGTCTTTCGGGCGCGATCCAGATGTCCGCCGGAGCGGTGGCGACCGTGACCGTGGCCGCGCTCGAAACGGGCTCTGGTGTGGCGACGGCGGCGCTGATGCTCGCCGCGGCGACCCTCTGCCAGGCGATCCTGGTGCTCGGGCGTCGACTCGCTACGGACGAAATCTGAGCGGCTGTGGGTTCAGGCCCTGCCGGCCGCGCCGGAGAGCAGAAGCGGATCGACCTTCAGCGAGGCCAGCGCACCGCGCCACATCGCCCCAAGATCGTCGGCGAACACGAAGTCCTCCTCGGCCGGAACCGAGAGCCAGGCGTTCTGCAGGATCTCGGCATCGAGCTGGCCCGGGCCCCAGCCGGCATAGCCAAGGGCGAGGATGCCCTGCCGCGGGCCTTCGCCACGCGCGATCGCCTTCAGCACGTCGATCGAGGAGGTGAGGGCGAACCTGTCGTCGATTAGGAGCGAGCCCTCCTGCACCCAATCGGCCGTGTGCAGGACGAAGCCCTTCGCCGTCTCGACCGGCCCGCCCGCATGTATGCGGATCCGCCGCAGCGGCGGCCAGGGTTCGACCTTGAGCTGCTCGAGCAGCGAGTCGAACGAAAGGCCGGCGAAGGGGCGATTGATCACGAGTCCCATCGCGCTTTCAGCCGTGTGCGCGACCATGAACACCACCGTTTGCGCGAACCTCGGGTCGCGCAGCGACGGCATCGCGACCAGGAGCTGTCCGGTCAGATAGCCTTCCCCGCCATCGTTCTGGGCGGCCGTGCTGTGCTTGGCCATAGCGGAGATGTTGGCGTCTCCCGTCCCGAGGACAAGACCGGGCGGGAGGGAGGATGACCGGTCGGTCCCGCGTGCGCCGCCCCGGCACCCACCTGCAGCGCGGCCGTGCCCTCCGTGCGGGAGACCGTCGACTGACCGAGGCGGCGGGTCAGCGCCTCCCCCTGGCGTTTCCTCGCCGCCGCGCTATACCCGTGCCGCGCGAGGACGCGCGTGCCAGGGGAGAGGCGAGAGATGACGATCAAGGTGGGCGACACAATCCCGGCCATGAAGCTGATGCAGGCCACTGCCGAGGGCCCGCGCGAGGTTGACACCGGCGAGCTCTTCGCCGGCAAGACGGTCGTTCTCTTCGCCGTTCCCGGCGCCTTCACGCCCACCTGCAGTGCCCAGCACCTGCCGTCCTTCCTCAAGAACTACGACGCGCTGAAGGCCAAGGGCGTCGATCTGATCGTCTGTGTGGCGGTCAACGACGTATTCGTGATGGGCGCCTGGGCCAAGGACCAGGGCGTGGGCGACAAGATTGTCATGCTCGCCGACGGGTCAGGAGCCTTCACCAAGGCACTCGGGCTCGAGCTCGACCTTGTCGCGCGTGGCCTCGGCGTGCGCAGCCAGCGCTACGCGATGGTCGTGAAGGACCGCAAGGTGACCCATCTCGCCGTCGAAGCGCCGGGCGGGTTCGAGGTGAGCAAGGCCGAGGCGGTTCTCGCCGCCCTCTGAGCCTTCTGGCACTGCGGCTGGAGGCGTTGCGACGCCGTCCGCTCCGGTGTCGAGCGCCGACGCCACCCGCGAGAGGGCGGTGCAGATCGCCGCCGTTCGACGCGGCGCGGGGCACGGCGGTGATCCGGCGTGCCGGCGGTTCCCTGCGGCGGCGGTCATCCCTCGTTGAGGCCGTAGCCCGGATAGGGGTGCACGGCCGGCCAGTGCCGGGCAATCTCGATCCTGCGGCAGATCCACACGCCCGGGCGGGCCATCATGTGGTCGAGCAGCCGCGCGAGCCCTGCTGCCCGCGCGGGGTGCCCGATCAGCCGCGGGTGCAGGCCGACCGACATCATCTTCGGCGTCTTCGCTCCCTCCTCCCAGAGCATGTCGAAGGCATCGCGCACGAAGTAGAACCACTGCTCCGAGGTAACCAGCGGGCCCACGAACTTCGCGTCGTTGTTGGTCAGCGAATACGGGATGACAAGGTGGCCCTTGCCGTCCACCGTCACCCAGAAGGGGAGTTCGTCCCCGTAATAGTCGCTGTCGTAGAGAAAGCCGCCATGTTCGACCAGCAGGCGGCGGGTGTTCTCCGACGGGCCGTAGCGGCAGTACCACCCCTCGGGCCGAGCGCCGAGGGTTCGTTCGAAAGAGGCAACGGCACGTGCGATCTGCTCCCGCTCCTCGGCCTCCGATAACTCGAAATGCTTGATCCAGCGCCAGCCATGGCTGCAGACATCGAAGCCGCTTTTGCGTATGGCGGCAGCGGCCTCTGGGTTGCGCTCGAGGGCCAGCGCACAGGCGAAGACCGTGAGCGGCAGGTTCCGCTCCTGGAACAGACGCATCAGCCGCCAGAACCCCACACGGCTGCCGTATTCGAACATCCCCTCAGCCGCGAGGTCGCGCCCTGATCGCACCTGCGCGAGCCCGTGCGCCTCGGTCAGCCCCGTCTCGGTGAAGCCCTCTCCGTCCTGCACCGAGGGCTCGGAGCCTTCCTCGACGTTCATCACGAAGTTCACCGCGAGCCGCGCACCGCCGGGCCAGCGGGGGTCCGGCGGCGACCGCCCGTAGCCGACGAAGTCGCGTCGCACCTGGTAGGGCACGGCGGAAGTCTCGACCGTCAAGAAAAGGGGAGCATCGCTGGGGAGCGTACCGCGCCCACCTCACCTTGGCAGCCGCGATCACGGCCGAAGAACGTCGAAGACGCGAGCGGCGACGCGAACATCGCGGGCAGGGCCACGCCCTCAGCCCCGCATCCGGCGCGTCAGGCCAACGAGCCACTCCATCACCACCATCAGAACGATGGCAACCGCGATCAGCACGCCCGAGACGGCGGCGACGCGAACATCGAGCGTGCTCTCCATCATGCCCCAGATGCGGATCGGGAGCATGTCGGTTCGCGCCGAAGAGAGGAACAGAGAGACCGGGACGTTGTCGACCGAAGCCATGAAGGCCAGGAATGTTCCGGCAGCGATCCCAGGGGCGATCAGCGGCAGGGTGACGCGTCGGAACGAGTAGAGCCTACCTGCCCCGAGGCTCGCCGAGGCGTCGAGCAGGGCGGGGTCGAGCTGCGTGAGGGAGGCGCCGACAGTGCGCAGCACGAAGGGAACAATCACAATCAGGTGCCCGGCGATGAGGAGCTCGAGCGAGGGGCGGAACCCGAGCAGCGTGAAGTAGACGAGCGCAGCGAGGCCGAAGGCGAGACCGGGCAGGACGAGCGGCGACATGAAGAAGCCGTCGAGCGCCCGCCCCGCCGCCGGAGCGAGGCGTGCGAGCCCGAGCGCAGCGAGCGTCCCCAGCACGCAGGCAAGCAGGGCCGACAGTGCCGCGACCTCGAGCGTGTTCGACGCGGCACGATGGATCTGGCTCGACCGAACCGGGTCGAGCAGAAGCTCGTACCATTGCAGGGAGAAGCCCGTCGGCGGGAAGCGGATCGAACGGCCTTCCGTCAAGCTCGTCGCAAGCACGATCAGCACAGGCCCGACGAGGATGACGAGCGCAAGAGACGCAAGCCCGCCGATGACGAGCGTGTAGGCGAGTTCGCCGATCGATCTGCGCCTAGCCACCGATACGCCCCGCCGCAACCCGCCCCACAAGCGCGATCACCGCGATCACTGCCATCACGGACACCATGAGCATCACGGCCGCCGTCGCGGCGAACGGCCAGTCAGACACCACCATCGCCTGCTGCCAGACGAGCGCGGGAAGATAGACGAGCCGCCCGCCGCCGATCACCGACTGCGAGATGAACGCCGTCGTCGAGGAGGCGAAGACAAGCAGGCACCCGGCCGAGATCCCCGGCAGGCTCAATGGGAGAATCACCGTGAACAACGTCCGCCACGGCGAGGCGCCGAGCGAGGCGGAGGCATCGATGACGTTCGGGTCAATGCGCGAAATGACCGCCAGCAGTGGCAGCATTAGAAGCGGCATCTCGATCTGCGTGAGCGCGATGACGAGCCCAAGCTCAGTCTGCAACAGCCGCAACGGCTCGCTCGCGAGGCCGAGGCCGAGAACGAGCGCGTTCACCACACCTTCCCGCCCGAGAATGACGATCCAGGCAAAGGTGCGCACCACCACCGACGTCAGGAGCGGCAGCACGACGATGAAGAGGAGCATGCGCTGCCAGAACGGCGGAGCAGTGCGCCAGACGAGGGCGAGGGGAAGGCCGAGCAGGACCGTCGCCGCGACCGTTTTCGCACCGAGAAGCAGCGTATCCGCCACCACCTTCCAGTGGAACGGATCGCCCAGGAAACGCTCCCACTGCCTCAGGCCAAGCGTGGTCATGCGCTCGTCGGCGTAGAAGCTGACCGCGAGCAGCATCAGAAGCGGCGCGGCGAAGAAGGCGAGATAGGCGGCGCCGAGCGGAAGCGTGAGCGCCCAAGGGCCGATGTCGCGGCGGAGAGGGGCCGCGCCGGCAGCGACCGGCGCGGCGACGGCGATGCTCACCGCGCCATCTCGCGGTTGAAGCGCTGGATCCAGTCAGACCGAAGTGGGTTGATTTTGCTCCAGTCATGGGAGACGAAATTGGCCATCTCGTCGAGGCTGCGCATGGGCATGTCGGCGCCGAGCGGAACGGCCTGGTTGACCGGGATGAAGTTGAAGGGCGGCTTCGACAGGGCCTCCTGCACACCGGCGGAGACCACCGTGTCGATGTAGCGGTAGGCGTTCGCCGCCTCGCGCGTTCCCTTCACGAGGTGCATGGTGGTGAGGAACGCGGGCGCGCCGGTCTCGGGAATGGCGAAGGCGATGTCAACGCCGCGCTCCTTCAGTGTCTGGACGTTCTGCGTGTTGGTGTACATCACGTCGCACTGCCCCTGCTGGAACAGCCCGGGCATGGCAGCCGGAGCGCCGACGGCAGCGATTCGCGGCAGCACCTTCTTGAGCTCGACGAAGGCGGGTTCGACATTCGTCTCCGACCCGCCGAACACCTTCGCGATCTCGATCAGGCTCACGGTTCCGAAGGTGGTCTGGAAGCCGGTGATGCCGAGGCGCGAGACGAATGGCTCACGAAACAGATCGGCCCAGCCCTTCGGCGCGGGCAGCTTGCGCGGATTGTAGGCGATGCCGACGACCTGAACGCTCACCCCAATGCCCCACTGGTCGATCATGCGTTCCGGAACCTGCGCGCGATTCGGGATCTGCCGCGCGTCGAACGGCTCGCACAACCCGCGCTCGATCGCGGTGATTCTCGGGCCCGGGTCGAGAACGAACACGTCGAAGGGTGGGGCGCCGCGCGCGGCCTGCACCTTGTTCACCTGGTCGACCGCGAAGAGTGGCTCCATCGCGAGATCAACATTGTGGGCGCGCTTCAGGGCCGGAACGACATGGGTCCGGAACGCCTCGTCCCAAGCGCCAGGATAGATGGCGGCGGTGACGCTGCCGCGTGCCCGGGCGGGAGTCGCGATGGACGCGGCGGCGAGGCCGCCGAGTGAGAGCAGGGCCGCGCGGCGGCCGAGGCTGAGGCGTGGCATGGTCAGTCCTCCACGGTGTCTGGGAAGGGGAAGAGAGCGGGGCGGGCATCCTCGGCGAGGCGGCAGAAGCCCCTCGGGCCATGATCGGGGATCGCCCCGCGGCGGGTCTCGGTGAGCCGGAGCGTGGTTCCGTCAGAGGTCGTCGCCTCGCGGATCGTCTGCCCGCCGAGCGGTACGGCAAGGCCGAGCGTGACCGGAAAACGCCCCTCACCCGGACCATCCGCGAGCATGAGATGCTCCGGGCGGACCGACAGCAGCACGCGCTGGCCGGCGCCGACGCCGCAGGCATCGAGCGTGACCTCGGCGCCGGCGTCGAGCCTGACCGTGACGCGGCCAGCCACAACCGCCTTCACCGTGCCGGCGAGGCGGTTGGCCGTGCCGATGAAGCCCGCGACGAACAGGGTGGCGGGCGTGTCGTAGACCGCGACCGGCGAGCCAAGCTGTTCGATCCGGCCGCGGCGCATCACCGCGATCCGATCGGCGACGCTCATTGCCTCGTCCTGGTCATGCGTGACGAGGATCGCGGTCAGCCCGAGGCTGCGCTGCAGACGCTTGATCTCGATCTGCATGTCGAGGCGCAAGGAGCGGTCGAGCGCAGCGAAGGGCTCGTCGAGCAGAAGGATCCGGGGATCGATCGCAAGCGCGCGCGCAAGCGCCACGCGCTGCTGCTGCCCGCCGGAGAGATGTGCCGGCCGCCGGTCTCGCAGCGGGCCGAGCTGGACGAGCTCGAGCAGTTCCGCCACGCGCTTCGTCACCGCCTCACCGCGCTGGCCGCGGGCGCGCAGGCCGTAGGCGACGTTCTCGGCGACGGTCATGTGCGGAAAGAGGGCGTAGTTCTGGAACACGATGCCGACATTGCGCCGGTTCGGCGGCAGAGCGTCGACGCGCTCGCCATCGATCATCACCGCGCCTGACGCCTGCCGCACGAAGCCCGCGACGGTGCGCAAGAGCGTGGTCTTACCGCATCCGGAGGGGCCGAGGAGAGCGACCACCTCTCCAGGCTCAACCGAGAGAGAAACGCCCGCGAGCGCAACGAAACTACCGTAGCGGACGATCAGGTCCTCGACGTCGAGTGTATGGCCGCGACGGATCGAGCCGGGCATTCGGACTGGCCTGGGTGCAGAGAGGTGGGTCACGGCCCGACGGGGAAGCAAGCTGCGTGCCAGTCGGAGCGCGACGGGGCGGGCGAGGCGCGGTGACGAGGTCTGCCCAGGAAAAGGGCAGAGAGAGAGGCGGGCTGCCCCCAGGCTGCGCACGGACGCTGCCGGGAGGATCCGTGCCAACATGGCAGAACGTCCTCCCGCGACCGTTCCGCCGCCGCCCGCGTGCGGCACACCTGCATGGGCGATCGTCCTCGACAGCGCAGCGGAAGCAGGCCAGACTGTTCCGATGACGGATGGTTCCCCGAGCGTCGATGCCGGCGAGGCGATGCGCGCGCGACACGGGCGGCTTGACGCCCTTCTCGCCGAACGGCTCGACCATCTTCTTCCCACGCTCGCCGCCGAGCAGAAGAGGACGCGCCTTGCCTGGGGCGGCGGCCTCGCCGTTGCCGTCCTGGTCATGCTTCTCGCGCTCGCGGCGGAGGCCATGGAGGTCGCCGCCTTCGGCTTCGTCGCCATCCTGTTGGCCGGGAGCGGGCTTCACCACCACGCAGGCGTGTTCTGAACCCATGTGCGCGCGGCCGTCACTCCGATCGTATGCGAGGCGATCGGCGAGATGACATCGGACAGCGGGGCCGGCCACGAGGTGCTTGGCCGGCTGCGCAGCTTGCCGATCGTCGCCGCCTTCGCCCATCACACGCTTGATGACGTGTTCGCCGGCACGCATGACGGCACCGGCTTCATCCTCGCCGAGATCAGGCTGTTCAACCGCACGACGCGCATGACCGGGTCGGGGCCGAACCGCAGGCCTTCGACGCGTGAGAGCACGGTCTTCAAGGGGCTTCTGTTCCTGATCGAGACACCGGAGAAGATCCCGGTGCGGATCCTCCTGCGCGGGCCGCGGATCCCGTGGTTCGCCGCGTGGCGTCTTCCTGCCCCGACTCTCGGCAAGCTCGGCTTCGTGCGCGTTCCGGTGCCTGACGCCGCCTTCTCGCGCCACCTCTCGCTCTGGGCGGAGGATGGCGAGGCGGCATTGCGTGTGATCGGCCCCGACCTCGCGGCCACGCTCGCCCGGCTTGCGGCGACCGCGCGCTGGCGCCGCCTTGATGCCGGGTTCTCGGGGACGCGGTTCCTCCTGCTCCTGCCGAAGGGCGGCAACAGCTTCGCCATCGGCGGGCTGTTCCGCCCGCTCTCTCGGCTCGGCGACGAGGCGCACCGCCTGCTCGAGGAGGTGATGGTGGTGCACCGGCTGATCGATGTTCTGAAGGGGAAGGCGGGTTAGCGGGCGCCGAGCGACTCCCGTGCCGCGGTCGCGAGCGCGTCGGCGCGCTCGTTCATCGGGTCGCCGGAATGACCGCGCACCCAGCGCCACTCGACCTCGTGCCGCTTGGCGGCCTCGAGCAGCCTCTGCCACAGGTCCATGTTGGCGACCGGCTCGCGGGATGCGCCGCGCCAGTTGTTCCGCACCCAGCCGCTCACCCAGCGTGTGACGCCGTTGCGGAGATATTCGCTGTCGGTGTGGATCACGACACGCGAGGGTCGCTTCAGGGCCTCGAGCGCGGCGATCGCCGCCGTGAGCTCCATGCGGTTGTTCGTGGTCTCGCGTTCCGCCCCCGAAAGCTCCTTCTCGTGGCCCTTCCAGCGCAGGATCGCGCCCCAGCCGCCGGGGCCCGGGTTCGGCTTGCAGCCGCCGTCCGTCCAGGCCTCGACGACGGGGCGATCGGGCTCAGTCAAGCCCGTAGTCCCGCGCGCTTCGCGCCGCGCGGTGGAAGCGCAGCTTGCGCGCGTATTCGAGCGGGTCCTTCGGCGTGACGAGCGCTCCGGCCGGGTGGTTCAGCCAGTCATGCAGGCGGGTCAGAAGGAACCGCAGCGCAGCGCCGGCGCAGAGCACGGGAAGCGCCTCCCGTTCCGGTACCGAAAGGGGCCGCTGCGCCGTGTAGGCGGCGAGGAGAAGCCGTGCTTTCGTGACGTTGAACGAGGCGTCCGCCTCGAAGCACCAGGCGTTGAGACACACCGCGACATCGTACGCGTAGAGGTCGGTGCAGGCGAAATAGAAGTCGATCAGGCCCGAGACGCGGTCGCCCAAGAAAAACACGTTGTCGGGGAAGAGATCGGCGTGGATCTGCCCGCGCGGAAGCCCCTCCGGCCAGGCGGAGAGGATGGCGGAGAGGGCGGACTCGATCTCCTCGGCGAGGCCCGCGCGCACCTCGTCGGCGCGCGTGGCAGATTGGGCGAAGAGCGGCCGCCAGCCGGCAGGCCCGAGCGCGTTCGCGCGGGTGAGCGGGAACCCCTCGCCGGCGTGATGCAGCGCGGCGAGAGCGGCGCCCACGCCAGCGCAGTGCTCGTTCCGGACACGTCTCGGCCAAACACCCGGCAGGAAGGTCTGAACCGCCGCCGGCCTGCCGCAGAGCGTTCGGAACAGCGCTCCGTCCTTCGCCGCGACCGGAACTGGGCAGCTCAGCCCCCGCGCAGAGAGGTGGCGCATCAGGCCGAGGAAATAGGGCAGGTCGGCCGGATCGACCCGCTTCTCATAGAGCGTGAGAACGAACTGTCCGGCCGTGGTGATCAGGAGGTAGTTCGAGTTCTCCACCCCCTCGGCGATGCCCTTGAAGGAGAGAGCGGTGCCGATGTCATAGGCCTCGAGGAACGACGCGAGCGCCTCGTCCGACACCTCGGTGTAGACGGCCATGCGGAGCCGCTCAGGCGCTCGCGAGCGCTGCCGGAAGGCGGAAGACGATGTCCTCCTCCGCCACGCGTACCTCCTCGACGGTGACGGAAAAGCGCGTGCGCAGATGCTCGATCAGCTCCTCGACGAGCTGTTCGGGTGCCGAGGCGCCGGCCGTCAGCCCGAGCACGGAGACGCCCGAGAGCGCCTCGAGGTCGAGCTCGGCCGCGCGCTGGACCATCACCGCGCGCGGGCAGCCCGCCCGGGCGGCGACCTCGACGAGGCGGAGGCTGTTCGAGCTGTTCGGCGCGCCGATGACGATCACCATGTCGGCGCCCGGCGCGATTGCCTTCACCGCGGCCTGGCGGTTCGTCGTCGCGTAGCAGATGTCCTCGCGCCGCGGCCCCTCGATGGCGGGGAAGCGCTCCCGCAGCGCGGCGATGATCTCTGCCGTATCGTCCACCGAAAGCGTGGTCTGGGTGATGTAGGCGAGCGGCACTCCCTCCGGGACCGAGACCGTCCGCGCATCGTCGACACTCTCGACCAGCGTCACCCCTCCCGGCGGCAGCTGCCCCATCGTGCCCACCACTTCCGGGTGGCCGGCATGGCCGATCAGAATTAGGTGCCTGCCTTGGGCGAAGTGCTTCTCCGCCTCGCGGTGAACCTTCGTCACCAGCGGGCAGGTGGCATCGAGCTGATAGAGGCCGCGCGCCTCGGCATCCGCCAGCACAGACTTGGGCACGCCATGCGCCGAGAACACGACCGGCACCTGCGGGCGATGGTCGCGCTGGGGCACCTCGTCGAGCTCCTCGACGAACACCGCCCCCTTCGCCTCGAGGCTCTCCACGACGAAGCGGTTGTGCACGACCTCGTGGCGGACATAGACCGGAGGCCCGAACCGCCTGAGCGCCTCCTCCACGATCTTGATGGCGCGGTCCACCCCGGCGCAGAACCCGCGCGGGCCGGCGAGCCGCACGGTCAGGGGAGGCTTGGCCGCGTTGTCTTCGGGGTCGCGCATCGGTTGTTGCCGGTGAAGCTGTGCCTCTCCATAGTGCCGCGGCGATCGTGCGGTGCACAAGCGAGGGAAGGGTGATGGCAGAGGGAGAGCAGACAGGCGGTGCGGCGGGCCGGAAACTTCCAGCGGTGGCTCAGGCCTCTCCTTACGAAGTGACGCTGAAGGCAGGAGAGAAGTACTGGTGGTGCTCCTGCGGCCTCTCGGCCACCCAGCCCTTCTGTGACGGCGCCCACAAGGGAACCGGGCTCAAGCCGGTGATGTGGAAGGCGGAGAAGGACGAGACGGTCTGGCTCTGCGGCTGCAAGGCGACAGCGGGAGCGCCCTTCTGCGACGGCAGCCACAATCGCCTCCCGGCCGATGCCGGCTAGAGAGGTCCGCCTTGGGCGCGACCGCTCTCCCGGCGTGACGATTCGCGCATGGGCGGGATGGCGCAGGTTCACGGCCAGCCCCGACCTCCCCCGGCTCTCGGTCGCGCTTGTCGCCTTTGTCCTCGTCGGATGCGAAACCCTTGGCTTCACTTCCGGCGGCAGGGGCGAGGCGCCGGTCGTCGAGCGACCCGTTCTCGTCTGCCCGCGCGTCGCGAGCCCGTCGGACACGGCCGATCTCGTCCGTTTCCGCACGCCCGAAAGCCGTGACCTGACCGACCTCGTCGTCTCGGCGCGGATCACCTCGCTCAACGGCACATGTGCGCTTGTGAACCGCAACGCCGCCGTGCAGGTGACCGTGACCATGGGCGTGGAGGCGATGCGCGGCCCGGCAGCGCCGGGGCGGACGATCCAGCTTCCCTACTTCGTCGCGGTCACGGGTCCGGACGAGGAGGTGCTGGACAAGGCGGTCTATACGCTTGCCGTCGAGTTTCCGGCCAATATGCAGCGGGCGCGCATGCAGGGCGAGGAGATACGCCTGACCATTCCGGTGACCGCGGAGCGGCCGGCTTCCGCCAACAGGGTGTATGTCGGCTTCCAGTTGACCGAGCAGGAGCTCGCACTGAACCGAAGCCGCGTGGTCGCGCGGTGACGCCGCGCGTCGCGGCGGCTTGAACCCGACGCTGCGCTGGTGCACATAAGCCCCGTTCGAACCCCCCCGTGCGGGAGAGAGCGGAACGTGGCGGTCTCGCCGCGCTTCGCCGCCGAAGGCGCAACCGGCCCCCGGAAACGCTCAGGCACCAGGGACCGCTTCGGGGAGACGAACCTCTGGAAAGCCGGCGCCCGTGCTACGGGCGCCGCACCGACGGAGTAAGGGCGCCCGCCTCGGGAGCGGCGCCCGAATCTCTCAGGTCACGGGACAGAGGGGGGTCGCGCCTTCGGCATTCTGCCGCAGGGCGGCTAGCTGTTGGGGGAACCCGTGGCCGAGGATCTGAAGACGACGCCGCTTGACGCGCTGCACCGATTGCTCGGCGCGCGGATGGTCCCCTTCGCCGGGTATGCGATGCCGCTTCAATATCCGGCCGGGATCATCGCCGAGCACACGCAGTGCCGCACGAAGGCCGCTCTGTTCGATGTCAGCCACATGGGCCAGGCGGTGCTGCGCGGCGAGGGGGCGGCGCTGGCGCTCGAGGCGCTCACCCCGGCTGACGTCCAGAGCCTCAAGCCTGGGCGTCAGAAATACGCCCTGCTCACCGTGGCAGACGGAGGGATCCTCGACGATTTCATGGTCGCGAACCGGGGCGACCATCTTCTCCTCGTCGTCAACGCCGCGTGCAAGGACGCCGACTTCGCCCATATCGCCGCGCATCTGCCCGCGGGCGTGCGTCTCGAGCGTTGGGATGACCGTGCCCTGCTCGCACTCCAGGGGCCGGCGGCGGAGGCCGTGATGATCCGCCTCGGCGGCACAGCTGCCGCCGCCCTGCCGTTCCTCGGCGTGGGCGAGGTCACGCTCGCCGGAATCCCTGCCATCGTCTCGCGCTCGGGCTATACCGGCGAGGACGGGTTCGAGATCTCCGTCGCCGCTGACCAGGCTGAGGCGCTCGCGCGGGCGATCCTCGCCGACGCGGACGTCGCCCCGGCGGGGCTCGGGGCACGCGACAGTCTCCGTCTCGAGGCCGGGCTCTGCCTCTACGGCAACGACATCGACCGCACGACGAGCCCGGTCGAGGCGGCTCTCACCTGGACCATCGGCAAGCGACGGCGAAGCGAGTGGACCTTCCTCGGCGCCGAGCGGGTACGGGCTGAGCTCGAAAGCGGGCCGAGGCGGATCCGAGTCGGCCTCCGCCCCGAAGGCCGCGCGCCCGCGCGCGCACACACGCCCATCCTCGCCGGGGACGGCACCACCCTCGGCGAGGTCACCTCCGGAGGCTTCGGGCCGAGCCTCAATGCACCGGTCGCGATGGGCTATGTGCCGCCCGCCTTCGCCGGAGAAGGAACCGAGCTCACTCTTCTCGTGCGCGGCAAGCCGTTGCCCGCGCGCGTCACACCCACCCCCTTCGTTCCCCACCGCTACAAGCGCTGAGCAAGGAGCCACCCGATGAGCGAGCTTCGTTTCTCCAAGGACCACGAATGGGTGCGCTTCGACGGCGACGTTGCCACCGT
The DNA here is from genome assembly GCF_019203965.1 of Elioraea tepida. Classification (NCBI taxonomy): domain Bacteria; kingdom Pseudomonadati; phylum Pseudomonadota; class Alphaproteobacteria; order Acetobacterales; family Elioraeaceae; genus Elioraea; species Elioraea tepida. The sequence goes on from NZ_CP076448.1 coordinate 13,767, forward strand.
CGGCATCAGCGACCACGCGCAGACCGCGCTCGGCGACGTCGTCTTCGTCGAGCTGCCGGAGGTCGGGCGCGTGGTCTCGGCGGGCGAGGCCTGCGCCGTGGTCGAGAGCGTCAAGGCCGCCTCCGACATCTACGCTCCTCTCTCAGGCAGGATCGTCGAGGTCAACACGGCGCTTGCCGAGAACCCGGGCCTCGTCAACGCCGAGCCGACCGGCGAGGGATGGTTCTTCCGGATCGAACCGTCCGACCCCTCCGAAGCAGAGGCGCTGATGGACGAGACCGCCTACGCCGCTTTCCTCGAGACGCTCTGAGCCGGAGAACGCGCATGAACGCCATCGCCGAGTTCGACTCGCTTTCGGGGCGCGAGGAGTTCCGCGCGCGCCACATCGCCCCCTCGGCGGCAGAGCAGGCGGCGATGCTCGCCGCGCTTGGCCTGCCCGATCGTGAGACGCTGATCGCCCGAACCGTTCCGGACGCGATCCGCCTCACGCGCCGCATGGCAATCCCCCCCGCGCGCTCGGAGGCGGAGGTTCTTGCCGAGCTCGCGGCGCTGGCCGCCGAGAACCGCTCCGACATCAAGAGCCTGATCGGGCTCGGCTATCACGGCACCCATGTGCCGCCGGTGATCCTGCGCAACGTGCTCGAGAACCCCGGCTGGTACACTGCCTACACGCCCTACCAGGCGGAGATCGCCCAGGGGCGTCTCGAGGCGCTGCTGAACTTCCAGACGATGGTCACCGAACTGACCGGGATGGAGATCGCCAACGCCTCGCTGCTCGACGAGGGCACGGCGGCGGCCGAGGCGATGGCGCTCGCTCTGCATGTCCAGAAGGGCGGAAGCCGGCTCCTCCTCGCCGCCGCCGACTGCCATCCTCAGACCCTCGCCGTGGTCGAAACCCGGGCCCGCCCGCTCGGCATCACGGTCGAGCGCGTGGCCTTCGCCGACCTCGCCGCGTCGTGCGCCCGCAAGCCCTTCGGCGTCCTGGTGCAGACCCCCTCGACGACCGGTGAGCTCCGCGACCTTGCGGGCGTGATCGCCGCGGCGAAGGGCGCGGGCGCGCTTGCGATCGTCGCCGCCGACCTTCTGTCGCTCGCGCTGATCCGGCCGCCGGGCGAGATGGGAGCCGACGTTGTCGTCGGCTCGGCGCAGCGCTTCGGTGTTCCATTCGGCTATGGCGGGCCGCACGCGGCCTTCTTCGCCACACGGGATGCGTTCAAGCGGCAGATGCCCGGCCGGCTTGTCGGCGTCTCGGTCGATGCCGCCGGTCGGCCGGCGCTCAGGCTCGCGCTTCAGACGCGCGAACAGCACATCCGCCGCGAGAAGGCGACCTCGAACATCTGCACCGCGCAGGTCCTGCTCGCCGTGATGGCGGGGATGTACGCGGTGTGGCACGGGGCGGACGGGCTTCAGCGGATCGCACGCCGGTGCAATCTCGCGGCACGCATCTTCGCCGCTGCTGCGCGGGACGCTGGCTTCACGCCACGCCACGGTGCCTTCTTCGACACCGTGACGCTCGACTGCGGTGATCGTGCCGAGGCGCTGATGGCCGCGGCGCTCGCGCGCGGCTTCAACCTCCGCCGCGTGAACGCGACGGATGTCGGCGTGGCGATGGACGAGACGGTGACGCGCGCTGATCTCGAGCGGCTTACCGACGCGCTCGGGGAGGCGGCGGGCCGGAGCGTGACGCTGCCCGAGACAGCCGATCCCTCGATCCCGGAGGGTCTTCTGCGCACGAGCCGCTTCCTGCGCCAGGCGGTGTTCAACAGCCACCACGCCGAGCACGAGATGCTGCGCTACCTCAAGCGGCTCGAGGACAAGGACGTGGCGCTCAATCGCTCCATGATCCCGCTCGGCTCCTGCACCATGAAGCTGAACGCGACCGCGGAGATGATCCCCATCACCAACCCGGGCTTCGCGAACATCCACCCCTTCGCTCCGGCAGAGCAGGCGCGGGGCTACCGCACGCTCATCACGCGCCTGGAACAGTGGCTCTGCGCCGTGACGGGTTTCGCCGCCGTGTCGCTGCAGCCGAACGCGGGCAGCGCCGGCGAGTATGCGGGGCTTCTCGCCATACGCGGCTTCCACGAGAGCCGCGGCGAGGGGCATCGTGACGTGTGCCTCATCCCCACCTCGGCGCACGGCACCAACCCGGCCTCGGCGGTGATGGCCGGGTTCCGCGTTGTCGCCGTCGCCTGCGACCGTGACGGCAATGTCGATCTCGCCGACCTGCGCGCCAAGGCTGAGGCGAACGCCTCGCGTCTCGCCGCCCTGATGGTCACCTACCCCTCGACACATGGCGTGTTCGAGGAGGCGATCGCCGAGATCTGCGCGATCGTCCACGCCCATGGCGGGCAGGTGTACATGGATGGCGCCAACATGAACGCCCAGGTCGGCCTGACCAGCCCGGCGGCGATCGGCGCCGATGTGTGCCATCTCAACCTGCACAAGACGTTCTGCATCCCGCATGGCGGCGGCGGGCCCGGGGTTGGCCCGATCGGCGTCGCGGCCCATCTCGCGCCGTTCCTGCCGAACCACCCGCTTGTTCCCGAGGCGGGCCCTGCGAGCGGGCCGGGCCCGGTCGCCTCGGCGCCGTGGGGCAGCGCCGGAATCCTGCCGATTCCTTACGCCTACATCGCGATGATGGGGGAGGAGGGCCTGCGGGAGGCGAGCGAGGTCGCGATCCTCAACGCCAACTACATCGCGCACCGGCTCGCGCCCCACTACCCGATCCTCTATCGCGGCGCGCACGGCTTCGTGGCCCACGAGTGCATCATCGACTGCCGCGGCTTCCAGGCCTCCGCGGGCGTGATGGTCGAGGACATCGCCAAGCGCCTTCAGGACTACGGCTTCCACGCGCCGACCATGTCCTGGCCCGTGGCGGGCACGCTGATGATCGAGCCGACCGAAAGCGAATCGAAGGCCGAGCTCGACCGGTTCTGCGACGCGATGATCGCGATCCGTGCCGAGATCCGCGCGATCGAGGAGCGCCGCTGGCCGATCGGCGACAACCCGATCAAGAACGCGCCGCACACTGCCGAGGACGTCACCGCCGAGGTCTGGACGCACCCCTATTCGCGCCAGGTCGCGGTGATGCCGCTGCCGTTCGTCGCAGCGGCGAAATATTGGCCACCCGTCAAGCGCGTTGACAACGTCTACGGCGACCGTAACCTGGTTTGCACCTGCGAGCCGATGGAGAGCTACGCGCAGGCCGCGGAGTGAGCGCCGTGGCCGTCACCGTCGTTCCGCTCGCGCCGGAACATCGCCCAGGCTGGGACCGGCTCTATGCCGGCTACGCTGCCTCCTACCGGGTCGAGCAGACGGAAGAGAGGCGCGATACGGTGTGGGGCTGGCTGATGGATCCCGGGCACGACGTGAAGGGCCTCATCGCACTCGACGAAGGCGGCGAGCCGGTTGGGCTCGCGCACAACCGGCCATTCGCGCGGCCGCTTCGCGCAGGGTACGGCGGGTTCCTCGACGACCTGTTCGTCGACCCCAAGATGCGCGGCAAGCGCGTGGCCGATGCGCTGATCGAGGCGGTGGCGGCGATCGGGGGGGGAGCGGGGGGGGGGCCTGATCCGCTGGATCACGGCGGACGACAACGATCGCGGCCGCGGCGTCTATGACCGGCTCGCGGCGCGGACCATGTGGATCACCTACGATATGGTGCTGTAGCGCGGTCCCCCGACGCGTAGGAACCCGTCGACCTCTTCTTCGAGAGCGGCATCGCAAGCACGTGGTCGGCGCGTAGCGCGAGTTCGGGGAATCGACGATCCGCCGCCACACTCCGCAATGCGCTGGCCGTATGTCAGCGTCCGCCTCAGGAGCGATTGAAACGGCACCACACTCGGCTCCACCGACACACAACCCGCGAGCGTGAACGCTTGCAGAAGCGGCGATAACGCCCCGTCAATGCAGCTTCTGCGGGATGTCGGCGATCGCGGCGTCGATCAGCCCGGCGTGCCCGGCCTCGGTCAACCCGGAGGCGATCAGGCTGCGCGCGGCGGCGATGGCGACCTCGGCCGCAGTGTTGCGGACGGCGGCGGCAGCTTCGGCCTCAGCGGCAGCAATGCGGTCGAGCGCCATGCGCTCGCGACGTTTGAGCGTCGCCTCGAGCTCCGCGCGCGCCGCCTCGGCCAAGAGGCGCGCCTCGTCGCGCGCATGGGCGACGATCGCCGCCGCCTCCTGTTCCGCCGCGGCGCGGGCTGCCTCGGCCCGCCGCAGCATCGCCTCGGCTTCGGCGCGAAGCCGCTTCGCCTCCTCGATCTCGGCCCGGATCCTCTCGCCACGCTCATCGAGCATGCGGATGATCCGCATGATGAGCGGCTTCCAGGCGATCACGATGAACAGGGCGAAGGAGACAGCAACCCAGAACTTCGGATCCTGAAGCATGAGGGTCAGCCCTCCTGGCGCGCAGCAAGGGCGGAGTCCACCGCCGCCACCACGGCGGCCGGGTCGGGGGCGAGGCCGGTGAGCTTCGCGGTCGCCTCCGCTGCGGCCTCGGCGGCGATCGAGCGGATCGCGCTCAGCGCCTTCGCCTTGGCCTCGGCGATACGCTGTTCCGCCGCCGCCAGTTCGGCCGAGAGCCTTGCGTTCAGCGCGGCTTGCGCCTTCGCCGCTTCGGCCTTGGCCGCTTCCGTCGCCTCGCGGATGGCGGCCTGGGCCTCGGCGCGGGCGCGGGCCGCAGCTCTCTCCTGCTCGGCGAGAGCCGCGTCCGCCTCCTCTTTGAGTTTGCGGGCCGCCTCGAGATCCGCTGCGATCGCCGCCTCACGATCGGCGAGCACCTGCGCCACAGGGGGCAGCGCGACCTTCGTCACGAGCACGTAGAGCGCCCCGAAGATCACGAGCATCCAGAGCACCTGGCTCAGGACAAGCGGGTTGGCGAAGTCGAGCTGCGGCATGCCAGACCTCAGCGCCAGGTGGCGGGCCGCGCCGAGGCGACGCGGCCCGCGCGCCCTCAGGTGGTGAAGAGGATCAGGAAGGCGATCAGGAGGGCGAACAGCGCCACGGCTTCGGTCAGCGCGAAGCCGAGAATGCCGATCGGGAACACGGCGTCACGCGCGGCCGGGTTGCGCGCGACCGAGGTGATCAGAGACGAGAAGATGTTGCCGATCCCGAGCCCGACGCCGAACAGGGCGATGACGGCAATCCCGGCCCCGAGGGCTTTAATACCGGCCCCGAGGGCCTTCGCGGCTTCGACTTCCATGTGTCTGTCCTTCCTTTACGGAGTGGGGTGGGTGGTGGCCGTCCCGTCGCCATGCGCTCAGTGCAGATGCACGGCGTCGTGGAGGTAGATGCAGGTCAGGATCGCGAACACATAGGCCTGCAGGAACGCGACCAGGAACTCGAACCCGACCAGGGCAATGTTGAGAGCAAGCGGCGCCGCGGCACCGATCAACCCGATGCCACCCAAGGAGCCGAGCAGCACCACGAAGGTCGCGAACACCTTCAGCATCACATGCCCGGCGACCATGTTGGCGAACAAGCGAACCGAGAGGCTCACGACGCGCGAGAGATAGGAGATCACCTCGATCGGAATGATGATCGGCGCGAGCCATAGTGGTGCGCCCTCGGGCAGGAAGTAGCCGAAGAACTTCGCCCCGTGCAACGCGATCGCGACCGCGGTGACCAGGATGAATACAACAAGCGCGAGCGTGAACGTGACCGCGATATGGCTCGTGAAGGTGAAGGCGTAGGGCAACATACCGAGCATGTTGCCGAACAGGACGAACATGAAGAGGGTGAACACGAACGGGAAGAAGCGCCGCCCCTCGTGTCCCACCTGTTCGTCGACCATGTTGTGCACGAACTGGTAGCTGACCTCGGCGAGGCTCTGCAGCCGCCCCGGAACGCGCTCGCGACGCCGCATGCCGAGCACCATCAGCGACGAGATCGCGACCCCGGCGATCAGCATGTAGAGGTTGCTGTTGGCGAAACCGGCGGCAACTTCGCTCAGAGCGAACTGGCTCAGCGCGTCGATCGTCTTGCCTTCAGCCGCCATCCCGCCCCCCGGCCGACGCCGGGACTGCCGCGACCGCGCGGCCCGACCCGGGCGTCCCCTTCATCCGTCAACGCCGTCCCATCATCAGCCGGTAGACGTTCGAGACGCCCGCCGCCCCTCCCAGGAACAGGCCGACGACCAGGAACACGGGGCGCGTTCCCGCCCAGGCGTCGAGCGCGAGACCGAGCCCCACACCAACGGCGAGAGCGGAGGCGACCTCGAGCCCGGCACGCATGCCGAGGCCCCAGCCACCGGCCCCTTTGGCATCCGCCCGGCGCTTGGGCTTGTCGAGCCCCTGCCGCGCGCGCGCCGCCTGCAACCGTGCCTCGAAGGAGGCCTGATCGCCGGCTTTGGCCGGATCCTCCAACCCGTGTTCCTCCCTTGCGCAGCCCGCCCGGAAGGCGTCCGCTACCTAGCGGCAGGGCAGGGGGGTGTCAAGAAACCCTCTGCTGCGCTGCACGCGCGCAACGCGAACGTGGTGGATGCTGGCGTCCACAACGTGCCGCCTCGCTGCGGCCCGAAGGAGAGGCATCGAGTCGCGGCCTTCGATGGTTCCAGGCCAGATGGGGTTTGGTCTTGGGTCACAACCAATGAACCGCCAGTTCGTGACCCGGGCGGCCGATCGCTACTCGGCGGCGATCGGCGTCGCGGCATGCGCCTGGGCAGAGGCGAGATCCACCGAGACGAGTCGTGACACGCCGCGCTCGGGCATGGTCACGCCGTAGAGCCGGTGCATCCGCGCCATGGTGAGCCGATGGTGCGTCACCACGAGGAAGCGGGTGCCGGTGGAGGCGGCGATCTCCTCGAGAAGCGTGCAGAACCGCGCCACGTTCGCATCGTCGAGCGGCGCATCCACCTCGTCGAGCACGCAGATCGGCGCCGGGTTAGTCAGGAACACCGCGAAGATCAGCGCCAGCGCCGTGAGCGCCTGCTCGCCGCCCGAAAGCAGCGACAACGTGGTGAGCTTCTTGCCCGGCGGCGATGCCATGATCTCGAGCCCGGCCTCCAGCGGATCGTCACTGTCAACCATCCTCAGATGCGCCGCGCCGCCGCCGAACAGGCGCGAAAACAGCGCCTGGAAGTGCCGGTCCACCTCCGCGAAGCAGGCCATCAGCCGCTCGCGCCCCTCGCGGTTCAGCGCCCCGATCGCGCCGCGCAGCTTGGCGATCGCTGCGGTGAGATCCTCCCGTTCCGCCTTGAGGCTCGCGATCCGCGCCTCGACGTCCTCCGCCTCGCGCTCGGCGGCAAGGTTCACCGGCCCCATCTGGTCGCGTTCCCGGGCGAGCCGCTCGAGCCTGCGCGCGGCGGACGCCTCCGCTTCTTCAGGCGTTTCATGCAGGACCGCGGAACGGAGCACGGCTTCGGCGCTCAGCCCGAGCCGCTCCTCGACCTGCCGGGCGAGCTCCGCGGCGGCGGCCTCCGCTTGGGTGACCAGTCCCTCGGCGCGCACCCGCGCCTCGCGCGCCCCTGCGAGCTCCGCCTCCGCCGAGCGCAGGGCGCGGGCGGTGGCCGCCGCTTCCTGCTCGGCGGCGTTGAGCCGTGCGGCGCTCTCGTCGCGCTCCGCTTCCGCCCGGGCAAGCAGGGCAACGGCCTCGCCAAGCTCGGCCGCGAGCCGCCCCGGGGCCTCAGCGAGAGACGCGGCGTCGGCCTCGGCCTCGCTCAAGCGAGCGGAGAGCTCAGCGCGGCGCGCCGTCGCACCGGACGCGCGTTCCGCCCAGGCGTGGCGTTCCGCAGCGATGGCGGCCCGGCGCGCGGCGATCTGGTCCGCCTCGCGGCGGAGCACGGCGAGCGCGGCGCTCGCTTCCGCTTCGACTCGACGTGCGTCGGCAAGCGCTGCCCGCGCCTCGGCAAGGGCGGCCTGAAGGTCGTGGAGACGGGGGAGCTCGCCCTCGCGCGCGCGGAGCTCGGCAAGCCGCCGCGACGCCTCGGCGTGCTCGGCGGCGAGCCGTGCCTCCTGCGGCGCGAGCGCCGCAAGCCGCGAGGACGCCGCGGTGGCGCGTGCCGTCAGGCTCGCCTGTGCCGAGCGCGCCTCCTCGAGTGACCGCTCGGCCGCTCTGCGGGCATCACGGGCGGCCCGCTCGGCGGCAAGCGCGCGCGCCTCTCGGCCGGCGGCCTCTTCGTGCTCGGCACGCGCGCGCGCGGCCGAGCGCTCGGCTTCGGCGAGCTGGCCGCGGAGCGTGGCGAGCCGGTTCCGCTGCGCGAGCCGGGTCGCGGCGGCGGTCGGCGTGCCGGCACGCACGGCGTAGCCGTCCCAACGCCAGACCGCGCCGTCGCGCGAGACGAGCGCTTGGCCGGGGCGGAGAAGCGGCCAGAGCTGCGCTCCGGCAGACGCGGTCTCCACGAGCCCGACCTGGGACAGGGCGCGCGCGAGCACGGACGGGGCGGTAACCAGGGCGGCGAGGGGGGTGCACCCCTCCGGCAGGGCTTGGGCCGGCACGATCGGCGGCAGCGCGCGCCAGTGCCGCGGCGCCGCCTCGTCGGCCGGAGCCTCGAGCGCCTCGCCGAGGGCTGCGCCGAGCGCCGTCTCGAGACCCTCGGGCACGCCCACCGCATCGACGAGCTTCGGCCAAAGCTCGTCATCGCGGCCGCCGAGAACCTCCCGCAGAGCGGCGACCTCGGCGGCGAGCCGGGTACGCTCTGCCTCCGCCTGGGCGGAGGCCTTGGCCGCGCGTGCCGAGGCCGCTTCGGCCTCGCTCCGGGCGGCCTCGGCGCGCTCGACCTCGGCGCGTGCCGCGGCGAGGCGCTCCGTCGCCTCGGCCAGCGCAGCGGCCGCCTTGTCGAGTGCCGCCGCCTCCACGAGGTCCTGCTCGAGGGCCGCCCGCTCGCGACCGAGCCTCGCCGTCTCGGCCGACAGCCGGGCGAGAGCCTGTTCTCCGGAGGCGATCGCCTCGCCGATCGCCTTGGCGCGCGCCTGCGCCTCCGCGGCCTGTTCGGTCACCGCTTCCGCCGCCGCCTCGCGTGCCGCGACCTCGCGAGCAGCCTCCTCCGCTCTCCTCATCGCCGCCGCCAGCCGATCGGGAAGGTCGGCCTCCGACCGGGCAAGCGACTCATCCTCGGCGGCAAGCCGGTGCTCGGCCTCGGCCGCGTCGGCGACGAGCTTTTCGGCGTGGGCAAGATCGCGCCCGAGCTCGGCGAGCCTCGCCTGGGCGGCAGCGAGCGACGCCTTCGCGGCACGCTCCTCGGCTTCATGTCGAGCGACGCGGGCACGCGCGCGCTCGACCGCCGCGCGCGCCGCGGCGTCTCTCTCGCGCAGCTCCGGCAGAACGGCTTCCACCTCGGCCGCGCGGGCGGCGGCCGCAGTGGCGGCCTCGGCCGCTTCGGCGACGCGACGGTCCGCCTCGCGAAGCCCGGCCTCCGCCTCGGCCCTCGACGCGGCGAGGCGGGCGAGACGCGCGGCGAAGAGCAGCGTCTCCGCCTCCCGGAGCTGCGCGGCCAGGTTGCGGTAGCGTGTGGCCTGGCGCGCCTGCTTTTTCAGAGTGGCGAGCTGCGCCTCGAGCGTGCCGAGGACGTCGTCGGCGCGCGCGAGATTGGCTTCCGCAGCGCGGAGCTTCAGCTCCGCTTCGTGGCGCCGCGCATGCAGCCCGGTGATGCCGGCCGCTTCCTCGAGCAGATGGCGGCGGTCCTGAGGATTGGCGTTGACGATCGCGCCGAGCTTGCCCTGGCTGACAAGCGCGGTGGAGCGTGCGCCCGTCGCACTGTCGGCGAACAGGAGCTGAACGTCGCGCGCCCGCCACTCCCGGCCGTTGACCCTGAAGATGCTGCCGTGGCCGCGCTCGATCCGACGCTGCACCTCGATCTCGATCGGGCCTGCTCGGCCGTCGCCGCCGTCATTCGCCGCCGCGTGCAGGGCCGCAGGGGCGGCCCCGGGGGGCGCCTCGAGCAGCAGCGACACCTCGGCATGGTTTCGGCTCGGCCGCGTGGCGGTGCCAGAAAAGATGACGTCCTCCATCTCGCCGCCGCGCAGAGACTTCGCCGAAGTCTCGCCCATCGCCCAGCGCACCGCCTCGACGATGTTCGACTTGCCGCAGCCGTTCGGGCCGACGATCCCGGTCAGCCCAGGGAGGATGTCGAGATGCGTCGGCTCGACGAAGCTCTTGAACCCGGAAAGGCGAAGCCGCCTGAAGGTGAGCGCCATGTGGCTCTGCCGTCCTCTCCCGACGCCGGCTCAGCCGAGGCCCGCTTCGCGCGCGAAGCGCTCGAACCCGATCGCGCCGGAGACGGCGGGGGTGCGATCGTTGAACACGAAGGAGGGCGTGGCCTCGATCCGGAAACGCTGTTCGGCGGCAAGCCGCCCCTCGAGGATGCCGCGCTGCAGGGCCTCGCTCGCAAGCGCCGCCTCGACCGTCGCCCGCGGCATGCCGGCGAGAGCGGCAAGGCGCGTCAGATCCTCGATGAAGCTTCGCCGCACCCATTGCGCCTGCGCGCGAAACAGCATGCCGATGAAGGCCTCGTAGCGCTCGGCCGGCATCGCGCGCGCGATCGCGGCAGCGGCGAGCGCCGCTTGGTCGAGCGGGAAATCGCGCCAGACAAGCCGCACTTTGCCGGTGTCGATCAGCTCCGCCTTCACGCGCGGGAAGGTGTCGTTGTGGAACGCGGCGCAGTGGCTGCAGGTGAGGGAGAAGAACTCCTGGACGGTGACGCCTGCCTCCGGGTTGCCGAGCGAGCGTTCGGCGAGCATCTCCGCAAGCGGCGGAAGCGCCGATTGCGCAGCCGCCGGAAGGGCGGCCAGCGAAGCGGTTGCACCCACAAGGCCTAGTAGGCTTCGACGATCGATCACGGTCACATCCCCAAGATGTGGTGGAAGATAGCGCCTCGCGCCGGGGCGAGTCGAGCGCCGCGACTGTGGCCTGCCCCGACCCGGCGCGCCCATCACCACGGCGCGATCTCACCGGCGCGCCAGCACCTCGGCACCGAGCCGGGCGAGCGCCTCCTTCAGCGGGCCCTCCGGCAGGTCGGCGACCGCCGCGGCGGCGCGCAGCACCGCCTCGCGCGACGGTGGCTTCGGTAAGGGCAGCGGCGGCGCTCCGGCACCGGTCGTCGCCCGGCGCCCGCTCCCGGCACTGAAGCGCAGCCTCGCCACCGCATCCCGGCCGAGCCGGGCGTTGATCCGCGCGAGGAGTTCCGGCGCTAGGTGGGATAGTTCGAGCGCCATCGGCCCCGAGGCGCGTATGGTGAGCGTCGCGGACTGCCTGCCGCAGGAGAGACGCTCCGGCGCGGTGACGGCGGCGATCGCAGGCCCGACAATCTCGGGCCAGTCGAGAGCGAGACGGGCGAGCAAGCCACCGCGGGAACGCATCGCCGGCCGGGTGATCCGGCTGAGCAGCCCGGCGATCGGCACGGGCCCGGCGGCGAGGCGCTCTTCCGCCGGCGCGTCATCCCGAAGCTTGCCGCTGTCCTCCGCCATCACCACCCTGCCCGCATGATGCGCGAGCCTAGCATGGAGGCGGCGGCGAGGGACCTGCTCGCCTGGTACGACCGCCATCGCCGCGTCCTGCCCTGGCGTGCGGCGCCCGGCGCGTCGGCCGATCCCTACGTCGTGTGGCTGTCGGAGATCATGCTGCAGCAGACCACGGTTGCCGCCGTGGCCCCGCGCTTCGCGGCCTTTCTCGACCGTTTCCCGGACGTGGCGACCCTTGCGGAGGCTCCTTGGGAGGAGGTGGCGAAGGCCTGGGCTGGCTTGGGCTACTACGCGCGCGCGCGCAACCTGCATGAGGCGGCGAAGGCGGTGGTCGCGCGCGGCGGGTTCCCCAAGGACGAGGCGGGCTTGCGCTCCCTGCCCGGCGTCGGGCCCTACACGGCCGCCGCGGTGGCGGCGATCGCCTTCGGACGCCCGGCCGTGCCGGTGGACGGCAATGTCGAGCGGGTGATGGCGCGGCTCCATGCCGTGCGCGAGACGCTGCCGGCCGCCAAGAGAGCGCTCGCCGCGGCCGCGCGGGCCTTCGGCGCGACACGCGCGGCGCAGGCGCGGCCAGGGGATTTCGCACAAGCCCTGTTCGATCTCGGCGCGACGATCTGCACGCCGCGCCGTCCCGCCTGCGCCCTCTGCCCGCTCACGCATACCTGCCGCGCCAGGGCAGAGGGGCTCGCCGAGGCGCTTCCCGCGAAAAGCGCGAAAGCTGCAAGGCCTGAGCGCCATGGCCTCGCCTTCTGGCTCGAGGATCGGACCGGCGCCGTCCTGCTCCGGCGCCGTGCGCCCGAGGGGCTGCTTGGCGGGATGCTCGAGCTTCCCGGCACGCCGTGGCGCGACGAGCCCTGGCCGTTTGCGGAGGCGCGCGCCCATGCGCCGGCCGAAGCCGGGTGGGAGGAGATCGGGCGCGTGCGGCACGTCTTCACCCATTTCGCGCTCGATCTTGCTGTCGTCGCGGCCAGGGTCGAGGCGCTTCCGTCGCCCGGCGTGCAGCGCGAGGCCGTGCTCGAGGCGGGGCTTCCGGCGGTGATGGCGAAGGCGGCGCGGCTTGCGCTTGCTCACTCGAGCGGGCGGAGCCGGGAGCGGAGCACGTCAAGCGGCAGGAGCCGGCCGCGATCCTCGTAGTGCCAGAAGGTCCAGCCGTTGCACGATGGGGCGCCGCTCAAGAGAGCGCCGATGCGGTGGATCGAGCCGCGTTCGTGCCCGGCGCGGAGCGAGCCGTCGGCCGCCACGGTCGCTGAGACGCGGCGGGTGCGGTCCCAGAGCACTGCCCCTGGGGCGATCAGACCCGCTTCGACCACCGCTCCGAAGGCGACGCGCGGCGCCTCGCGGCGCGACGGGGTGGCGGCGAGGCGTTCGTCCGACACCGGAACGACCGCGTCGATCCGCGCGCGTGCCGCGCGCACATAGGCCTCGTCGCGTTCGATGCCGATGAAACGCCGGCCGAGGCGTTTCGCGACCGCACCGGTCGTGCCGGTGCCGAAGAACGGGTCGAGCACCACCTCGCCCGGATTGGTGCAGGCGAGGATGACGCGATGCAGGAGCGCTTCCGGTTTCTGCGTCGGGTGAAGCTTCGCGCCCGCCGCGTCGCGCAGACGCTCAGGGCCGGTGCAGATCGGGAAGGTCCAGTCGCTGCGCATCTGCACGTCGTCGTTGAGGGACTTCATCGCTTCGTAATTGAAACGGTATCGCGATCCCCTCTCGCGCGCGGCCCAGATCAGCGTCTCGTGCGCGTTGGTGAAGCGCCGCCCGCGGAAATTGGGCATCGGGTTCGATTTGCGCCAGATGATGTCGTTGAGGATCCAGAAGCCGAGGTCCTGAAGCGCGGCGCCGACGCGGAAGATGTTGTGGTAGGAGCCGATCACCCACAGCGTGCCGTCGCGGCGAAGCACCCGGCGGGCCTCGGCGAGCCAGGCCCGGGTGAAGGCGTCATAGGCGGCAGGGTCAGGGAAACGATCCCATTCCGCATCAACCCCGTCGACCTCGGAATTGTCGGGCCGGTGCAGCGTTCCGGAGAGCTGGAGATTGTAGGGAGGGTCGGCGAAGATGGCATGCACGGACGCGGGCGGCAGCGCCGCCATCACCGTGATGCAGTCGCCGACCAGGACCGTGTCCAGCGGCAGATCGAGTTCCCGCCCCATGCCTTTGCGCCGATGCTCCCCCCGCGCGCAAACGCGGGAGTCTCGCCGAGGCTCTCTTCGACCGTCAACCTGGGCGTGCGGAGGCGATGGCGAGATCGACCGGTGCGAAGCCCGAGCGGTGGTGCGGTGTGGCGCCGATGCGCGCGAGAGCGGCGCGGTGCGACGGCGTCGGATACCCCCGGTTCGCCTCCCAGCCATAGGCGGGGTAGCGCGCGGCAAGGCGCAACATCGCCCGGTCACGCAGAACCTTGGCGATGATCGAGGCAGCGGCGATCGAGAGCGAGGTCCGGTCGCCGCCGACGATGCAGCGCACCTTGACCGGGAGCGGGGGGCGGCTGTTGCCGTCGACGAGGACGAGGTCGGGCACGAGCGGAAGCCGCGCGAGCGCCCGCGCCATGGCGAGATGGGTCGCTCGCCGGATGTTGAGCCGGCCGATCTCCGCCGCGCTCGCAGCGCCTGCCGCGAAGGCGAGGCGGCCGTCGCGCCGCGTCTCGGCAAGAGCCGCGAAGGCGGCCTCGCGCCGGGCGGGGGAGAGGCGCTTGCTGTCGTCGATCAGCGCGGCAAGCCGCGCGTCCGGCTTTTCCAGGAAGACGAGGGCGGCCGCGACGACCGGGCCGGCAAGCGGCCCGCAGCCCGCCTCGTCGATGCCGGCGACGATACCCATCCCCGATGCGGTCTCGAGCATGAGGGTGGGTGGGCGGCTCACGCGTTGGCGAGGGCGGCTGCCGCCTCGCGTTCGAGGTTCGCGCGCAAGGCAGGATCAAGCCCGAGGCGATGGCCGAGCGCGTCGAGGAAGGCGCGCTCCGCCGGCTGGTCGGGCTCGATGGCAAGCCGGGCGGAGAGCCAGAGCTCCGCGGCCTGTTGGGGCGTGGCAGCGAGCGCCGCGATCGCCGCCGGGTCGACCGGAGCGTTCATCGCATCGAACAGAGCCGCCTTGGCTTCGGCGTCGAGGCCGGCGCGCTCAATGGCGGCGAAGATCGCCTGCTGCTCGGTGTTGTCCAGATGCCCGTCCGCCTTCGCTGCGGCGACCATTGCGCGCACCAGCGCCACGCCGAACGGACGGCCATCCGCCGCCGGCTCGCTCGGCAGGAAGCGTTCATCCGTCGAGGCGAGCTCGGCGGGAGAGGGAGGCGCCATCGCCCCCTGTGACCGGCCAGCCTGCCAGTTCTGCCACGCGCGGTAGGCAAGCGCGCCGAGCACGGCGGCACCGCCATAGCCGACCGCGCTGCCCGCGAGCTTGCGCGCCTTCTTGCTGCCGAGCAGGAGCCCGATGAGGCCGCCCGCTGCTGCGCCGCCGGCGAGCCCCCCGGGAACGTTGAGGCCGGAAAGCTTCTGGTCGGCCTGGGTGAGTGTGGAGGCCGCGCGATCCCCGCACCCGCGCCGAGGAAACGGTCAAGGAGCTGTTTGGCGTCGATCATGCGAGGAGAGATCGCCCGCAGCAGCTGGCGATGCAAGCAGGGCGTCGATCACAGCAGGGCAAGCTGGCGATCCTCCCCCCCGGTCGGGCGCGCCGGCACCCGGAAGCGGCTTGCGTCGAGCCCGCCCGATGGGCGCCCAAGACCATGCTTGCGCGCAGCCGCCGCGAAGCGTTGCGCGAGCAGGCCGGCATAGGGGCCGGAGCCTGTGAAGCGGCTGCCAAAGCGGGGATCGTTCAACCGGCCGGAGCGTGTCTGGCGTATCAGCGAGAGCACCTTCGCCGCCCGCTCCGGATAATGTGCCTCGAGCCAGGCAGTGAACATCTCCTTGAGCTCGTTCGGCAGGCGCACCAGCACGTAGCCCGCGGCATCGGCTCCGGCTCGGGCAGCGGCGGCGAGAATGCCTTCGAGCTCGGCGTCGTTCAGCCCGGGGATCATCGGCGCGGCCAGCACCCCGGCCGGTACGCCGGCCTGGACGAGCGCCTCGATCGCCTGCAGCCGCCGCGCCGGGGTGGCGGCGCGCGGCTCCATGACGTTGGCGAGCCTGCGGTCGAGCGTGGTGACGGAGAGGCAGACGCGGACGAGGCGCCGCTCCGCCATCGACGCGAGGATGTCGAGATCACGAATGACGAGCGCCGACTTCGTGACGATCGTGCAGGGGTGGTTGAACGCCGACAGCACCTCGAGGATCGCGCGCGTGATCCGGAGCTGGCGTTCTACCGGCTGATAGGGGTCGGTGTTCGAGCCGAGCGCGATCGGGGCGGGGCGATAGCCGGGCCGCGAGAGCTCGCGCGCGAGCAGGCTCGCCGCCTCCGGCTTGAACAGAAGCTTCGCCTCGAAGTCGAGGCCCGGGGAGAGGCCGAGCTGGGCATGCGAGGGCCGCGCGTAGCAGTAGATGCAGCCATGCTCGCAGCCGCGATAGGGGTTCACCGAGCGGTCGAAGCCGATATCAGGACTGTCGTTCCAGGCGATGATGCTGCGCGTAGCGTCGCGCGTGAGCGTCGTCTCGAGGCGAGGCGGATCGGCGAGATCCTGCTCGAGCGTTCCCCAGCCGTCGTCAGCCGCCTCCGCCCTGAACCGGTCGTAGCGGCAGGGCGGCGAGGTGACGGCGCCACGCCCCTTGCGCGGCTGTGGCGGCGGCAGTTCCCAGCCGGCAGCCACCGGCAAATCGTGCCGATCCCACGCGTGAGCGAGCTCGTCCATGGCCGTCCTTCCCCTCGCGGCGCCCCTGCGCGCGGGGAAAGCCTCGCCGAGCCTTGCCGGCTCTGTCAAGAACGAATCATGAACAAGCGCCGAGAACTGCCGCAGCGCGGCTGACACGACCGGCAGGCCATGCTCGCCTGTCGCCATGGCGAAGCGCTTTCCCGACCTTTCGGTGGTGATCCCGGCACGCAATGCCGCCGCCTGCCTTCCGGCGACGCTCACCGCGCTGGGGGCGTGGCCGCGCGAGGTGATCGTTGCCGACTGCGGCTCTCCCGACGGCACGGCCGTGGTCGCCGCCGAGTGCGGCGCGCGCGTCGTTCCGGCGCCAGAGGGACGGGGTGTGCAGCTCGCGGCCGGAGTGGCCGCCGCCGCGGGCGAGTGGCTTCTGCTGCTGCACGCCGATACGGTTCTGGCTGAAGGTTGGGCGGAGGCTGTCGCGGCGTTCACCTGCGAGCGCGGTGCCGAGGGCCGGGCCGGCTATTTCCGGTTCCGGCTCGACGACGCCAGCCCGGCTGCGCGCCGTCTCGAGCGCCTTGTCGCCTTGCGCTGTCGCCTCTTCGCCCTGCCCTATGGTGACCAGGGGCTTCTGATCCACCGCTCCCTGCTCGCGCGCGTGGGCGGCATTCCGGAACTCCCGATCATGGAGGACGTGACGCTCGTCCGCCGGCTCGGCCGGGCACGGCTCGCGCCGATCGGGGCGGAGGCGATCACCTCAGCCGAGCGTTGGCGTCGCGACGGCTATCTCAGGCGCAGCGCACGAAACCTCGCGCTTCTCTCCCTGTGGGCGCTTGGCGTGCCGCCGCGCGTTCTCGCCCGTCTCTATTGAGGCCCGGTGCTCATCAGGCCGCAGCGCTGCCGAGATGCTCCCGAAGCCGAGGCATCAGCTCGACAAGATTGCAGGGCCTATGTCGGCTGTCGAGCTGCCACTTGAGGATGTCGTCCCAGGCGTCGCGGCACGCGCCCGGGCTGCCCGGGAGGGCGAAGAGGTAGGTGCCGCGGGCGACACCGCCCAGAGCGCGTGACTGGATCGTCGAGGTGCCGATCTTCTGGTAGCTCAGCATCCGGAACAGCTCGCCGAAGCCCTCAATCTCCTTCTCAAGCACGCGCTTGAACGCCTCCGGCGTGACATCGCGCCCGGTGATGCCCGTCCCCCCGGTCGTGATCACCACATCGACCGCCGGATCGTCGATCCACTCGGTGAGATGGGTGAGGATGGCCTCCACCTCGTCCCGAACGATCGCGCGCGCGACCAGACGGTGCCCGGAGGCGGTAATCCGTTCCGCAAGCGTATCGCCGGACTTGTCCGTTCCCGGCGTGCGCGTGTCCGAAACGGTGAGGACGGCGATGTTGACTGGCAGGAAGCGACGCGTTTCATCGATGCGAGACATGTGCTGGCCCCACGCACGGCGATGACGGCCTCAGTCAACGCCGTCGCGCCGACGCCTCGGCACCCGGAATGGTGCCCCCTTCAGCGTCAGTATAGCGGGGCCATCGGCCGGCCGCGAGCGCGTCGAGCGACGGTGCGGGCCGCCCGAGGCGGCTTGCGTAGATCCAGGAGAGAGCGAGCACGGCCTGGACGTGACGTCTTGTCTCGTGGATTGGGATCGCCTCGAGGAACAGGAGCGGGTCGCCCATGTGCACCACAGTCGGTGACCAGCGGGCGAAACTTCCGGGGCCGCTGTTGTAGGCGGCGATCAAGCTGATCAGGTCGCCCTCGACCGCAGGGAGGCGGGCGAGATACTCGACGTAGCGCTGGCCGACCTCGAGGTTGAACTCGGGCTCGTGCAGGCGATGCCGGTCGCGCCCCGCGAGCGAGCGTTGGCCGGTCACGTAGCCTGCCGTCACCGGCATGATCTGCATGATCCCGCGCGCTCCGGCCGGGCTGATCGCGCGCGGCTCGAAATTGCTCTCGAGCCGGGCGAGTGCCATCAGGAGCGGCGGGTCGGTCCTGTAGCCGCCTGAGGGCGCCCAGCGCGGGATCGGGAAGCGGGCGTAGTCGCGCGGCCGGCCATCGCCGCTCTCGGCGAACTGGGCGAGCCGGATCGCGACCTCCGACATCCCCGCCTGGCTCGCGACGACAAGGAGGGCGCGGGCGAGAGCGGGATCGGACGCAGCGGCCTCTCCCATGACCATCAGCTCCGCCTCCGCCCGCGCCCGCTGCCCCACCTGAAGCAGGGCGAGCGCCCGGCGGCTGCCGTCATGGGCGAGCAGGCGCTGCGCCTCCGCCTCGCCGAGCGTGTCACGCTCCCAGGCGAAGCCGCCGGGAATGCCGAGCGTCCGCCGCGCGAGCAGGCCGTAGAGGCTTCGCTGGTCGCGCGCCGCCTCGGCAAGCCAAGGCACATAGGCGCGATGGTCGCGCAAGCGCAGCGCGGCACGCGCCGCCCAGTACGCCCCGGCGGCACGCCGCGCCGCTGTGGCGACCTCGGCACGCGCCGTCGCCTCGAAGTGACGACGCGCGACCTCGTGCCGGCCAAGCCGCCAGGCGGCGAGACCGGCATACCAGGAGAGATCTCCGACCATGGCGCCGTCGCGGCGGAGTGCGTCGGTCGCGGCGGCGAGCGCTTCGGCGTCGCGATTGCGCAGGAACAGCCCGCGCGCGATCTGCGCCCGTAGAAGCCCAGCCTGGGCGGGATCGAGACCGCGCGTCCGCGCGATCGCGGCCTCGGCGGCGTCGAACTCCTCGGCGCGGATCCGATCGGCGACGGCGCGGGCGAGGATCGGGTTGCGCGCCTGCGGCGGCAGGAGCACGAACCGCTCCTCCTCGTCCAGCGCCTCCGCCGCGGGCAGTTCCGCAAGCTGCGGTGCGGCCGGGCGCGCCGCACCGCGCGGCAGCCGCGAAAGCAGCAGAGCATGGATCCTCGGCGCATCGGGAAGGTTGGCGAAGCGGTCGAGCCAGGCGGAGAGCTCCGGCACCGTGGCGCGGGTGTGGGGGCCGAGCAGCCGATGCGCGAGCACGTGGCCGAGCAGCAGCGGATCGGTCAGCCGTTCCGTCTCGCGCTCGGCGTCGGCGATCCGACCTCGATCCTGAAGCTGGAAGATCCGCCGGTAGAGAGCGGCATCGGAGGGCAGGAGCACGACCGGAAGCCCGGCCCCGCCACCCGGTGGCGTGGGCCTCGGGACGGCGAAGGCGACTTCCGTCTGCCCGGCCTGCCCCCCTGATGCGCCATCCCCCCCGGCTGCGTCAGCCTGGGAGGGAAGACATGCCACAACCCAGATCAGGCCCGCCGTGGAGGCTGAGCGGGCCCATGCCCCCGTTTTCGTTCGCATGGTTCTCCGGCGTTAACCGCGGGTTAACGGGTTGCGCAACACCGATCTGGGAGACGTTTTTTGCCTTTTGAGACCGCACTCGTTGAGTCAGCGCGTTGCACGGCAAAACTGACGTGCCTTAATCCTGCCTCAGATCGTCGATGCGGCGCCGCAACGCGATCAGGTCGGCCCAGGCATCCTTCTTCGCGCCAGGGTTGCGGAGCAGGTAGGCCGGGTGAAGCGTGGCCAGGGCCGGCACGGAGCCGAGCCCGTCGAACTCGAGCGTGAGCCAGCGCCCCCTGAGCCGGGTGATTCCCTCCCGCGCGCCGGTGAGCGACCGCACCGCCACCGCCCCGAGAAGGAGAAGCAGCTTCGGCTGCACCAGAACCACATGGCGGCGGAGAAAAGGCAGCGAGAGCGCCACCTCGCCATCGGTCGGGTTGCGGTTTCCCGGCGGGCGCCAGGTGATGATGTTGGTGACGTAGAACGAGCCCCAGCCCGTCCCGTGGCGGTCGAGCCCGATCGAGGCCATCATCCGGTCAAGAAGCCGCCCCGAGGCACCGACGAAGGGCTTGCCCGCGCGGTCCTCCTCCGCCCCCGGCGCCTCGCCGATCAGCATCACCGGAGCGGCGGGGTTGCCATCGGCGAAGACGAGGTTGGTCGCCGTCTCGCGCAGCGCCAGCCCGCCGAACTCGGCGATCGCCCGTCGCAGAGACTCGAGGTCGGCCGCCGCTGCTGCGAGCCGCTCGGCTTCGGCAACCGCCCCGCCCGGCGAAGGAAGCGCGTGAGGCGAGGTGGCGAGCGCGGTCGGGGCGATCGGGGACGGTGGCGCGGGGCTTTCCGGGACGGCGGCCGCCGGCAGGGTCGCGCGCATCGCCTCGGGCGAGGAGGCGCGGCGCCGATCACGCGGGGTCTCGTCCAGCGCCTCGTCCGCGCCCCAGGCGAGCTGGAGCGCAAGCGCCGCCTCGAGCGCACGTCGCATCGCCTCGTCCATGCGCCGAGCAAGCCCGCAATATGCTCACTCGCGCAAGTCCCGGCTTGGCCCTATGTCTCGTGGCGCCGAACGAGGGCGGAGCGTTGGGGGAATGATGAACCGCGAGTCGATGGAGTATGACCTGGTGATCGTCGGCGCAGGGCCTGCCGGCCTCTCGGCGGCGATCCGCGCCAAGCAGGTCGCCGCCCAAAGAGGGCGCGAGATCTCGGTCTGCGTGCTCGAGAAGGGAGCGGAGGTCGGCGCCCACATCCTCTCCGGCGCGGTGCTCGAGCCGCGCGCCCTGGACGAGCTTCTGCCCGACTGGCGGGCGCTCGGCGCACCGCTCACGACCGAGGCGCGCGAGGACCGGTTCCTTTTCCTGACCGAGAAGCGCGCTTTCCGCCTGCCCACGCCGCCGCAGATGCACAACCGCGGCAACTGGATCATCTCGCTCGGCCAGTTCTGCTGCTGGCTCGCTTCCCAAGCCGAGGCGCTCGGGGTCGAGATCTACCCGGGCTTCGCCGCCGCCGAGCTTCTGATCGAGGGCGGCCGCGTCGTCGGGGTCGCGACCGGAGAGATGGGCGTGGCGCGGGACGGTACGCGTCGGCCGGACTGGCAGCCGGGGATGGAGTTGCGCGCCCCATATACCCTGTTTGCCGAAGGCTGCCGCGGCTCGCTCACGAAGCAGCTCGAGGCGCGGTTCGGCCTGCGCGACCCCGACCGGCCGCAGACCTACGCGATCGGCATCAAGGAGCTGTGGGAGGTGCCGGCCGAGCGGCACCGGCCCGGCCTCGTGCTGCACTCGATCGGCTGGCCGCTTACGCCCGATACCTATGGCGGCTCGTTCCTCTACCATTGGGGCGAGAACCTCGTGAGCTACGGCTTCGTCGTCGGGCTCGACTATCCCAACCCTTATCTCTCCCCGTTCGAGGAGATGCAGCGGCTGAAGACGCACCCGGCGATCGCCGAGCATCTTCGGGGTGCGCGGCGGATCGGCTACGGCGCGCGGGCGCTGAACGAGGGGGGGCTGCAGTCAATCCCCCGCCTCGTCTTCCCGGGCGGGGCGCTGATCGGCTGCGCGGCGGGGTTTTTGAACGTTCCGAAGATCAAGGGCACGCACACGGCGATGAAGTCGGGCATGCTGGCGGCGGAGGCGGTCGTCGACGCGCTCGCCGCCGACAACCCGCCGGCCGTGCTCGAGGCCTACCCGGCGGCGCTCGAGCGGTCCTGGGTGCAGGCAGAGCTGTATGCGGCGCGCAACATCCGCCCCGCCTTCGCGCGCTGGGGCCTCTGGGGCGGGCTCCTCTATTCCGCGCTCGACGCCTACGTGCTGCGCGGCCGCGCCCCCTGGACCTTCCGCCACGACAAGGACCACGAGAGCCTGAAGCCCGCCGCCGACGCCTCGCCCATCGCCTACCCGAAGCCTGATGGCGTGCTCACCTTCGACCGCCTGTCCTCGGTGTTCCTTTCGAACACCAATCACGCCGAGGACCAGCCCTGCCATCTGCGGCTCGCCGAGCCCGAGCGCGCGATCGCGGTGAACTGGGAGCGGTATCGGAGCCCCGAGACGCGCTATTGCCCCGCCGGCGTCTATGAGATCGTCGGCGCCGAGGAAGGCAAGCCGAGGCTCGTGATCAACGCGCAGAACTGCGTGCACTGCAAGACCTGCGACATCAAGGACCCGACCCAGAATATCACCTGGGTGACGCCGGAGGGCGGCGGCGGCCCGGTCTATGCGACGATGTGACGCCTGGCGCTGCCGTCGCCCGACCGCTTCGGTCCACGCGCGGGCGGCGGCGGGGCGGTCTATGCGACGATGTGACGTGCAGCGGCGTGAGGCCGCGTGCGGCAGCCGCGGCACGGCGACGTGCCGTGTGGCGGGCCGGCACGCAATGCGCTAGTTTTTCCGCCGTGGACACCATGCGCAGGACGGAGGCGGCGGGCCCGGGCGGCCAGCCCGGCTCGCGGCGGCGGATGCGCCGCCTTGCCATCCTGCCGCTCGCCCTGCTTGCCGCCTGCGCCTCTGGAGCGCCGGCCGCACCCGGCCCGGGTGACGGCACGACTCCCCGCACGGCCGGGAACTTCCGACCCACGGGAGCCTTCGGCGCCTATCTTGCTGGCCGCTTCGCCGCGTCCGAAATGGACACGGCCGTCGCGGCGGAGCAGTTCGGCCGCGCACTTGCGGCCGATCCGAACAATCCCGAGCTCCTCCAACGCGCCTTCCTCGCAACCCTTGCCGATGGCCGCGACGCCACCGCTCTCGCCCGACGGGTTCTGCAGCACGACCCGCAGGCGCTGCTCGCCACCCTCGACATTGTCGTCGAGGAGGCGAAGTCAGGGCGCTTCGACAGGGCGGAGTCGCGCCTGCGCGCCCTGCCGCGGCAAGGGGCGGGGCAGTTTCTCCAGCCGCTCCTGCTCGCCTGGTCCCAGGTCGGGCGGAACCAGCCAGAAGCCGCGCTTGCTACACTCCGGCCGCTGACGGAGGGCGTGCGCTTCCGCGGCACCTTCGCCCTCCACGCCGGGCTGATCGCCGATCTTGCCGGCCGCCCCGCCGAGGCTGACCGGTTCTTCCGACTCGCCCTTGCCGAAGCGGGCGGGCAGAGCCTGCGGCTCGTTGAGATCCTCGCCGGCTTCGAGGCGCGGCAGGGACGGGCCGACCAGGCACGCTGGCTGCTCGCACAATTCTCCGCGGGTTCCGACGATGTCGCCATGGTCGAGGCGGCGCTTGCCGCCGACCTCTCCCGGCGGACGGTGCGCGACGCGCGCGAGGGCATGGCGGAGGCGCTGCTCGGCCTCGCCGGTGCGCTCAGGCAGCAGGAGGCGAGCGAGTTCGCCCTGCTCCTGCTCCGCCTCGCGCTCGAGCTTCGGCCCGAGTTCGGCCCCGCGACCATCATGCTGGCCGACCTGCTCGAGGGCGACCGCCGCTACGAACAGGCCTCCGCGGTGCTCGCCACGGTTCGCCCCGACTCCCCCTACGCGGCCATGGCACAGCTTCGCGCCGCCGTCCTGCTCGACCGGCTCGACCGCACGGCTGAGGCGCTCGCCGCGCTCGAGAACCTCGCCTCGGCCCATCCCAACCGGCCCGAGCCCTATGCACGGATGGGGGACATCCTGCGCGCGCGCTCCCGCTTCGCCGAGGCCGCCCGCGCCTATGACCGCGCGATCGCCCGCCTCGGCCCGCCCGAGCGCAGGCACTGGACGCTCTACTACGCCCGCGGAATCGCGCACGAGCGCGCCAAGGACTGGCCGCAGGCGGAGCGCGATTTCCTGACCGCCCTCGACCTCTCGCCGGACCAGCCCTACGTGCTCAACTATCTCGGCTATTCCTGGGTCGAGCAGGGCAGGGAGCTTGAGCGCGCCCGGGCGATGATCGAGCGTGCCGTTGAGCTTCGCCCGAATGACGGCCATATCGTCGACAGTCTCGGCTGGGTGCTCTTCAAGCTCGGCGACCATCGCGCCGCCGTGCGCTGGCTTGAGCGCGCCGTCGAGCTCGAGCCGCGCGATGCCGTGATCAACGACCATCTCGGCGATGCCTACTGGGCGGTTGGCCGCCACGCCGAGGCACGCTTCCAGTGGCGCCGCGCGCTGACCCTCGGGCCGGAGCCGGCAGAGATCCCGAAGATCGAGGCGAAGCTCCGCGATGGGCTTCCCGTGCCACCCGCCGCGGTCGCGGTCGCGCCGCCCGCGGCCGCATCGGGCGAGCCGCCTGCCGCGACACGCTGAGGCGCGGGTGCGGGCCCGGGAGCAGGCGCCGGCCAAGGTCAATCTGTTCCTGCACGTGACCGGCAGGCGGGCCGATGGCTATCACCTGCTCGACAGCCTCGCCGTGTTCGCGTCGCTTGCCGACACGCTCACCGCCTCCCCGGCGCATGCGCTGTCGCTCGCCGTCACCGGCCCGTTCGCCGACAGGATCGGCCCCGGCGAGGAGAATCTCGTGCTTCGGGCGGCGCGGTCGCTGTGCCCGAACGGCAGGGGAGCGCTGATCGCACTCGAGAAGCGAATCCCGGTCGCCGCGGGCTTGGGCGGCGGCTCGTCGGACGCGGCCGCAGCCTTGCGCCTTCTGTCGCGCCTTTGGGGCGTGCCCGTTCCTTCGACTGACGCGGCGGTGCGGCTTGGCGCGGATGTTCCGGTGTGTCTCGCCGCCGCTCCGGCACGCATGCTGGGCATCGGCGAGGTGGTGGCGCCAGCGCCGCCCCTGCCGCCGGGTCTCGGCATGGTTCTCGCGAACCCTGGCCTCACGCTGGCGACTCCGGAGGTGTTCCGCGCCCGCTCCGGCCCTTTCGACGCCCCGGCCGAGCCGCCGCCGCGCTTTCCTGATGCCGCCGCGCTCGCGGCTTGGCTTCGCGGCACGCGCAATGCGCTCGAGGACGCAGCGGTCGCGCTCTGCCCGCCGGTTGCCGACGTGCTCGCAGCCTGCGCCGCGCTTCCCGGCGCGCTGATCGCGCGGATGAGCGGCTCCGGCCCGACCTGCTTCGCCCTGTTCGCGACCGTCGCCGAGGCCGAGGCCGCCGCGGCCTCCCTCGCGCGCGCCGAACCGCACTGGTTCATCTGGGGCGGCGGGCTTTACCGCGACCGGCGAGGCGGCCTATAGGGCCATCGGCTTGGGGCGTCGCCAAGCGGTAAGGCAGCGGATTTTGGTTCCGCCATTCCCAGGTTCGAATCCTGGCGCCCCAACCAGCGGCGCGGCCACGGCGGTCCTTGCCGGCCGCCTCTCCTCCTCGCACGCGATGTGCTCGGCCCGGACGCACTCTCGAACAGCTGCTCGCGACCGGGCTCAGCCGCTGCCGACGAGGGAGGCGAGACGCTTCGTCTCCGCCACCGCCTCGGCCGCGTGGTGCATGGAGTGGCCGGCGAGCTCGAGGATCATCGTCGTGCCCTCGCGCGGCCGGAGAGCGGGCAGGAGACGCTCGAACGGCGTGTCGCCCCAGCCGGGAGGGGCATGCAGGTCGCCCGTGCCGTAGGCGAGCTTCTCTCCCTTGCTCCAGGTACGCACCGTGTCGGGCCGGCCGAACATGTCCTGGAGATGGATGTGCACGATGTGGGGCGACAGGGCCGCGAGGGTGGCGGCGAAGTCCTGCTGCCGAACCGTTGCCTGCATGTAGGCGTGGCCGATGTCGAGCGTCACCCCAACCGCCGGGTGGTTCACCGCCGCCACTTGGGCGGCAAGCGCGAAGGCATCGTGGGAGAAGGGAAGAGAGGGAAGGGGGGGCAGGATCT
This sequence comes from Elioraea tepida, assembly GCF_019203965.1. Classification (NCBI taxonomy): domain Bacteria; kingdom Pseudomonadati; phylum Pseudomonadota; class Alphaproteobacteria; order Acetobacterales; family Elioraeaceae; genus Elioraea; species Elioraea tepida. The sequence continues at coordinate 39,367 of NZ_CP076448.1, forward strand.
CGAGAGCGATCGTTACGCCATGCCGGGCCGCATGCTCGGCAAGCCCGGCGAGGCTTTCGACCTCGAGCCGGGCGAGACGCCTGATCTCCGCCTCCGGCAGCGGGCGATGCCACACCCCGCCATGCACGACGAGCCGCGTGGCGCCGAGCGCCCCGGCCGCCTCGATCATGGCCGCGCAGACCTGCCGGTGAAGCTCAAGATGCGCCTCGTCCATGAAGTTCGTCGCAAGCGGCCCGTGCGCCGTGTAACCGAGCCTGTGCCTCTGCGTCACCGCCTCGACCTTGCGTAGCTCCGGAAGGTTCAGACGCCCGCCTGCGACCACGAACATGTTCTGAAGCGACAGCTCTGCGAGGTCGCAGCCGAGCTCGGTGAACCGCGCGAGCTCCCGGTCGAGCCCGTCGATGTCGCCCGAAGCACTCTCGGTGGCGAGCCCAACACCTGCGATCCGCCCCATCCCTCGCTCCCTCCGTGCCGCCGCGACAGAAACCGCGTCGCCCCCTGTGCATGTCGTGTGCGTGTCGTTTCCATCACGGCACGAGCCAGCTCGCCGCGAGCGCCCCTCCCGACCAGTCGAACAGGGCCCGGCGATGGCCGCGCGCGGCGAGGAACAGGAACTCGAGCCGCTCGACCGAGACGGTCACGGCAAGGAACGCCTCACGCCCTGCCTCGTCTCCCGCCCCGGCCTCGGCGAGCGCTGCATAGGGGCTCTCCGCCACCGTTCCGGGCGGAAGGGCGACGCGATAGCAGGCGCGGCTGAAGGGCCGGGTCGCCGCCCAGGCCGCGGCGGCGACCGGGTCATCGCGATGCAGCGCGGCGCGGCCCGAGAGGCGGAGCTGGATTTTCGCCGCAGGATGATACGCGTGCAGGGCGATGCGCGGGTCGGCCGCGAGCTCGCGCGCCTTGCGGCTTCGCCGATCGGTGTGGAAGCGGACGACCCGGCGGGCCGGCTCGACACCGCGGAGCACGACCGTGCGCACCGTGGGCGCTCCATCGAGCCCGATCGTCGCGACCTGCAGCGTATGGAAGGGATGGCGGCGATCGGCAGCGCCGCGCACGAGCAGCGCCCAGGCCTCAGCCAGGCTGCCCGGGAGATCGTCATACCAAGGCGGCAGCGGCGCGTTCACCCGCCCATGCTGGCGACGCTGAGGAGCGGCCGCAAGCCTGGGCCGCGACGCTTTTCCTGGCGCGCATCGCCACACTCGGCTACAGCCCGCCCATGCTCGTGGAGAGTGACCGGGCCGGCCTGGCCGGCGAAATCGTCGCCACCGCGCGGCTCGCCTGGCCGATCGTTCTCTCCAACCTCGCCCAGATCGCCATCACCACAACGGACGTGGTGATGATGGGCTGGCTCGGGCCCGAAGCGCTCGCCGCCGGGACGCTCGGAGCCAATCTCTATTTCGCGTTCTTCGTGGTCGGTCTCGGGCTTGCGATGGCGCCGCCAGCGCTGATGGCGCAGGCGCTCGGACGGAGGTGCCATGCGGTGGCCGAGGTGCGCCGGTCGCTTCGCATGGGGCTGTGGCTCGTCGCGCTCGCGATGGCGCCGGTGATGGTCGTGCTCTGGTTCGCCGGCCCCGTTCTTGCCGCGCTCGGGCAGGCGCCGGCGCTCGTCGATGCCGCGGCAGAGTATGTCCGGGCAATGATGTGGGGGCTCGTGCCGTTCCTGTGGTTCATGGTCCTGCGCGGCTTCACCGCAGCGCTCGAGCGGCCGCGGCCGGCGCTGTTCGTCTCGCTCGCCGGAGTCGTGTTCAATGCGTTCTCGAACTGGGTGCTGATGTTCGGCAAGCTCGGGGCGCCCGCGCTCGGCCTCCTCGGCGCCGGCATCTCCTCGAGCCTCTCCTCCGTCCTGATGTGCGCCGCTCTCGCCGCGATCTGCGTCACCACCCGGCCGTTCCGTCGTTTTGCCATCCTCGGGCGGCTGTGGCGGCCGCACTGGCGCAGACTTGCCGAGCTCGCGCGCGTCGGCGCCCCGATCGCGGGGGCGCTCTTCTTCGAGGTGACGGTGTTCAACGCCGCGGTGTTCCTGATCGGGCTGATCAGCGCGCGCGAGCTCGCCGCGCATGCGATCGCCATCCAGCTCGCCTCCGTGACGTTCATGGTGCCGATGGGGCTCGGCCAGGCGGCGACGGTTCGCGTCGGCCTCGCGGCCGGGGCGGGAAATGCCGCCGGCGTGGGCCGCGCGGGATGGGTCGCGCTCGGTCTCGGCACGCTGTTCATGGCGACGATGGCGGCTCTGTTCCTGACCATCCCTGGGGTGTTCGTCGCGGGCTTCCTCGACCTTCGCGCCGAGGGGGCGGGCGAGGTCGCAGCGCTTGCCGAGCGCCTGCTCGGGCTCGCAGGCCTGTTCCAGGTTGCGGACGGGGCGCAGGCGATCGCTGCCGGCGCCCTGCGCGGGCTCAAGGACACGCGTGTGCCGATGCTGTTCGCCGGGCTCGGCTACTGGGTGTTCGGCCTGCCGACGGGGGCGGCGCTCGCCTTCCTCGCAGGCTGGGGCGCCTATGGGATCTGGGTGGGCTTCGTCGTCGGCTTGGGCATCGTCGCCGCGCTTCTCGTCAGCCGCTGGTCACGTCGCGAGTCGCTCGGGCTGATGCGACGCTCAAGCCCTCTCTTCCCTCAGTCGGCGAAGGGATCTGCCGGCGAGGGCTCCTTCCGCGAATACTCGATCGCGCAGAACGCGCCGCCCTGATAGCGCTCGCTCACCGGGTTGCCGCTCAGCTTGCCTTCGAGTTCGGCCGCGAACACATCCGCCGTGTCGGCCGGCGCCCAGCCGATGCGGCCGCGATGATCGCGACGCCACCAGGTGCGGCTGTTGTCTGAGGCGCCCCAGATCACCGCATGGCCGGTGCTCTCGGCGAGGATGCAGCGCAGGACGAGCCGGCAGAGATCGGCATAGGAGAGCCAGGTCGAGAGCATGCGCGAATCGACCGGCCGGGGAAACGAGCTGCCGATTCGCAGGTTGACGTTCTCGACCCCGTGCTTGTCCCAGTAAAGCCGCCCCATCAGCTCGCCATAGGCCTTGGAGAGGCCGTAGAATCCGTCCGGCCTGAAGGGGCAGTCGGCGTCGAGGGTCACCTTGCGCTCGTGGAAGCCGATCGTGTGGTTCGAGGAGGCGAACACGACGCGCGCCCCCTCGCGCCGCGCCGCCTCGTAGATGTGGTAGAGGCCGCGGATGTTCGGGCCCAGCACCTCCTCGAAGGGCCGCTCGACCGAGACGCCACCGAAATGGACGATCGTGCCGCAGCCTTCCGCGAGTCTCAGGATCGCCACTCCGTCCTCGAGGTCGGCCCTGGTGAAACTGGCGTTGGCGGCCAGCGCGTCGGGGAAGGGGGCGATGTCGGTGAGCCGAAGCGTCAGCCCTGCTGCCGCGAGCGCGGGCGCGAGCTGGCGGCCGAGCGCTCCGGAGGCGCCGGTCAGAAGCACGGGCCTGGTCATCAGGTGATTCCCTCTCAGTCCGCGAACAGGGGAACGGGAACGCCCGCTTCGGGCGCCGGCATCGCGAACACGGCGCCGAGCAGCGGGTGCGCGCCCACGGCCTCCGCCCCGAGCGGGTGGCGCAGGCTCGTCCAGTAGAGCGTGCGGCGGTCAGGCCCGCCGAAGCAGGGCATGGTCACGCCTGGGCAGGGGAAGGGGTCGGACCCAAGCAGCGTCCCGTCGTCCGCAAAACGGTTGATCCGCCCAGCCCGCACGCCGGCGGACCAGTACGTGCCCGCGAGATCGAACGCCGCTCCGTCGGGGCGGCCGATCCGCTTGGCGTCCGGCGTGTGGACTCGCCTTCGATTCGAAGCCGTTCCGGTCACCGGGTCGAAATCCCACGCATCGATCCAGGGCGCGCCGCTGTCGCTGTGCAGCATGGTTCGCCCGTCCTCTGTCCAGGCGATGCCGTTCGAGGTGTAGAGCCCGTCGCAGATGCGCGTCCATCCGCCATCGGCGGTGACGCGATAGAGCGAGCCGGTGGGCGCGCGCGGGGTCCTGTCATCCATCGTGCCGACCCAGAAGGCGCCATCGGGCCCGATCTTGCCGTCGTTGAACCGGTTATGCGCCGGTTCCGGGCCGGGCACGCAGAGCGGCGTGATCCGGCGCGCCCGCCAATCATACTTGATGATACGATCACGCAACGCCACCACCCAGGCGCCGGAGCGGCAGAGGCCGAAGGAGCCGACCTCGGAGGGGAAGTGCCAGACATTGAGCACCACCCCCTCGGGCGAGAGCGCCGTGATCGTGCAGCCGATGATGTCGGCCACAAGAAGGCGGTTCTGCTGCGCGTCCCACACCGGCGATTCGCCGAGCGCGGTTCGAAAATCCGGGTTCAGGACGGTGATCTCGGCCATGATTAGTCCACCACGCGGATGAGAGATTTCGACGCAAGCGCGGCGATCGCGGGCGGGTCCTTCAGCCCCGCGGCGACGCGGGCGAGGGTGTCGCTCTCGGCGGCGCGCACGCGCTCGATCCCTGCGAGCGCCTCCTCGATCCGTGCGGCGGGGATGACTACGACGCCGTCACGGTCCCCCGCCACGATGTCGCCCGGGCTGACGGCGACGCCGCCACACACCACGGGAAACCCGGCCGTCCCCGGCCCCGACCGGGCGCAGCTGTCGAGTGTCACGCCGGCTGCGAAGACAGGCAGGCCCACCGCGTCGAGCCCGTCGAGGTCACGCACCGCGCCATCGGTCACGAAGGCAACGACGCCCCGGTTCCTCGCGATCCCGGCGACCACGTCACCGCAGATCGCGGCGTCGAGAAAGCCATCGGCGGCCGCCACGATCACATCACCGGGTTCGGCGATCGACAGCGCTCCCATCACGGCGAGGTTGTCGGCGCGGCCGCAGAAGCAAGGAACCGCAACGCCCGCGAAACGCTGCGCCGAGGCGACGACGGGCTTGATCGCAGGGCGCATCGCCGCCCGCCCGCCGAGCGCGTCGGCGAGATTGCCCGTCGGCACATCCCGAAAGCGCGCCACGATCTCGGCAGGCGGGCGGGGGAAGCCGCAGCGCAGTGTGAGAAGCGGCGGATCCTCGATCACAGGTCATTCTCCCTGGTGGGGTGTGTGGCGCCTGGCACAAGCGCAACGAGCGGCGGGGCGAGGCCGGGGCGGGAGGGTGATGATGCCGCGCGCACGCCGCATCGCCCCGACCTCAGGCGCCATAGCCGAGCAGAAGCCTCGGCAGGGCAAGGGAGAGCGGAGGCCAGAAGGTGGTGAGCGCGAGTGCGACGAGGATCGCCGCATAGAAGGGCCAGATCGTGCCCATCACCTCCTCGATCCGCACACGCGCGATCGCGCAGCCGACGAACAGCACCGCGCCCACGGGCGGCGTGGTGAGGCCGAGGCCGAGATTCATCATCACCACCATGCCGAACTGCACCGGGTCGAGGCCGATGCCGGTCGCGACAGGCAGGAAGATCGGCGTGCAGATGAGGATCAGCGCCGCCATGTCCATGATGCAGCCGAGCACGAGCAGTGCCGCGTTGATGAGCAGCATCAGGATGACGGGGTCGTCGGAGAAGCCGAGCATGGCTGAGGCGAGCAGCTCCGGCACGCGGTGAAGCGCGAGCATGTAGGCGAAGGCGGTCGCCGTGCCGACCAGCAGCATCACGACCGAGGTCGTGCGGACCGATTGGGCGACCGAGAGGACGAAGCCACGCCAAGTGAGCTCGCGGTAGACGAGGAGGGTGCAGACCACCGCCCACAGAGCGCCGATCGCCGCGCTTTCGGTGACGGTGAACACCCCTCCCAACACGCCGCCGAGGATGATGATGGCGGTGAACAGGCCGGGAAAAGCGGAGGCCGCGGCACGCGCAAGCCGGCGCAGGCCCGGGAACGGGTCGGCGCGATAGCCGCGGCGGGCGCCGATGATGTAGGCCGCGACCGCGAGCGAGAGGCACATCATCGCCCCCGGAACGACGCCCGCAAGGAACAGGGCGCTGACCGACACCCCGCCACCGGCCGCAAGCGAGAACAGGATCATGTTGTGCGAGGGCGGGATCATGATCCCCGCGATCGAGGAGGTGACCGTGACGTTCACGGCATAGTCGGTGTCGTATCCTTTCGCACGCATGGCCGGGATCAGGATCGAGCCGAGCGCCGAGGTGTCCGCCACCGCCGAGCCGGAGATGCCGCCAAACAGCATCGAGGCGAGCACGTTGACGATCCCCAAGCCCCCTTTGACGCCGCCGACGGCGGCGGAGGCGAGGTTGATCAGCCGCGTCGCGATTCCTCCATGCAGCATGATCTCGCCGGCGAAGATGAAGAAGGGGATCGCGAGCAGGGAGAACACGTTCATCCCGCTCGTCATCTGCTGGAAGGCGACGGCGAGCGGGATGCCCTCCCACCAGAAGGCGGCGACCGCGGCAATGCCGAGGCTGAAGGAAACCGGAACGCCAAGCGCGAGCGTCAAGACGAAGACGCCGAAGAGAACGGCGAGGCTCATCGAGCCGAGATCACTCCTGGCCGCCGCGGCGCTCGCCGAGCGGCGGCAGGCCGGCGGCGCGGCGCAGCAGATGCTCGGCGGCGAAGAGCGCGGTCAGCCCGCCGCAGATCACCAGGGGAACGAACTGCATCCCCTGCGGCACCCCGAGCAGCGGCATGCGGAAGCCCCACATCAGCGTCGCAAGCATGTCTCCCCAGGCGAGCATGACGATGCCGAAGCCGAGCATCAGCAGCTCGACGACGATGCCGACGCCGTGTCGCACCGGCGACGGAAGGGCGGCGACGACGATCTCGACCGCCATGTGGAAACGCTCGCGCACGCCGACGGCCGCGACCGGCAGCGCGACGAACAGGATCGCGAGAAGGGCGGCGCGCTCGACCCAGGTGGGCGTGTCGTTCAGCACGTAGCGGCCGAACACCATCCAGCCGGTGATGAGGAGGAGCGCGACCAGTGCGGCGCCGGCGAGCAGGATGACAAGGCGCGCGAGCCGATCGAGCGCAACAGAGAGGGTGGAGACGGCGCGGCTCACCGCTGCCGTCCCTCCCTCCCGAGGCAGCACCGCGTCACTGGACCGCGCGGATCCGATCGACGAGCGCCCGCATGCTCGGCGCCCCGGCATACTTCTCATAAAGCGGGGCCATCAGGGCAGCCCAGGGCGCGCGGTCGGTGATCTCGGTCACGGTCACGCCGGCGGCGACCACCTTGTCGCGGCTCGCCTTCTCCCGCTCGGCCCAGAGCTGCCGCTGCAGCGCCGAGGCCTCGCGCGCCGCGGTGCGCAGGATCTCCCGGTCGGCAGGCGAGAGCCGGTCCCACCGCCCCTTGGCCACCACGACGATCTCGGGAACGTTCGAGTGCTCCGTGGTCGAGTAGAAGCGCGCGACCTCGAAGTGCCGCTGGCTCTCGTAGGACGGCCAGTTGTTCTCTGCGCCGTCGATCACGCCCGTCTGCAGGGCGGTGTAGACCTCGCCGAACGGAAGCGGGGTGGCGTTCGCGCCGAGCGCGCGGATCAGGTCGACCCAGAGGTCGGAGGTCTGGACGCGGATCTTCAGCCCCTGCATGTCGGCCGGCGTGCGGATCGGGCGGGAGCGTGTGTACATCGAGCGCGCGCCGGCGTCGAACCAGGAGAGCACCACCATGTTCAGCCGCTGCTCGATCAGCTTCGCGAGCTCATCTCCCACCGGTCCATCAACCGTCTTGTGCAGATGCGTAACGTCACGGAAGATGAACGGCAGCGTCAGGACCTGGGTCTCGGGAACGAGGTTGTTGAGCGGCGAGAGGTTGAAGTTCGCGAAGTCGATCGCGCCGAGGCGGAGCTGCTGGATCGCCTCGTCCTGCTGTCCGAGCTGGGCGGAGTGGAACGTGCGCATGCGGATCCGGTTGTTCGTCCGCTGCGCGACAAGCTCGCCCCAGCGGTCAAGCGCGCGGCTGTTCGGGTAGTCCGGCACATGCGTGTTCCAGCCGCGCCATTCCTGGGCGGACAGCGGCGCGCTGCCGATCGCGAACACCGCCGCGGCGACGACCGCCACGAGACCCGTTCTCGACATCGTTTCCCCTCCGTTGTTCTCACCCCGGCCTCTGCGCCGGTTGAAGCCGAGACTGCCACCTGATACATCAGTGCGCAATGACCTCGTTGCTGACGATGCAAGGGAGGGGGAAACGGCGGCGGCTCGCGGTCTCGGCTGAGGGGCTGCCGGTCGCCGAATGGGTCTATCGCACGCTGCGCGACGCGATCGCGACCGGCAAGCTTCCGCCGCGCGGTCGGCTCTCTGAGCGGGAACTCTCCGCCGAGCTTGGCGTCTCGACGAGCCCGGTGAAGGCGGCGCTTGCGCGCCTTGAGGCAGAAGGAATGGTGGTGACCCAGCCGCGTCGCGGCACCTGGGTCGCCTTCGAACCGGGCAAGCTCGCCGAGATGGGGCTGATCCGCGCCGCCCTTGAAGGCGTGGCCGCGCGTCTCGCCGCCGGGCGAGTCACCGAGGCGCAGCTTGAGACCCTGCGGCAGATCCTCGCCGAGCTCGCGCAAGCGACCGAGGCACTCGACACTGCGTGGCTGATCGAGGCGAACGAGCGTTTCCACGCCACCATTCTCGCCGCTGCGGACAACCTGTTCCTCGCCAACGCCGTCAGAGCGCTGCGCGGCTACTACACGATGACGCAGAACCGCATGCGCACGGCCCAGCTCGAGCCGCACAAGGCGCAAGAGGAGCACGAGGCGATCGTCGCCGCTCTCGCCGCATGCGACGGCGCCGCTGCTGAAGACGCGATGCGCGCCCACATCGTGCGCAGCGTCGAGACGCTCTGGGCGGAGGAGCTCGCGCGCGCGCGGCGCTGACTTGCGCCGGGCCGTCACGGCGGCATGGCGCTTGCTTCCTTTTCGCCGCGCGCGTCTGATGGCGCATCGACCATGCGGGGAGAGGATGGATCCTTACCTCTGGGAATGGGGCAGCCTGCTGTTGCGCTGGCTGCATGTCGTGGCGGCGATGGCCTGGATCGGCTCATCGTTCTTCTTCATGCATCTCGATGCCTCGCTACGGGCACGACAGGACCTCCCGCCCGAGGTCAAGTCGGCCTGGCAGGTGCACGGCGGCGGCTTCTACGAGATGCGCAAATGGGCGGTCGCGCCGCCCGGCATGCCGGACCATCTGACCTGGCACAAATGGCAGGCCTACTGGACCTGGATCTCGGGCGCGCTGCTGCTCGCCTGGATCTACTACGCGCAGAGCGAGCTGTACCTGATCGACCCGGAGGTGCGCGATCTGTCGCCGCTCGCCGCCGCGGCGTTCGGCGCGGGCGGGATCGTGCTCGGCTGGCTTGTCTATGACGGTCTCTGCCGCTCTCCGCTCGGGCGCAACGACGCGGCGCTGCTCGCCGTGCTGTTCGCCTATGTCGTGCTCGTCTCGGCGGGCTTCGCCGCTCTCTACTCCGGGCGGGGGGCGCTGCTGCACACCGGCGCGGTGCTCGCCACCATCATGACCGGCAATGTCTTCCTCGTGATCATCCCGAACCAGCGGAAGGCGGTGGCGCAGCTCCTCCGCGGCGAGACGCCCGACCCCCGCTACGGCCTCGAGGGCAAGCAGCGTTCGACGCACAACAACTACATCACGCTGCCGGTCGTGTTCCTGATGCTTGCGAACCACTATCCGCTCACCTGGGCGTCGCAGGCGGCGATCCCGGCGGTGGTCGCGCTCACGCTCGTCGCCGGCGCGCTGGTTCGAGTGTTCTACAACCTGCGCCATGCCGGCCGCGGCAATGCCTGGTGGGCCTGGGGCGGGGCGGCGGCCGCGATCGCGGCGGCGGCGTTCCTCACCATCCGTCTCGGCCCGGCCGATCCGGCGGCGGAATGGCCTACCCAAGCGGCCATGGTTCCCCCGGCCGTGGAGGAGATCGTGGTCGGCCGCTGCGCGATGTGCCACATGCCCGCTCCCGCCTGGGCAGGGCTCGGCATGCCGCCGAAGGGCGTGGTGCTCGACCATCCGGAGGCGATCGCGCGACAGGCATACGCGATCCGGCTGCATGCCGTCCTGACGCATGCCATGCCGCCCGGCAACATCACCGGAATGACGGCAGAGGAACGCCGCGTGCTCGCGGCCTGGACGGCGGGGCGCTGAGCCGGTTCAGCCCCGGCCGCAGGCGCCGGCAAGGAAGGCGCGCAAGTCGGTGGCAGAGAAGGGTTTGGCAAGCGTGGCGAGGCGCTCGATCCCGTGGCTCTCGGCGAAGCGGCGGGCCTGGGCAAGGAACGCCTCGCCATAGCCGGAGACGACGAGTGTCGGCAGGGTCGGGCGGTCAGCCGCGATCAGGGTGAGGAGCCCGAGCCCGCATCGCTCCCCGAGCATGCAGTCGACGATCGCCGCAACTGCATCCTCGCGCCCGAGCAGCGCTGGGAACTGGTCCGGGTCGTCGGTCGCAGCCGTCGCGAGGTCGAGCGGACGGATCACCGACGCGACGGCGCGGACGAAGTCGGGGTTGTCATCGAGCACGAGAACGGTGCGTTCCGACATTGCATGTTCCTTTCCCGCGCGCTCCCGGCTGCGCCCGTGCCAGGGTGTGCGGCGGTGGGTAAAGGACCAGTCAACCCGGCTGCGCCCGCGGCGCAGATCAGCCATACCTCTGCAGGCACGGCATCGATCACGCCGATGCGCCGAGGAAGCGGGACGGCACCACGGCCGACGCCACGCCTTGGCTCAGGCCGGGACGGCAGCACCAACGTGCTCGATCGCCACTTCGAGCGCGCCCCTGGCCCCAGGCGACCCGACGGTGGCAGCGAGAGGCTCGGCCTTGGAAGGAATCCGCCGTCCGCGCGCGGGCAAGCCCGTCAGCGCGTATGGTCGAACCGTGTCCAGCCGGGCACCTGGGCGGCGAGGTTCACCTCGCGCCATTTCGGGTGCCGCGGCGGGCGAAGGAACTGCTCGAACTTCTCGTTCAGCGCGACGACGAAGCGCGAGACCTTCCGATGCCGCTCGCTGCCCGGCGGCCAGGCATAGACCGCCATGACGGCGCCGACAGCGATCGTCTCCACTGACGTGCCGGCGGGGATGAGGTTCGGATAGTCGGTATGGCTGATGCTGGCCGGCAGGTAGGTCTCGAGCAGGGCGGGCGTGGGGGTGATCGGGAGGAAGCGGAGCCCGCTTGCAGGCTCGATCGTGGCGAAGAGCCGCGCCGGCTTGCCGGCGACGAACACCATCGCGTCGATCTCGCCGCGACGGAGCCTGGTCAGCGCCACGTCCTGAGGGTCGTAGGCCGGGGTGATGCCGATTCCGAGCGCGCCGAAGACGAGCGAGGCCGTCATCGCCGTGCCGCTGCCGCGGCCATCGACATTGACGGTCTTGCCGGCGAGCGCGGCGAGGTCGCGCACGCTTTCGCGCGCGAGCACGTGCACCTCCTCGTCATAGAGTTTCGTGATGTACTGGATCAGGCTCACGACACCCGGGATCAGCCGCTCCCGGCGCGCATAGGCAAGCACGTCAGACTGCACGATGCCGATGTCGATGCCGCGCAACAGAACGATGTCTCTCAGATTCTGGATCGAGCCCTTGCCGACCACCGGGACGACGCGCAGCGTGTCGCCGTCGTCGAGCACGGCGGCGAGGTCGGCCGCAAACCGGATATAGGTGCCGTCGACCCCGCCGGAGATCACGCCGACCGTCCCGGCATTCGCGCGTGCGGCCATGGCGCGCAGGATCTGGGTGACTCTCTGGGCGCTTTCCGGGGCGGTTGTCTGTGCTGATGCGATCCCGGACGTTGCGGAACCGAAAAGGCCGGCGAGCACGGCACGGCGCGAGGGCGTGTGGGCAACGGGTCTGCTCATCGTGATCCTTCCAGTGCTCTGATTCGTTCCGCCGCCCGGGTTTCCCCGAGCGAGGCGGCATAGCGATACCAAGCGAGGGCCATGTCCCGGTCGGGTGTGATGCCGCGTGCGCCGAGGCGTGCGAGCACGCCCGGATCGTAGGTTCCGCCCATCGCGAGTGCGGCGCTCGCATTGGCCGAGGCGGCGGCGCGTTCGAAGAACTTGCGTGCCCCCGAGATGTCGCCGAGGGAGAGCAGGGCCTCGCCGCGCAGAAGCATCGCTCCCACGACGGCAGGAGGATCGGGAACGGGGAGGAGGGGGATAGGCGCCTCAGCGGCCGGAAGGGCCGGCGCTGTGACGGCTTGGGGCGAGGTCGTCCTCGCGGCAGTCATCTCGCGGGCGAGGGCGGCGAGCGCCGCCTCGAGCTCCGGCTCGGGCGGCTCTTCGACCGGCTCCGGCCTTGGCGCAAGGTCGCGGGCGAGGGCGGCGAGGGCAGCCTCGAGCTCAGGGGCGGGTGGCTCCTCGATCGGTTCCGGCCTCGGGGCGATGTCACGCGCGAGCGCCGCGAGCGCCGCCTCGAGAGCGGGCTCAGGCGGCTCCTCGATCGGTTCTGGCCTCGGGGCGATGTCCCGCGCGAGCGCCGCGAGCGCCGCCTCGAGAGCGGGCTCAGGCGGTTCCTCGATCGGTTCCGGCCTCGGGCCGAGGTCGCGTGCGAGGGCGGCGAGCGCCGCCTCAAGCGCGGGCTCAGGCGGTTCCTCGACCGGCTCCGTTGTCAGCGCGGCGAGGTCCGAGAAGGAGGACGCGAGCAGATGCCTCACACGGCTTTCGGACACAAACCCGTTCTCGGCCAGACCGGGGGTCGCTGCTCCTGCGCCGCCTGAGCCGGCGCCCCCGCTCTCGACCACCGGCGCGGCGGCGAGGGAGGACGGCGCTCCGGCATCGGTTCGCATCGTGCTCGAAACGTTGGCAGCAACCTGCAAGGGCTGATCGGGCGGCTCCGTGGGCTGCGGCGAGGGGCCGCGCAGCGCGGCGATCACCACAAGCCCGGCTGCCAAGGCTCCGGCGCCGATCGCGAGCGGAACGTTGCTGCGGCGGCGCGGCACAGCCTGAGCGGCGTCCGCCGTCGTCCTCGTCGGTTGCCCCCCCGCTTCGCTCGAGCCCGTTTGCGAGGCAAGAACGGCCGGGGCCTCGCGTGCGGCGGAGGGAGCGTGCGTCACCTCCCGCCGCTCCGGCCGAGCCGTCTCAGGCGAGGTTTCCTGGGGGACGCACAGCACCCGCCGCAGCGCCTCCACCCAGGCTCCGCCCGGCGGCAGCGTCAGCGCCGGCTGAAGGCTGAACGCCTCCGCGAGGATCGTCGCCAATTCAGGGAGGTGCTCGCGGCGGAGGCGCCGATGGATGGCAGGCAGCCGGCCCGGAAAGGCGGAGGTGAACCCGGTTTCCTCAAGCCGACGCGTGAGCCAGGCAAGCGCATCCGGCGTCCAGCGCGGTTCGAACTGAAACAGGGCAAGCCCCTTCTCCGGATGCACCAGAACGAGGTCGCCCCGTGAGCGGGTGTCGCAGATGACGGCCCCCTCGAGCACAACCCAGCGGGCCCCGGGCGAGAGGCCCGCCCCGCCGGCGCGTCGCTCGGGTGTGGCCACCCTGTCCGTTACGCGGTCGCGGCCGTCTGACACAGGCTCGCCCGCTCGATCCTGTTCCCCGGTCCAGCCCTCAAGCGTAACGCGAGTGGTCCCGAGGATCCAACCCTCGGGCGTGGGTTCGGCGCGGGGCTGCGTCGGATCAGGCCGCCGGTGCGGCCCGTGCCGGAAGCCTTGTGGGAAACGCGAAGGCGACCGCAGCGGCGATCACAAGCAGCGCCGCCGACCCGGCAAGGCAGGCGGAGAGCCCGCCCGCCGCCGTCAGCGCCCCGGAGGCGAGGGTGCCGAGCAGGCGCCCTGCCGCGTTGGCGGCGTAATAGAACCCGACATCCTCCGCCGCCTTCTCAGACCCCGCATAGGCGAGGATCAGGTAGGAGTGCAGCGAGGAGTTGACCGCAAAGGCGAGGCCGAACACGGCAAGCCCGACGACCACGACGAGGTCGGGCCGAACCTCGAGAGGAGCGGCGAGCACGGCCGCGAGCGCCGCAGGCACGGCAGCAAGCGCGACCGCCCACCCTCTGGCCGCCGGAACCTCGCTCGACAGGCCGTCGGCGGAGCGTCGCACGAAGCCGGGCGTCGCCGCCTGAACCGCGCCGTAGCCGATCGTCCAGAGCGCGAGGAACAGGCCGACACCGGCAAAGCTCCAGCCCTGGCCGTAGAGGAACAGCGGCAGGCCGACGACGAACCACACGTCGCGGGCGCCGAAAAGCGCGATCCGTGCCGCGGCGAGCAGGTTGACGCCGCGGTTCTTGGCGAACAGCTCCCGCGCCGAGCGCGAGGGCTTCGCCCGGCCGAAGAGCGGCGGCAGGGCGAGCACGGCACCGACAAAGACCACGCCGAGGCCCGCCGCCATAGCAAGGAGCGCGCCGCGGAAGCCGAGCACCTCGAGCAGGAGACCGCCCAGGAAGAAGCCCGCTCCCTTCATCGCGTTCTTCGACCCGGTGAACCACGCCACCCAGTGGAACAGCACTGCCCCGCCGTTGTGCACCGCCGCTGCGGTGAGCTTGATCGCGCTCTTCGAGGCGGTCTTCGTTATATCCTTGGCGATTCCGGCGAGCCCCTGCCCGGCGACCGCCCAGACGACCGAGAGTGCAAGCCCCCAGCCAGGGTCGAGCGCCGCGAGGAAGAGGAAGGCGGCGACCTGAAGCCCGAGGCCCGCCGCGAGCATGCGCGAGATGCCGAACCGGACGGCAAGCCACCCGCCCGCGAGGTTGGCCACGATCCCGGCCGCTTCGTAGAGCACGAACAGGAGCGCCAACGTGAAGGGCGAGAAGCCGAGGCGGAAGAAATGCAGGAGCACGAGCATCCGCAACGCGCCATCGGTTAGCGTGAAGCCCCAGTAGGCAGCGGTGACGATGGCGTAGGTGCGCATCCGGCTCAGACGCCCCGTTCAGCGACGATCACGGCGAGATCGACCATCCGGCACGCGTAGGCCATTTCGTTGTCGTACCAGGCATAGACCTTGAGCAGCGTGCCGTCGGTCACGAGCGTGGAGGGGGCGTCGACGATCGCCGAGCGCGTGTCCCCGGCATAGTCGGACGAGACGAGCGGCCGCGTCTCGATGCCGAGGATCCCGGCAAGCGGCCCCGCTTCGGCGGCGGCGAAGGCCGCGTTGACCTCAGCTGCCGTGACGGGGCGGGAGAGCTCGAACACGCAATCGGTCAGCGAGGCATTCAGGATTGGCGCGCGCACGGCGTGCCCATCAAGCCTTCCCTTGAGGTCGGGATAGATCAGCCCGATCGCTGTCGCCGAACCTGTGGTCGTCGGCTGCAACGACAGCATGGCCGAACGAGCACGCCTCAGGTCCTTGTGCGGCGCATCGACCACGACATTGGTGTTCGTCGGCGCGTGGATCGTGGTGATCTGGCCGTGGCGTATGCCGAAGCACTCATGCACCACCTTTACCACCGGGGCGAGGCAGTTGGTGGTGCAGGAAGCGGCTGTGAGCAGTCGGTTGCGGGCGGGGTCGTACCGGTCGTCATTGACGCCGACGACGATGTTGAGAGCGGGCTCGGCCTTGACAGGGGCGGCGACGATCACCCGTTTCGCACCGCGCGCGAAATGGCCCGCGACCGAGTCAGGCGTGATGAACTTGCCGGTGCACTCGAGCACGACATCGACCCCGAGCTCCCCCCAGGGGATCGCCTCAGGCGCGGCATGGGCGCTGAAGCCGATCCGGTGGTCGCCCACGCGGACCGCCGTCTCGCCTTCGGCCTCGATCGGCACGCGCCAGCGCCCCTGCACGCTGTCGAAAGCAAGCAGATGCGCTGTCGCGGCCGCTCCCCCCTTGAGCTCGTTCACGTGCACGACCTCGAGCCGGTTTCCGGCGCGCGGGTCGGAGGGCGGCCGGTCCGCCCCGCCGAGCGCCGCGCGCAGCACAAGCCGCCCGATCCGCCCCATGCCGTTGATGCCCACGCGCATCAGGCCGCCACCCTGGGGCCGATCGCCTCGAGCTGCGCCTTCGCCGCGAGCCGGTCCGCATGATCGAAGGGAAGGCTCACGAACAGGTCAATCCGACGTTGCAACGACAGGTAGAGGTCGTCGAGCAGCCTCTCCCGCTCGGCGGCGCTGCCTCGGAACGCTGCCGGATCGGGAAGCGGCCAAGCGGCGGTGACGGGACGGTCCCCGAACTCGGGGCACGTTCTGTTCTCGAGCGTGTCGCACAACGCGATCACGAAATCCATCCGCGGCGCGGCGGGGCCCGTGAACACCTCCCACGACTTGCTCGCAAGCCGCGAGACGTCATGGCCGAGGGAAGCGAGCTTCGCGATCACCTCCGGCATGGGCTCTGGTGCCGGGTCGGACCCGGCGGAATAGGCGCGGAAGCGCCCCGCCCCGAGACGGTCGAGAATCGCCTCCGCCATGATCGAGCGCGCGGCATTGCGCGTGCAGAGGAAGAGAACGTTGAAGGCGGGGGAGAGACGGTCGGTCCCGGAGTGATCGCTCGAGCAGGTCTCGGCGAGCAGACCGAGGAGCGACCGCAGCGTGTCGAGCCGTGCGGCGTAGCGGATCGAGCGCCCCTGGCGGGAGGCAGCCACCAATCCGGCCCGGTCGAGCGCCGCGAGGTGGAAGGAGAGGGTGGAGGGGGGGACGCCAAGCCGGGTTGCGATCTCGCCTGCCGCGAGGCCGGAGGCACCGGCGCTGGCAAGGAGGCGAAGCATGGAAAACCGCGTTTCCTGGGCGAGGGCAGCGAAGGCGCGGGTGATCGTCTCCGTTTCCATTGTTCCAGGATACTTGAAATCACTTTCCTCAGCAAGCCATCGCGAAACCCGCCTGAGGGAAGACCGCAAGGAAGGAATTCGCGCGAATGTCACGCGCCTGGAGCGAGGATTTCTCGAAATGAGACTTGTCTCGCGATTAACCGGAGGTTCAACGGTTCACCCCATGCTCAGCCGCAACGGGAGTCGCCCGTCGACTCTCGCGCTTCCGGTCCGGTCGGGAACGAGGCGGTCATGGCTGAGACAGGTCGAACGGTTCCGTTTGCGCTTCCCGCTGGTGCGGATCGCGAGGCGGCACGGTGCCTCGGCCTCGCGCACCCGCTCGGACCTCCGGAAGGGCTTCGTGCGGTCGAGGCCGCACTCGCGCGCGGTCTCGCCTCGGTCGGCGAGGCGCTCGTCGCGCTCGACCGCGCGGTGACGCTGATCGGCGATCTGCGCGCGCTTCTCGAACGCCTCGCCGACGCGGACGCGACGGCCACCGAGCGCGCTGCGGTCATGCGCGGCTTCGCCGCCGCGCGGCTCGGGCTTCGCTCGCTCTGCGAGAGCGTGGCCCTGCTCGACGGCTCCCTGCCGCGTGGCTTGAGGGTGATCACTGGCATCGACGCCGGGGCGATTGTCGTCGCGTCGTTCGATCTGCGTCCCGCCATCGCGGCAATCGCCGAGGCGCCGTCGGCGCGAGTCGCCGCCGCCATGCTCGCCCCTCGCGGAGCGCTCGCCGAGGCAGAGCGCGCGCTTGCCGAGGCGCAGCGCCGGCTTGCCGCCGATTTGCGACGGTTGCGCAATCGCCAGAGCCTCAATCGCGCGCTCACCCTCGCCTGGGGCGACGGCTCGGCAGCCGAACCGCCTGCACTGTGGCAGCGCCTCGCAGCACTGCTTCGCCCGCGGGCGCAGGCGCGATGACGTTGAACCACGGCTTCATCCTCTCCTCCCCCGAGGCCTTCGCCAGCACCGCCGAGCGATTGCTCGCCGCCGGCGACGATTTGGTCGCGCGTAGCAAGGCCTTCGGCGACCAGCAGGCTCTCTGGGGCGAGGTGCTCGCGGCGATTGCCGCCTCGGGAGACACCCTCCCGTCTGCGCTTCGTGACGACCTCTTGCGCCTCGCCGCCCTGGTGCTCGAGGACCTCGAGGAGGTCGAGCCGGATCTCGCGCTGCATGTGACGGTGAACCGGGCGATGCGCGACGGGCTCGGGGAAGGCTGAGCCGCCTTGCCACGGCGGCGCGGCTTGGCGAAGGTCGCGCCATGCACCGGACCGACATCGCCGTGATCGGCGCTGGAATCGCGGGCGCCTCCGTCGCGGCGGAGCTCGCCGCCGCCGGCCGTCGCGTCACCCTTCTCGAGGCCGAGGACACGCCCGGCTACCATTCAACCGGTCGCTCCGCCGCCCTCTGGATCCTCAACTATGGCCCGCGCGATGCCCGGCTTCTTTCGGGCGCGAGCCGGGGCTTCTTCTTGTCGCCGCCGCGGGGCTTCGCCGACCATGCGCTCACCCGACGACGCGCGGTTCTGATGATCGCTCCGCCCGGGCAGGAGCAGGCGCTCGCCGCAATGCTTGCGGAGGGCGAGGGGATGCGCGCTCTCGGGCCGGCGGAGGCATGCGCGCTCGTTCCCATCCTCCGGCCCGGGGCGGTGGCGGGAGCGGCGGTGGAGGAGGACGCGTTCGACATCGATGTCGCGGCGTTGCACCAAGCCTATCTCCGCATGCTCCGCGCCCATGGCGGGCAGGTGGTGACCGGGGCACGCGCGGAGGCGCTCACCCGCCGCAACGGCATGTGGGAGATCGCGACCCCCGCCGGCGCCTTCTGCGCCGCCGTCGTGGTCAACGCCGCAGGAGCGTGGGCTGACGTCGTCGCCAAGCGCGCTTCCGTCACTCCCCTCGGCCTCACCCCGATGCGACGCACCGCCCTGATCGTCGATGGCCCGCCCGGGCACGACCCCGACGCCTGGCCGCTCGTCGGCGATGTCGCCCACACCTGGTACGCCCGCCCCGAGGCGCGCCGGAAGCTGATGCTCTCCCCGGCCGACGAGACCCCGATCGAGCCTTGCGACGTTCAGCCTGACGAGCTCGACCTCGCGCTCGCGATCGACCGTGTGCAGGCGGCGCTCGATCTCCCGGTGGCGCGGATCGAGCACCGCTGGGCGGGGCTTCGCACCTTCACGCCAGACCGTTCGCTCGCGATCGGGCCGGGGAGGGAGGAGGGGTTCTTCTGGTCCGCGGGCCAGGGCGGCTACGGCATCCAGACCGCCCCGGCGGCCGCGAAGCTCGCGGCGGCTCTGGTGCTCGGGCGCGACCCCGGCGCTCTCGGGCTCGCCGAAGCCGCGCGTCTCGCCGACCCGCGACGCTTCGCCTGATCCCCCGGTCCGGCACCGGGCGGCGACAGGGGGCTTGCGGCCGCGCGGTCACGCCGCGGCGGGCGTTAGCGTCGCTCCCCGCCGGCACGGCGCGTGCTATGTCGCTCGCGCATCCAGCCCCCGAGGGAAAGATGAGCATCCATGTCGCGCTGACGCACCGAACCTCCTACCGCTACGACCGCCTCGTCTCCCTCGGGCCGCAAACGATCCGGCTCAGGCCCGCGCCGCATGCGCGCACGCCGATCCTGAGCTATTCGCTCACCGTCGCCCCGAAGCCGCACTTCCTGAACTGGCTCCAGGACCCGCAAGGCAACTTCCTCGCCCGCGTCGTCTTTCCCGAAGAGGTCGACCGCTTCGAGGTCACCGTCGACCTCGTCGCCGACATGGCGACCATCAATCCCTTCGACTTCTTCCTCGAGCCCGAGGCCGAGCACTTCCCCTTTGCCTACGACCCCCGTCTCGACCAGGAGCTCGCGCCCTTTCGCAGGCTGGAGCCTGCCGGCCCGAGGCTTGCCGCCTTCCTCGCCACCGTCCCGCGCGCCCGCCGCCGCAGCGTCGATGTCCTGGTCGATCTCAACGCAAGGCTTTCGCGCGAGATCGCCTATATCGTGCGCCTCGAGCCCGGCGTCTGGACGCCGGATGAGACGCTCGCCAACGGGAAGGGCTCGTGCCGCGACACGGCCTGGCTGCTTGTGCAGATCCTGCGCCATCTCGGCTTCGCCGCACGGTTCTGCTCGGGCTACCTGATCCAGCTCGTCGCCGACGTCAAACCGCTCGAGGGGCCGGCCGGCCCGTCGGCCGACTTCACTGACCTGCACGCCTGGTGCGAGGTCTATCTCCCGGGCGCGGGCTGGGTCGGGCTCGACCCGACCTCGGGCCTGCTCGCCGGAGAGGGCCACATCCCGCTCGCCGCGACACCCGACCCTGCCTCCGCCGCGCCGATCACCGGCACGCTCGAGAAGGCGGAGACCGAGTTCAGCTTCGAGATGAAGGTCACGCGCGTCTCGGAAACCCCGCGCGTGACGAAGCCCTACACCGAGAGCGCGTGGCAGGCGATCACCCGCATGGGCGGCCTCGTCGACCGCGCTCTCGAGAGCGGGGCAGTGCGCCTGACCATGGGCGGGGAGCCGACCTTCGTCTCAGCGACCGATCGTGACGCGCCCGAATGGACCACCGACGCCCTCGGCCCCACCAAGCGCCGCCTCGCGGGGCGGCTTCTGCGACGTCTGCACGCCCGCTGGTCACCGGGCGGGGCGCTGCTCTACGCGCAAGGCAAGTGGTATCCGGGCGAGCAGCTGCCGCGCTGGGCGCTCTACGTCCACTGGCGAACGGACGGAGAGCCGGTCTGGCGCGACCCGGCCCTTCTCGCCTCCGACGATGACCGCGACAACGCCACTGCGCGCGACGCGAGGCGCTTCGCCGAACGCCTCGCCGAGCGGCTCCAGGTCGATCCCGGCTGTGCGCTGCCGGCTTACGAGGACGTCCACTACTATCTCTGGCGCGAGCAGAGGCTTCCCGCCAACGTGCTCGCCGAGGACGCGAAGCTGAAGGACCCGCTCGAGCGCGCGCGGCTTGCCAGCGTGTTCGGCCAGGGGCTCGGCGCGGAGGTCGGCACGGTGCTGCCGCTGCGCCGGATCGAGGCGGGCGGCGCGCGGCGCTGGCAGACGGGCCGGTGGTTCTTCCGTCCGGGAACGCTGTTCCTGATCCCCGGCGACTCGCCGATCGGCTACCGCTTGCCGCTTGAGAGCCTGCCTTGGGCCTCCGAGGAGGCGATCGACGCCGAACCTGTGCGCGACCCCTTCGCCGCGATCGAGCCGCTGCCGCCGCGTGAGGCGCTCTGTCGGCATAAGGGCCTCGCCCAGCGCGTGGTCGAGCAGCGCCCGCCCGAGCCGGGCCGCGAAGAGCCAAAGGTCGTGCGCACCGCGCTCACGGTGGAGCCGCGCAGCGGGATCCTGCATGTGTTCCTGCCCCCCCTCACGCGCGCCGAGGACTGGCTCGACCTCGTCGCCGCGATCGAGGAGACGGCCGCCGAGGCGCACCGGAAGGTGATCCTCGAAGGCTACCTGCCGCCCTATCACCCCGGCCTCCTGCACTTCTCCGTCACGCCCGACCCGGGCGTGATCGAGGTCAATGTCCACCCCGCGCGGAGCTGGGACGAGCTCGTCGAGCGAACCGACACGCTCTACGAGGAGGCACGCCAGGTCGGCCTCGTTGCGGAGAAGTTCAATCTCGACGGCCGCCATGTCGGCACGGGCGGCGGCAACCACGTGGTGATCGGCGGTGCCACGCCGGCCGACAGCCCGTTCCTGCGCCGGCCCGACCTCCTCAAGTCACTCCTCGGCTTCTGGCACAACCACCCCTCGCTGTCGTACCTGTTCTCCGGCCAGTTCATCGGCCCGACAAGCCAGCACCCGCGCGTCGACGAGGCGCGCTCGGACAGCCTCTACGAGCTCGAGATCGCGTTCCGACGCGTCCGCGCCGGAGAGGAGACCCCGCCCTGGCTGACCGACCGGCTGTTCCGCAATCTTCTGATCGACGTCACCGGCAACACCCACCGCACCGAGTTCTGCATCGACAAGCTCTACGACCCGGTCAACCCGGGCGGGCGGCGCGGCCTCGTCGAGTTCCGCGGCTTCGAGATGCCCCCGCATCCGCGGATGAGCCTTGTGCAGCAGCTTCTTCTGCGCGCCGCGATCGCCGCCTTCTGGGCGAAGCCCTATGAGCGCCGGCTCGTGCGCTGGAACACACGGCTGCATGACCAGTTCATGCTGCCGCACTTCGTCGCGCAGGATTTCCACGACGTGCTCGAGGAGTTGGCCGGGCACGGTTTCGCGCTCGACCCTGCCTGGTTCGCGCCGCACCTCGAGTTCCGCTTCCCCCGGATCGGCAGCGTCGTCGTCCGGGGCATGGAGCCCGAGCTCCGCCACGCACTCGAGCCGTGGCATGTGCTCGGCGAGGAAGCCTATGCCGGCGGAACGGTCCGCTATGTCGACAGTTCGGTCGAGCGGGTTCAGGCAAGGGTCACGGGCTGGGTCGAGGAGCGGTTCGTGCTCGCCTGCAACGGCATCGCCGTTCCGCTCACGCCGACCGGAACGGAGGGCGAATATGTCGCCGGGGTCCGATTCAAGGCCTGGCAGCCCCCCTCCGCGCTTCACCCGACGATCGGCGCCCAGGGGCCGCTCGTGTTCGACATCTACGACACGTGGTCTGGCCGGTCGCTCGGCGGCTGCACGTGGCATGTCGCGCATCCGGGGGGGCGCGCCTACGAGACCTTCCCGGTGAACGCCAACGAGGCGGAGGCGCGGCGTCGCGCCCGCTTCCTGCCGATAGGGCACACGCCTGGGCAGATTCCGCCCCCGCGCGGCGCGGACGCGGGGACCGCAAGCCTCGAACACCCCTGCACGCTCGACCTCAGGCGCTTCGCCTGAGGCGGACCACGCCATCCCTGGCCGGCAGCGCCGGCTCGTCTAGAGTGAAGGCATGACGCCCGATCGAGCGGCTGTGGCCGCGCCGGCGAACCCGCCTCCGTTCTATGACGAGATGGTCGATGGCCGCGGCGGGATAAGGCCGCACTGGCGTGGACTCGTCGGCCTGCTCGCGAGCCTTCCCCAGGGAGGGCTGGCTGACCGCGCCCGACGCCTCGACCGTGCCTTTGAGGAGGAGGGGATCGCCACCGTCCTGCCGGCAGACCCGGGCCAGGGGCCGGCGCAACGGCCCTGGCGCTGCGACCCGCTGCCGATGGTGCTTCCGGCAGGCGAGTTCGCCGCCCTGGAAGCGGGCCTCGCGCAACGGGCGGCGCTGCTCTCGGCCATTCTCGCCGACCTCTACGGGCCGCAGCACCTGCTTGCCGCGGGCCTTCTCCCGCCCGCGCTCGTGTTCGCGAACCCTGCCTTCCTCCGCCCCTGCCGGGCGCCCGTCCCACCCGCCGGCCCGATCATCCACCTGATGGCGGTGGATCTGATCCGGAATTCGAGGGGAGAGTGGCAGGTGCTCGCCGACCGCACGGGCGCCCCGAACGGGCTCGGCTTTGCCCGGGAGAACCGCCGCATGGTCGCCCGCGTGATGCCGGAGGCGTTCCGCTTCGTCCAGGTGCGCCAGCTCCGCCCCTTCTTCGACCACTGGCTCGACAGCCTCCAGCGCGCCGCTCCTCCGGGCAGCGATAACCCGCGAATCGGTCTGCTCACGCCCGGCGCGGCCCACGCGAGCTGGGTCGAGCACGTGTTCCTCGCGCGCGAGCTCGGCTGCGCGCTCGTGGAAGGGGGTGATCTCACGGCGCGTGACGGGGCGGTGTTCCTCAAGACTCTCAAGGGGCTGCAGCGTGTGCATGTGCTGGTGCGCCAGGTCGAGGGGCGCCATGTCGACCCGCTCGAGCTTTCGCCCGACAGCGCCGTCGGCGTGCCCGGTCTTCTCGATGCCATGCGCGCGGGCGGGGTGAAGGTTCTGAACGATCCAGGAAGCCACCTCGCCGAGGCACCGGCACTCGCCGCCTTCCTGCCGCGTCTTGCCAAGCATCTGCTCGGCGAGCCCTTGCGCCTTCCCTCTGTTCCGACCGTCTGGCTCGGCGACCCGGCGGCACTCGCCGCCGTGCTTGCCGCTCCGGAGCGGTGGATGATCCGGCCCGCTCTCGACGGCACCGCCCCGGCCCTTCACCCGGGAGAGCTCGGCGATAGCGCCCGCGCCCATCTGCTCGCGCGGATCCGCGCCGCTCCAGCGAACTTCGCCGCGACCGAGGCGATCGCGCCCTCCGCCGTTCCCGCTCTTGACGGTCAAGGTCTCGCGCCGAAGCCGCTCGTGCTCCGCCTCTTCGCTCTCGCCGATGGCGCCGGCGCGTGGCGGACGATGCCGGGGGGGCTCGCCCGCCTGCTCGAGGAGGGTGATCGCCTCGCCGGCCGCCTGCCGCGCGAGGGGGTCGCCAAGGACGTGTGGGTGTTGAGCGAGGATCGCACCGACATCGTCGGGCCCGCCGCCTTCGCTCTCCCGCCGCTTGCGATCCGCCGCGTCTCGGCAGAGCTGCCGAGCCGGGTGGCGGATGATCTCTACTGGCTCGGCCGCTACGTCGAACGCCTCGAGAATGCCGCGCGCCTGCTTCGCGCCGTGATCGTGCGTCTTGCCCGCGGCTGGCTCCTGCCGCGCGATCTCGCCGAGCTCCGCGCGCTCGCCCGCTGCCTTGCCGATGCCGGGCTGATCGACCGCGAGGTCGCCTCGGCCGCGCCCGATGGCCCCGCACTTCCGGGCGCGATCGCGGAGGTCTGCCTGCCGGGGCGGCCGGTCGCCCAGCTCTTCGACCATGTCGGCCGGCTCACGCGAGCGGTGCGCGACCGGCTCACGACCGACATGTGGACCACCATCACTCATTTCGCCGCCGAGGCACGCGAGCGAGCGGCCGAGGCCTGCCGCGGCCTCGAGGAGCTGAACGAGGCGGCAGGCGCGATCCTGCGCTTCTCGGCAGGGCTAGCCGGCCTCGCCGCGGAGAACATGGTGCGCGGCGGCGGTTGGCTGTTCCTCGACCTCGGCCGGCGGATCGAGCGGGCGATGCACACGGCGCGCGACCTCGCCCACGCTCTCGACCAGCCGCCGGCTCGGGTCGAGGCTGGCCTGAGGCTCGCGATCGAGCTCTGCGACAGCGCCATCACCTACCGTGCGCGCTACCTCTCCGTCCTCCAGCCGGGCCCTGTGCTCGACCTCGTTCTTGCCGACCCGGGGAACCCGCGCTCGGTCGCCTATCAGCTCGAGGCGGTGGAGCGAAGGCTCGCCGAAGTCCAAGGCCTGCCGGAGGGCGATCTCGCCCGCACCGCCGGGGCGCTGCGCGCCGAGGCCGAGGCGATGGTCGAGGCCGTCGCGGCTGCGTCGGAGCCGGCCGTCGAGGCGGTTCGCCTTCCGGCCCGGCTCAGGGCCCTCTCAGCTCAGGTCGGCGCGCTGTCGGAGGCGATCGCGCGGCGCTATTTCAGCCACGTCCCGGTGGCGCAGGCCCTCGGCGTGGGCGAGGAACAGGCGGAAGGCTGAGGGAAGGGGAGATGCGCTACCGGGTCCGCCATACCACGACCTACCACTATGGCGAGATGGTCGACCTCGCGAGCCACCTCCTCCACCTCACCCCGCGTGCCCTGCCAGGCCAGGTGGTGCTTGCGGCCGCGCTTGCGGCCGAGCCGGAGCCGGTGCGGCTGAGAACGGGGCCGGACCATTTCGGCAACGACGTCACCTGGATGTTCATCGAGACGCCGCATGATTGCTTCAGCGTTACCCTCCGCGCCGAGGTGGAGGTCGCGTTCCCCCCGCCTCCTTCGGCGTCGGCGACGCTGCCGTGGGAGCAGGTTGCGGCGATCACTGCACGGCCCGGCGGCGAGGGCTGGCGTGCGTCCGAGTTCGCCGCACCAAGCCCGATGGCGCCGGCGGACCCGGCGGCCGGCGCCTACGCTGCGGAAAGCTTCCCGGCCGGTCGGCCAATCCTCGAGGGGCTGCTCGAGCTCCAGTCGCGGATCAGGCGCGACTTCACCTTCCGCCCGGGCGTGACCACCGTGTCCACGCCCGTCGCACAGGTGATCGCCTCCTGCGCCGGAGTCTGCCAGGATTTCGCGCACGTGATGATCGCGGGCCTGCGACATCTTGGGCTGCCCGCGCGCTACGTCTCGGGCTATGTGCGCACCCGGCCGCGCCCCGGCGAGCCGCGTCGTCAGGGGGCTGACCAGTCGCACGCCTGGGTCGGCGCCTGGCTCGGGCCAGGGCATGGGTGGGTCGATCTCGACCCGACGAACGATCTCGTGGTGCGGGACGAGCACGTCGTCCTGGGCTGGGGCAGGGACTATGCGGATGTCTCGCCGGTTCGCGGCGTTCTGCTCGGAGGCGGGGCGCATTCGCTTTCGGTCTCGGTCGATCTCGAGCCGATGGAGGAGGAGGGAGAGACGTGAGCACTGCGCCTGAGGGATGGACGTGAAGCTCCCGACCTTCGCGGACGTGCTCGCAGCGCGCGAGCGACTTGCGGGGCGGATCGTGCGCACGCCGACGCTCCGCAGCCCCGTGCTGGACGAAGCGACCGGCGCGACCGTTCTCATCAAGCCCGAGCCGCTACAGCGCACCGGCTCCTTCAAGCTGCGCGGCGCCACAAACCGGATCGCGCTCATGGAGGAAGACGAGCGGCGGCGGGGCGTGGTGACCTATTCCTCCGGCAACCACGGCCAGGCATGCGCCGCGGCCGGGCGGATGTTCGGCGCGCCCGTCACCGTGGTGATGCCGTCCGATGCCCCCGCGATCAAGGTCGAGAGCACGAAGAGGTGGGGGGCGCGGATCGTCCGTTACGATCGCGAGAGGGATGACCGGGAGGCGATCGCGCGCGGGCTATCCGACGAGACAGGCGCGACGCTTGTGCCGCCCTTTGACGACGCGGACGTGATCGCGGGCCAGGGCACGGCGGCGCTCGAGCTGATCGAGGACGCCGCCGCTGCGGGCCTGCGGCTTGATGCGTTGTTCGTCTGCACCGGCGGCGGCGGGCTGCTCGCCGGCTCGGCGCTCGCCGTCGAGGGGGCGGCAAAAGGGGCGGCGGTGATCGCGGTCGAGCCCGCGGGGCATGACGATCATGCGCGCTCCTTCGCGGCGAAGGCGCGGCAGCGCAACGCCCCGGGCGGCTCGACCCTGTGCGACGCGCTGCTCGCACCGACACCGGGCGAGCTCACCTTCGCGGTCACGCTCGGCCGGGTGCATGGTGCGGCCGTGGTGCCGGACGGTGACGTCCTGCGCGCGATCCGTTTCGCCTTCGACCATCTCAAGCTCGTCGTCGAGCCGGGCGGTGCGGTAGCGCTCGCGGCTGTACTCTACGGCACCGTGAGCCTCAAGGGAGCGGTGATCGGCGTGATCGTCTCCGGCGGCAATGTCGACCCGGCCGTGTTCGCGCGCGCCCTCGCGGCTTGATCCCTGTCAAGGCGTTGGCGTTCGCGGCAAGCGACCGTGCGGGCGTCACGACCGGAAAGGGGAGAGCATGCTCAAGGACTGGCTCGGCTTCCGCACCACGCTGCGCGGCGCAGTCGCGCATCTGACGAAGGCACACCCCGAGATCATCAAGGGCTTCGGCGCACTGAACCACGCCTCGAAGCAGACGAAGCACCTCGATGCCAAGACGCGTGAGTTCATCGCTCTCGGTGTCGCCATCACCACCCACTGCGAAGGCTGCATCAACGCCCACGTGGAGGCGGCTCTGAAGGCCGGGGCGACGCGGGAGGAGATCGCCGAGGCGCTGGGTGTGGCGATCGCTCTCAATGCCGGCGCGGCGCTCACCTATGCCGGCTATGTGATGGACGCGGTCGAGGCGCACACGGCCGAGGCACGCGGGACCGCGCCCTGAGCCTCGCGCGAAGCTCAGGTCCCGGGCGGCGAGGCCGGGAGGCCGACCGGACCCGGTGACGTGTGGAACGAAGAAGGGCCGCCCGCGTGCCGCGGACGGCCCCGTCTCAGCGGCAAAACGGCGCGCGGCGCCGGCGATCACATTTCGCTGTAGCTGCCGCCGCGCCAGACGTAGAACACGTAGTCGGGCTGCGTCACGTCACCCTTGCGGTCGAAGCTGATCGGCCCGAGCACGCTCTGCCACGGCCCCTGCGCCTTCAGGGTCTCGGCAACGCGGCGCGGGTCGGTCGTGCCGGCGCGCTTCGCGGCCTCGGCCCAGATCTGGATCGCGGCATAGGTGTAGAGCACGTAGCCCTCGGGATCGATGTTGCGGGCGCGGAACTTCGCCACGACATCGGCCGCCGCTGGGCGCTTGCGCGGGTCAGACGAGAAGGTCATCAGCGTGCCCTCGCCGGCGGGCCCGGTGATCTGCCAGTACTCGTTCGTGACAAGCGCGTCGGCGCCGATCGCAAGCGCCTGCAGCCCGCGCTCGCGCATCTGCCGCACGATCAGCCCGGTCTCGGTGTGGTAGCCGCCGAAATACACGACCTCGATATTGGCCTGCTGGAGGCGGGAGACGAGGGCGGAGTAGTCGCGCTCGCCGGCGACATAGGCCTGGTAGAGCGTCTCCTGCATGCCACCCGCATTCATCACCTTCTTGACCTCGTCGGCGAGGCCTTTGCCGTAGGCGGAATTGTCGTGGAGGATCGCCACGCGCTTGCCGCGCAGATTGCTCAGGATGTAGTTCGCCGCGACAAGGCCCTGCTGGTCGTCACGGCCGCAGACGCGGAACGTGTTCCAGCTTCCCTCGTCGGTATAGCGCGGGTTGGTCGAGGCCGGGCTGATCTGCAGCACGCCCTCTTCGGCATAGACCTTCGAGGCGGGGATTGAGCTGCCTGAGCAGAAATGCCCGGCGACGAACTGGACCCGGCGCGACACGAGATTGTTCGCGACCGAGACGGCCTGGCGCGGGTCGCAGGCATCGTCGCCGATCTCGAGCACGAGCTGCTGGCCGAGCACGCCGCCGGCAGCGTTGATGTCCGCCACCGCCTGCTCGGCGCCGGCCTTCATCTGCACCCCGAAGGCAGCGTACTGGCCGGTCATCGGCCCTGCGGTCGCAATGCGGATCTGCGCCTGCGCAAGCCCGCTGCCGGCAAGCAGCGCACACGCGGCGGCAGCCGCGACGAGCGTTCTGCGGAACATGCTTGTCTCCCTTTCTGGTTGCGGCCGCGCGCGGCGGCCCTTGTCGTGAGGCTAGGACAGATCGCCGTCGGCGGGGAAGGGGTCGAGCCCCTTCAGGCCCTGCCGCCCTCGAGATAGGCCGCCCGAACGTCAGGCCGAGCGAGCAGCTCCGCTCCCGTTCCGCTCATGGTGATCCGGCCGTTGACAAGCACATAGCCGCGATGGGCGAGCCTCAGCGCATGCCAAGCGTTCTGCTCGACCAGGAGCACGGTGAGCCCGGTGGTCCGATTGAGCTCGCGGATCGCCGCGAAGATCTGGCGCACCAGCATCGGCGCAAGCCCGAGCGAGGGCTCATCGAGAAGGAGAAGCCGCGGCCGGCTCATCAGCGCCCGGCCGATCGCGAGCATCTGCTGCTCGCCGCCCGAAAGCGTGCCGCCGCGCTGGCCGAGCCGCTCCCTGAGCCTGGGAAACAGGGTGCAGACACGCTCGAGATCCTCCTCGAAGGTGGCGGTGCCGAGCACCTCGGCCCCCATCCGGAGGTTCTCGAGCACGGTCATGCGCGGGAAGATCCGCCGCCCCTCGGGAGCATGCGCGATGCCGCGGCGCATGATGAGGTGTGTCGGCATGCCGGTGATGTCCTCGCCCGCGTGCAGGATCCGCCCGCTCAGCGGCGCAGGGCTGCCGCAGATCGTCATCATCAGGGTCGACTTGCCCGCGCCGTTGGCGCCGATCAGGGTCACGATCTCGCCCGGCATCACCTCGAGCGACACGTCGCGCAAAGCGACGATCGAGCCATAGGCGGTGGTCACGCCCGAAAGCGAAAGCAGCGGTGCCTCGGGCTGCGCCGCCGTCATTGCCGATGGAGCTCCGCATCGACCGCGATCGCCTCCTCCTCCTCGACGCCGAGATAGGCGGCGATCACCTTCGGGTCCTCGCGCACCTCGGCCGGCGTGCCGTCGGCGATCTTGCGGCCGTAGTCGAGCACGACGATGTGGTCGGAGATCGTCATCACCACCGACATGTCATGCTCGATCAAGAGGATCGAGCAGCCGCCGCCGTCCGCCCCGTGGTCGCGGATGAAGCGCAGAAGCGTGTTCAGCTCCTCGCTCTCGCGCGGATTGAGCCCTGCCGCCGGCTCGTCGAGGCAGAGCAGCTCCGGCTCGGCGCACATCGCCCGCGCGATCTCGAGCCGACGCTGCGCGCCGTAGGGAAGGCTTGCTGCGGCATCGTCCGCCCGCTCGAGGAGCCCGGTCCTGTCGAGCCAGAAACGGGCACGGTCGATCGCCTCCCTCTCGCGGCGTCGGAACGGGCCGATGCCGAGAAGAGCGAGCGGGAGGCGCCCGCCTTCGCGCATCAGCCGGTTGTGCTGCGCCACCATCAGGTTCTCGAGCACCGTCATGCCGCCGAACAGGCGGATGTTCTGGAAGGTTCGGGCGATCCGCGCGTCGCGCGCGATCCGGTGCTGCGGCAGGCGCTCGAGCCGGAACGTTGCGCCGTCGGCGTGGGTGATCGTGATGCTTCCTGCCGTCGGCCGGTAGAACCCGGTGAGGCAGTTGAAGACGGTGGTTTTCCCAGCGCCGTTCGGCCCGATGATCGCTGTGATCTCGCCCCGTCGTGCCGCGAAGGCCACTTGATCGACCGCGACGAGACCGCCGAAACGCATCGTGAGCCCCTCGACGGCGAGGATCGGCGCGCTCACCCTCTGCCCTCCGCGACGTGCTCGGCCGCAATGGCGCGCTGCGTGCCCAGGCTGACGGAGGGCTCGCGCGAGGCGACGAGGCCGCGGGGGCGCCAGACCATGATCGCGACCATGGCAAGCCCGAACACCAGCATGCGATATTCGTCGAGGCCGCGGAACACCTCGAAACCGCCGATCATCAGCGTCGCGGCAATCGCGACACCGAGCTGGCTTCCCATCCCGCCGAGAACGACGATGGCGAGGATCAACGCGCTCTCGATGAAGGTGAAGCTTTCCGGGCTGATGAAGCCTTGGCGCGTGGCGAAGAAGGCCCCCGCGAAGCCGCCGAACATCGCGCCCGTGGCGAAAGCGGTGAGCTTCACCGCAACGACCGAGAGGCCGAGGGCGCGCGCGGCGATCTCATCCTCCCGGAGCGCCTCCCACGCGCGCCCGATCGGATGGCGCCGCAGCCGCAGCGTGACGAGGTTGGTGATCAGCGCGAGCACGAGGATGAGGTAGTAGAGAAAGACGATCCGGTGCAGCGGCGACGGTTCGATGCCGAAGAAGCCGGCGAAGGTTCCCTCTCCACCCGCCATCGAGAAGGGCAGGCCGAAGAAGGTGGGGCGGGGGATCCCGCTCATGCCGTTCGGCCCGCCAGTGAGCGTCGTCCAGTTGAGGAGCACGACACGAATGATCTCGCCGAAGGCGAGCGTGACGATGGCGAGATAGTCGCCGCGAAGACGCAGCACCGGAAAGCCGAGCAGGATTCCCCAGGCAGCGGCGATCAGGCCCGTGAGCGGAAGCGCCGCCCAGAAGGAGAGGTCGAGGAACTTCGCCATCAGCGCATAGCCGTAGGCACCGACGGCGTAGAAGGCGACATAGCCGAGATCGAGCAGCCCGGCGAGGCCGACGACGATGTTGAGCCCCCAGCCAAGCATCACGTAGGTCAGCACGAGCGTTCCGAGATCGATCTCGTAACGTCCGACACCTGGGAGGAGCGGCAGGAACAGGGCGAGCGCGAGCAGCACGGGCGCCACCATCCGGCCGACCCGCGCAAGAGGCGAGGGGCCGATCCGCGGCAGCGCCTCGACCGCACGTCCCGCCTTCGCCTCGCGGCCCGCGAGGAACAGGCAGAACAGGAGCCGGCCGAGGAATACGGCCGCGACAGCCGCGAGGAGAAGCCCAGGGCGGGGGACGAGCGTCAGGCCGCGCCCGGCCGCCTCGGTCTTGAGCCCAAGCAGCGGCGCGCCGACCCCGAGCGCGACGAGCGCGGCAAGCCCGGCATCCTTGACGATGTGCGCGATGCTCCGCTGCGCCACGCTGTCAGACCTTCTCGACCTCGTGCCGCCCGAGCAGGCCGGAGGGCATGAAGAGCAGGGTGAGCGCGAGGATCGAGAAGGCGGCGACGTCCTTGTACTGCACGGAGAAATAGGCCGACCAGAAGGTCTCGATCAGGCCGATCAGAAGCCCGCCCAGGACAGCGCCAGGCAGCGAGCCGATGCCCCCCAGCACGGCGGCCGTGAACGCCTTCACGCCCGCGACGAAGCCGATGAAGAAGTCGATCACGCCGTAGTAGAGCAGGTACATCATGCCCGCGACAGCGGCCAGCGCCGCGCCGATGACGAAGGTGAGGCTGATCGTGCGGTCGGTGTCGATTCCGAGCAGACGCGCCATCTTCTGGTCCTGCTCGCAGGCGCGCATTGCCCGGCCGAGCGGCGTGCGCGCGACGATGACGGTGAACGCCGCAAGCACCACAAGCGTCGTCAGGATGATCAGGATCTGCATGATGCTGATCGAGACCGAGACCTGCTCGCCCTGGTGCAGGATGAACCCGCCCTGGACCACGGGCTCGAGCGGCTTGACGCGAGCGCCCTGACTTACCTGGACGAAGTTCTGCAGGAAGATGCTCATGCCGATCGCCGAAATCAGCGGAGCCAGCCGAAACGATCCGCGCAGCGGCCGATACGCGATCCGCTCCACGGCGAAGCCGTAGAGCGCGGTGAAGCCCATCGCAAGCGCGAGCACGACCACAAGCGCGATCGGCACGGCGGTGATGCCGCCCATGCCGAGCAGCAGAAAGGCGATGAGAGAGATGAAGGCGCCGACCATGAACACGTCGCCATGGGCGAAGTTAATCATGCCGATGATGCCGTAGACCATCGTGTAGCCGAGCGCGATCAGCCCGTAGATCATGCCGAGCGTGAGCCCGTTGACGAGCTGCTGCAGCGCGTAGTCCACGCCGTCTCCCCTCGTGCTCTCCCTGCCGCGGCCGGGCGCACCGGGCAGGGCGGCCGGCCCGCTCCGGAATGGCAGAAGCGAAGGCCGAGCGCAACGGTCTCCCGGCTTCGGTAGGGCTTCGCCCGACACCGCGAGCCGGCCGGCGGCTGCGTCGGGGCGCCGCTCTCGGAGCCTTCGGCGCCGATCCTCTCGATGCCGCTGCCCTGTGCTGCGCGCCCGTCACGAGGACAGCGCGTGCTCTCGCCGGCCCTCCCTCCACGCTCGCCCCGCGCCCGGCTAGGCTTGTGCTCTGATCGAGAGAGGGGAGGGAGCAGTGAACCTGCACGCGAAGCTGACGGCACGGGAAGCGGCGGGGCGGCCGGTGCGGATCGGCCTCATCGGCTGCGGCAAGTTCGCCTCGATGTTCCTTGCCCAGGTGCCGCGCACGCCCGGGCTGCACGTCGCGGCGATCGCCGATCTCGCGCCTGAGCGTGCGCGGGCGAACCTCACGCGCATCGGCTGGTCGCCGGAGCGCTTCGCCGCTTCGACCCTCGACGACGCCATCGCCCGGCGGGCGATCTGGCTGACGGAGGACGCCCTCGCCATGGTTGCCGACCCGCGCATCGAGGTCGTGGTCGAGGCGACCGGCCACCCCGCTTCCGGGATCGCCCATGCCCGGGCGGCGATCGCCGCCGGCAAGCACGTGGTGATGGTCAACGTCGAGGCGGACGTGCTCGCAGGCCCTGCGCTCGCGGCTGAAGCCGCGAAGGCGGGCGTCGTCTACAGCCTTGCCTATGGCGACCAGCCCGCTCTCGTGTGCGAACTCGTCGATACGCTGCGCACGGCGGGCTTCACCGTCACTGCTGCGGGCAAGGGAACGAAATATCTTCCCGCCTATCATGCCTCCACGCCGGAGACGGTGTGGAGCCACTACGGGATCAGCCCCGAAGCAGCGGCGGCTGGGGGGATGAACCCGCGGATGTTCAACTCCTTCATCGACGGAACGAAGAGCGGGATCGAGATGGCCGCAGTGGCGAACGCGACAGGGCTTGCCGCGCCACAGGACGGTCTCCTGTTTCCGCCCTGCGGTGTCGACGACCTGCCCCTGATCCTGACGCCTGCTTCCGAGGGCGGGGTTCTCGCGGGGAAGGGGATGGTCGAGGTCGTGTCGTCCCTGGAACGGGACGGCAGGGCGGTCTCGCGTGACCTGCGCTGGGGCGTCTATGCCGTGTTCGAGGGCGAGACGGAGTATGTGCGCCGCTGCTTTACCGAATACGGCATGCGCACCGACCCCTCCGGCCGCTATGCCGCACTGTGGCGCCCCTACCACTTCATCGGTCTCGAGCTCGGCATCTCGGTCGCGTCTGTCGCACTGCGGGGCGAGCCGACAGGTGCGCCGGAGGCGTTCAGGGCCGATGTCGTCGCCGTCGCCAAGCGCGATCTTCCGCTCGGGACGGTGCTCGACGGCGAGGGCGGTTCGACCGTCTGGGGCAAGGTTGTGCCCGCCTCGCGCTCACTCGCGATCGGGGCGCTGCCGATCGGCCTCGCCCATGGCGTGACGCTCACACGCCCTGTCGCGTCCGGAGCGATCATCGGCTGGGCGGATGTGCGCGCGAAGGACGACGACGCGACGCGCTATCGCCGCGCGATGGAGGAGGCGTGGCGCCAACGCGCCGCTGCCTGACGCGCGTCGCCGCTGACGATCCGGCTGCCCTGGCGTCATGCGGCCGGCGCAAGCTCTCCTAACGGTCCCCTCCCGCGTTGGTACCGCCGAGCCCTCTGCCACGCCGACGCCCCTTGCAACGCACCGCATCATGCCGTGGTCACGCTTCGTGACGCTCCGGCAACTATATGACGGAATGATGACATGCGTGTTGCGCTCGCCGTCGTGATGCCGCTCCTTCTCGTGCCCGTGGTCGCCAGCGCCCAGGGGAGCGCAGCGGGTGAGCGGCCGGTCTTCAACCGGATTGCGACTTTCGAGGTCGTGCGCAACCTTCTGCCTGAGCGTGATCGCGCGCGGAAATCCGTTGCCGAGATCGTCACCGCCGCCGCCGAGGGGACGCTCCTGATCTATGTCGATGGCGAGCAGAACGGTCTCGGGTTCGTCGACATCACCGACCCGGTCGCCCCGCGGCCCGCCGGATTTCTCGCTCTCGAGGGCGAGACGACGTCGGTCGTGGCGCATGGTCCCCGTGCCTATGTGGTGAGCGACACCTCGCCGGCGAAGGATCGCCCCTCGGGCTTCGTTTCAACGATCGACGTCGCCTCGCGCCGCATCCTCGGCCGCTGCGAGCTCGGCGGCCAGCCCGACGCGACGGCGGTGACGCATGACGGCAGGTTCCTCGTGATCGCGATCGAGAACGAGCGCGATGAGAGTCGTGACCGGGGGCGTCTGCCGCAGCTTCCGCCCGGGTGGCTGGCGATCCTCCCTCTTTCGGCGGAGGGGCTCGACTGTGCGGGGCTTCGCCGCGTCGATCTCACGGGCCTCGCCGAGGTCGCTCCCGAGGATCCGGAGCCCGAGTTCGTCGATGTCAATACGCGCGGCGAGGCGGTGGTGACGCTTCAGGAGAACAACCACATCGTCATCGTCGATGTCGCCTCGGGCCGCGTGCTGCGTCATTTTTCTGCCGGTACGGTCACGCTCTCGGGCGTCGATGCCCGCCGCGACGGCGTGATCCGCCCCACCCAGGCGCTCGAGAACGTCAGGCGCGAGCCGGATGCAGTGAAATGGCTCGACGAGACGCGGTTCGTGACCGCCAACGAGGGCGACTACCAGGGCGGGTCGCGCGGCTTCACGATCTTCAACGTCTCCGGTGCGGTCGAGTTCGACAGCGGCAACGCTCTCGAGCGGCTCGCGATCCGGCTCGGACACTTTCCTGAGCGTCGTGCCGGCAGCAGAGGTGCCGAGCCAGAAGGGATCGAGGTGGCGACCTTCGGCTCTGACCGGCTGATCTTCGTCGGCCTCGAACGCGCCTCGCTCGTCGCCGTCTACCGCGACCGGGGGCCGGGGCAAGTGCCCGAGTTCCTCCAGGCGCTGCCGACCGGTGTGGGGCCCGAGGGGCTTCTCGCCATCCCTTCGCGCGGCCTGTTCGTCGTGGCCGGAGAAGTGGACAATCCCGAGACGGGGCTGCGCTCGACCATCACCCTCTACCGCCTGGGCCCCGGCCCCGCACGCTATCCCACGATCGTCTCGGAGGACGGGCCGGACGGCGCCCCGATCGGGTGGGGAGCACTCTCCGGCCTTGCCGCGGATCGTTCCATCCCTGGCAGGCTCTATGCCGTTACCGACAGTTTCTATGCCGAGGCGCAGATCCTCACGATCGAAGCGGGTGGCGAGGGGCCGGCGAGGATCGTCGCCTCCACTGTCGTCACGGAGAATGGCCGCCCGGCCGCGGACCTCGACATCGAGGGGATCGCCGCGCGCGCGAGCGGCGGGTTCTGGCTCGTCTCCGAAGGCAACCCCGAGCGCGCGGAACGGCCGACCGAGAACCGGCTCCTGCGCGTGTCCTCCACCGGCGCGATCGAGGAGGACATCCGCCTGCCCGAGGAGCTCGCGCGTCACGCCGTGCGGTTCGGCTTCGAGGGGGTGGCGGCCGTGGGCGAGGGAGCGAACGAGACGATCGTGATCGCGGTGCAGCGCGAGTGGCGGGATGATCCCAAGGGCTTCGTGAAGCTGCTGCTCTGGCGCCCCGCGGACCGACGCTGGGGCGTGCTCCGCTATCCGCTCGACCCGACACCTCGAGGGTGGATGGGGCTGTCGGAGATCACCGCCGTTGGGCAGGATCGGTTCATCGTGATCGAGCGCAATAACCAGTGGGGAGAGGGCGCGATCAAGCGCCTCTACGCGATCTCGCTCGCGGGGCTTAGGCCGGCCGAGCCGGGTGCCGCCGAGGTGCCGGTCGTCACCAAGCGGCTCGTGCGCGACGTCGTGCCCGATCTCGCCGCCTCCTTCGGCACGGTGCTCGAGAAGCTCGAAGGGTTCACGATCGACGCCGCAGGCGAGGCCTTCGCTGTGACCGACAATGACGGCGTGGACGGCACCTCGGGCGAGACACAGTTCCTGCGCCTCGGCCGCCTTCCGCTCTGAGGCGCGAGGCGCGCCGCGGGTCGGCGGCAACCCGATCGGCACCAGCCTCCCAGGGGTCCGCCGTGCTGCGATCGGCTCCGTTTTCGTTGACCCCCCCCGGCGAGGACCGTTCCGTGAACGGAGCGGGCTAGGCATCCGCCCGCAGAAGGAGCCGTGAGGGGACGACGCACCGGACGACATCGTCCGGGTCGTCGGTTGCCCACGCCTTCGGCATCTGCCGCCTGTCCGAGCGACGTCGTGTCAGGCGCCGCCGCAGCCGCGCGCAGGCGAGGGGTGCGCACCGGCCCTTCGATCCGCGCGGCTGCCGGTGCTTCGGCCCGCACTTGCCCTCTGGCACCGATCTTGCTGTCCGATCGTCACGCTTTTCGTCACGCGTTGCCTCTTCGAGCGCGTCTCGGACCCCCATGCAGAAACGGCCCCCCACTCTCCCTTGCCGGCAATGACCTCGCCCCCGAACCCTCTGGTGCTGCGCCTCAGGCCAGCGACACGCCTGCTCGCGGTCCTCTGCGGCGTCTGGCTGCTCGGCTACAGCCTGCTCGTGTGCGTCGACATCGTCGCGCGCCGGTATTTCGGCATCTCGCTCCAGGGCACGGATGAGATCGGCGGCTACACGCTCGCGGTGCTCGCGGCCTTCGGCTTCGCCCACGCTCTGGCCGAGCGGCGTCATACGCGGATCGAACTCGCCCTCGCCGCCATGCCGCGCCCGCTCCGGGCGCTCGTGAACCTGCTTGCCGCGGCGGCGATCGCGGCCTTCGCCGTGTTCGCCGCGCTGCGCGGCCGGGCGGTGCTCGGGGACAGCCTCTTCTTCATGTCGGTGTCGAACTCGCCCCTTCAGGTGCCGCTCTGGATCCCGCAGGGCGCCTGGATGGCAGGCCTTGTCACCTTCGCGGTCGTTTCGGTGCTGCAGGCGCTACACGCCGCACTACTCGCCCTGCGGGGGCGTGCCGCCCAGCTCAATGCCTGGTACGGGCCTCCCACCATCGCGGAGGAGATCGCCGCCGAGACGGGCGGAGCCCTCGCGGACCAGAACGGGACGGGGGCGTCGCGATGAGCGGCTTCGGCGTCACCCAGGCGGCGATCGGTTTCGCCATCATGCTCGGGCTGATGGGGCTCGGGGTGCACGTCGCGGTGGCGATGGCTGCCGTCGCCCTGCTCGGCGCGGCACTCTATCTCGGCGAGCCGGTGATCAATGCTCTCGGCACGCAGATCTGGGCCGCGACCGACAGTTTCACTCTGCTCGCCGTTCCGCTCTTCGTTCTGATGGGCGAGCTTCTCGTGAAGGGCGGGATCACGGATCGGATCTATCGCGCGCTTGCCCTCTGGCTCGGGCCGCTTCCAGGGGGCCTGCTCCACACCAATATCGGCGCGTCGGCGATTTTCGCCGCCGTCTCCGGCTCCTCGGTCGCGACAGCGGCAACGATCGGCACGGTCGCTCTCCCCGCCTTCGCCGACCGCCGCTACGACCAGCGGCTCGTGCTCGGTTCGATCGCCGGCGGGGCGACGCTCGGCATCCTGATCCCGCCTTCGATCAACATGATCATCTATGGCGCGATGACGAACACCTCGGTGGGCAGGCTCTATGCCGCCGGCGTGGTACCCGGGCTTCTCTTGATGGCGATGTTCATGGCGGTGACGGCGGTCCTCTGCCGGCTTCGGCCGGCGCTGGCGGGAGGGCGCGAGCCCCTCACGCCGCTCTCCGTCCGGCTGCGCGGGATCGTCGATCTCGCTCCGCCGCTTGCTCTCTTCATCGTGGTGATGGGAAGCATCTACGCCGGCTGGGCGACGCCGACGGAGAGCGCTGCCGTCGGCGTGGTCGCCGCCCTCGTGCTCGCGCTCGCTCAGGGGCGGCTCACTCTTCGCCTCGTCGCCAGCGCGTGCGAGACGACCGTCTCCGTCACTGCGATGATCGTGCTGATCGTCGCCGCGGCATTCTACCTCAACTTCGTCCTCGGCATCCTCGGCGTGCCGCAGGCTCTGACGCGGTTCGTCACCTCGCTCGGGCTCGATTCGACCGCGTTCCTGATCGTCCTCGTCGCCTTCTATCTCGTGCTCGGCTGCTTCCTCGAGACGCTCTCGATGATGGTCGGAACGATCCCGATCGTGTTCCCGATCGTCACCGCCTACGGAATCGATCCGGTCTGGTTCGGGATCTTCCTCGTGATGATGTGCGAGATGGCGCTGATCACCCCGCCTGTGGGGATGAACCTCTATGTGGTCCAGGGCGTACGCGGCGGCGGGTCGGTCGGCGATGTGATCGTGGGCGCGCTTCCCTATCTCGCGATGCTCGCCCTGCTCACCGCGCTTCTGATGATCTTTCCCGGGATCGCTCTCTGGCTTCCGAGGCTCGCCTTCGCCTGACGCCCGCGCGCCGGTCTTCGCCGGAGGCCCGCGGGCTCAGCGCCAGCGGGCGCGGTGGAAGGCGGCGACGGCCTCGACGAGCTGCGCCACACGCTCCTCGCGCTCGGCCACCACCGCGCGCGAGCCTTCCGCCGCCCGAGCCGCCGCTGCGGCGACAGCGTCCGCGTCGAGGTGGGGGAACTCCCCGTCACGGTACAGCACCCGGCCGTCCACCATGGTCATGCGCACCGAAGCGGCCGAGGCCCGGGCCGTAAGAAGGGATTCGAGCGGCAGGCCCGGATCGGCATAGGCGCCGCGGAGCCTCTCGAGGTCGAGCGCGACGAGATCGGCCCGGAACCCGGGCGCAATCCGGCCGATCCGTCCGCTGAGCCCGAGCGCCGCGGCGCCGTTCTCGGTCGCCATCAGAAGCAGGGTCGCCGGGTCCGGTCGCGGCGGCGCGTGCCAGGAGGGCAGTGCCGCGAGCGCCGCGGCGAGGCGAAGCTCGGTCCAGAGGTCCTCGGTGTCATCGAGGGTCTGGTTGTCGGTACCGATGGCGACGCGGACACCGGCGGCGAGCCACTCCGCGAGCGGTGCCGCACCGCAGCCGAGACGGAGATTGCTCGAGGGGTTTCGCACCAGGATCGTTCCGGTCTCTGCGGCGATCGTCGCCTCCCGCCCCGTCACGTGCACGGCATGGGCGATCGACGTCGCCGGCCCGAGCACGCCGAGTGACGCAAGCCGGGCGAGCGTGCCTTCGGGGTAGAGCCGTTGCGCCGCACCGGCCTGCGCCACGCTCTCGAGCGCGTGCAGGTGCAGCGGCGCTCCCCGGCGTCGCGCCGCCGCCGCTACCGCCTCGAACACGCCGTCGCTCACCCATTGCGGGCCCGCAGGGGCGAAGCAGAGGCCGATCCGCCCGTGCGCGGGAAGCCGTTCGGCAAGCCTGTCGAACAGCGCCTCCGCCTCGGCAGCGGTGCGCGCGAACACCGGCGGGTCAGGCTCGCCGACGACGGCGCGCAGCGCCTCCGGAAGCGAGGCGAAGAACGCGCTCTGCTCCTCGGCGGGGAAGACGAGGCTCGCCCGGTCCTGTACGCCGACGCCGACGATGGCGCGCAGGCCCGCCGCGTCGTAGGCGTCGATGGTGCGAAGGAGGTCGTCCTCCTGGTTCGCCCGGCCCCAGGCGGTGTTGGCGTGGATGCAGGCGGTCGTGCCGGCGGCGAGCATGCGCAGCGCCGCAAGCGGCACCATCGCTGCCGGGTCAAGCCAGCCGCGCCGACGCTTCAGAGTCTGCCACGCCTCGAGGATCAGGTCGGGGAAGCCGAGCTGCACCTGTGTGAGGCCGCGGCCATGCTGGTGGGCATTGACGAGCCCAGGCATCAGGAGGCAGCCCGGAAGGGAGAGGGTCTCGGCGCCTGGCACGGCCTCGGCCGCATCCGGCCCGGCGGCGAGGATCGCTCCGTTCTCGATCGCGACCGTCCAGCCAAACTTGGGCGTCATCGCGTCGCTGCCGGGAAGAACGGCGTCGGGGCGCAGGAGAAGAGCTGCCATTGATCTCGTTCCTGCCCACGATGTGGGCGCGCGCGCGAGCAGCCTGCCGAAGCGGACGGCAGACGCCCGCGCGCGAACCGGAACGCCTAGTTGATCGTGAAACCGCGCGCGGCCCCGACGGTTGCGTTCCACACCTGCGTGCACTGTGCCCAGACACGATTGCAGGTGTCACGCCAGGTGGGGAGGATCACGGCGGTAACGGCCTCCCGGACCTTTGCCTGATCCTCCTCCGTCACGGTCACAAGCGTGTTGTTGAAGCGCTTGTGCTCGCGGCATTCCCCGCCCGTCGAGCAGGCGAGGGCGTCGCCGTTGGTCGTGGCAGCGAGCTCCCACATCTGGTCCTCCATGCGCTTGAACTCGCGCAGGAGCGCAGCCTGCTGTTCGGGGCTAAAGCGGCGCCACGCAGCGAGCGTCATGAAGTGTCCCTGCACTGCACCGGAGAGGCCGAGCGGCAGGATGTGGGTGGTGACCTCCGGCCAGTTGGCGGTGTTTCCGGAGGTGGCGGAGGTGATGGCGCAGGTGGTGACCCCGCGTTGCAGCGCCGGATAGACCTCGGAGAATTGCAGCGTGACCGGCGTGGCGCCGAGGTGCTGCAACAGGGCCGACATGGTGGGCGTGAAGGAGCGCACCTTCTGCCCCCTGAGGTCGGCGACGGAGCGGATCGGTGCGGCGCAGTAGATGATCTGCGGCCCGAAGGGCCAGAGCGTCATCACCTTCGCGCCGAACCGCTCCTGGAGCCGGCGGTCGAACACCTCGCGATAGGCGTCCACGGCGCGGCGAAGGTCCGGCACGGTGGTGGAGACGCCGATCAGGTCGAGCCCCTCGAAGAACGGGTCGTCGCGCGCCACCATCCCGATCTGGACGCTCATGACGTCGAACGCGCCCGAACGGAGGTGGCGCAGGCTGTCGGCTGCCTGGATGCCGAGCACGTCGAGCGGGTTGTAGGTGACGGTCAGCGGAATGCCGGTGGCGGCGGCGAGCCCGGTGAAGAAGGGCCGCTCGATGCCGTCCACGTGTTTGGTGTTCTGGCTGAAGTTGCCGGTGACACGGAGCGGGATCTGGGACGAGGCATCGAGGGGATGGGTTAGGATCAACGCGGCGGCGAGGCCGGCGAGGAGCGGGCCGGTGTGGCGCATGTGCGGTGGTTCTCCCTGAACGAGCGGAACGCACCAGAGCCAGCAATCGGCGTGCCAGGAGCGAGGCGGTCGTGCCGGGTGCGCGAGGGGAGGCAGCAGCGGGCACGCTCAACGAGGGCGGCCAATGCCGCCCACCGTCACCCCGCGTCGGCGTGCAGACCGATGGCTGGGGGACCTGGATTCGAACCAAGGCTGCCCGGTTCAGAGCCGGGAGTTCTACCGCTAAACTATCCCCCAACCCTCGCAGCGCGGGCGGATAGCACAGAGCGCCAGGGCGAGCAACGTCCCACCCGCCCTCAGGCGCCGTCGTCGCCCTTGCGAAAACCCTGCCGACCGCCCGATCATGCGACCGTCACAGAAGGTTCCGGCCGCGCCCCATGCCGCCCCACGCGCTGCACGCGGAGAGAGAGAGCCTGCCGCTCTACGCGGCGCTCGACCTCGGCACCAACAACTGCCGGCTGCTCGTGGCGGCGCCCACAGCGCACGGATTCCGCGTGCTCGACAGCTTCTCGCGTATTGTCCGGCTCGGCGAGGGGCTCGCGACCACGGGCGCCCTCTCGCCCGAAGCGATGGACCGCGCGGTGGCGGCGCTCGCCGTCTGCGCCGACAAGCTCGGGCGCAGGAAGGTTCGTCGGATTCGCGCGGTGGCCACGGAAGCCTGCCGTCGCGCCGCGAATGGCGCCCGCTTCCTTGCGCGGGTCAGGGAAACGACGGGCCTTGCCTTCGAAGTGATCGGGCCACGCGAGGAGGCGGAGCTCGCCGTCGAGAGCTGCGCCCCGTTGCTCGCCGGCCCTGAGCGTCGGGCGCTCCTGTTCGACATCGGCGGCGGCTCGACCGAGCTTGCGTGGCTCAGGATCGATGGCGAGGGAGAGATCACCCTCACCGGCTATGCCTCCGTGCCGCTCGGCGTCGTCACCCTCGCCGAACGCTGGCGCGAGGCCGCGTTCACGGCTGAAGGCTTCGAGGCGATGACGATTGAGGCGATGGCCGCGCTTCTGCCCTTCGATGCCGTCCATTGCATCTCGGCCGAGGTGGCGCGCGGGCAGGTTCGCCTCGTCGGCACCTCCGGCACGGTCACCACGCTTGCCGGCGTCTCGCTCGGGCTCGCGCGCTACAGCCGCGCGATGGTCGATGGCCGCGTCCTTGCGGTCGAGGCGGCCGATCGCGCTCTCGCGACCGTCAGGGAGATGGGGCGCGAGGGGCTGACGCGACACCCGTGCATCGGGCCGCAGCGCGTCGATTTCGTGCTGCCTGGCTGCGCGGTTTTCGCCGCGATCCGGCGCCTCTGGCCGGTTCCGGCGATCGTGGTGGCCGACCGTGGGCTGCGCGAGGGGATCCTGCTTCGGTTGATGCGCGCCGATCGGGGCAGGATCGCACGCCAGCCTTCACGGCCGGTGACGATCACCCGTTGGTCGCTCGAGCAGGGGAGCGTCTGACGGCGATGGCGCGGCGCGGCCGCGGCGCTGCCGGCGGGGCCGGACGGAAGCTCACCGTGACGGTCCGTTCCGCACGGAGGCGTGACCCGGCGAGCACGCGGTGGCTGCAGCGTCACCTAAACGATCCTTATGTGCAGGCGGCGAAGGCGAGGGGGTACCGCTCCCGCGCTGCGTTCAAGCTGATCGAGCTCGATGACCGGTTCCGGCTGATCCGAAAAGGCGCTCGGGTGCTCGACCTCGGCGCCGCCCCGGGAGGCTGGACCCAGGTCGCGGTCGAGCGCGCCGGCGCTGGAGGAACGGTGGTCGGGGTCGACATCCTGCCCGCGGCGCCCGTGCCGGGCGCGACCCTCCTTCAGGGTGACCTCACCGACGCCGAGGTCGCGCAGCGAGCCATCGCGGCACTCGGCGGCAGGGCGGATCTCGTCCTGTCCGACATGGCTCCCAACACGGTCGGCCATGCCGCGACCGACCATCTCCGCATCGTCGCGCTCGCCGAAGCGGCGATGGAGCTCGCCCTCGCGGTTCTCGCTCCGGGCGGGGCGTTCGTGTGCAAGGTGTTCCAGGGCGGGTCCGAGCGCGGCATGCTCGCCACGCTCAAGCGGCACTTCGCCTCCGTCCGGCATGCCAAGCCGCCGGCGAGCCGCAAGGAGAGCGCCGAGACCTACGTGGTCGCGACCGGGTTCCGCCCGGGCGGCGCCTGACGGCGCGCCCCTGAATTCCGCGTCACGCGCGGCTTCTTCGCTTGCGGCGCAACCCCCGGCGGGTTACCAGACGCCGCCAAGGTTGCGGACGAGAGGTTCCCGCCATGGCTCCCGACACGACGCCCGCCTCCACGCCGGCCGCCGCCGCGCGCGCTGCCGACCGCCGCGTGATCGAGGAGGCGCTCGCCTTCGACGACATCCTGCTCGTCCCGGCCTATTCACAGGTCCTGCCGAGCCAGACGAACGTCGCCACCCGGCTGACCCGCCGCATCGGCCTGAACCTGCCGCTGATCTCCGCGGCGATGGACACGGTCACCGAAAGCCAGATGGCGATCGCGCTCGCCCAAGCCGGGGGCATCGGCGTGATCCACAAGAACCTCGAGCCAGAGGACCAGGCGGCGCAGGTGCGCCAGGTGAAGAAGTTCGAATCCGGCATGGTG
Organism: Elioraea tepida; assembly: GCF_019203965.1. Taxonomy (NCBI): domain Bacteria; kingdom Pseudomonadati; phylum Pseudomonadota; class Alphaproteobacteria; order Acetobacterales; family Elioraeaceae; genus Elioraea; species Elioraea tepida. The sequence goes on from NZ_CP076448.1 coordinate 83,404, forward strand.
GTCAATCCCGTCACCATCCACCCCGACCAGACGCTTGCCGAGGTGCGCGCGCTGATGGCCACACATCGGATCAGCGGCATCCCCGTGGTCGAGCGCGGCACCGGCCGGCTCGTCGGCATCCTCACCAACCGCGACGTGCGCTTCGCGCAGGACCCGGCCCAGAAGGTCTACGAGCTGATGACGCGGGAGAACCTCGTCACGGTGCGCGAGCACGTGGGCGCGGAGGAGGCGCGGCGGCTTCTGCACAAGCACCGGATCGAGAAGCTTCTCGTCGTCGACGACGCCTATCGCTGCGTCGGTCTGATCACGGTTAAGGACATGGAGAAGGCGACCGCCCATCCCGACGCATCGAAAGACGAGCTCGGGCGGCTGCGCGTCGCCGCCGCGACCGGGGTTGGCGAGGACGGCCTCCGCCGCGCGGAGCTGCTCGTCGCGGCGGAGGTTGACGTGATCGTGGTCGACACCGCGCACGGGCACTCAGGCGGCGTGCTCCGCGCGGTGGAGCGGATCAAGCGCCTCTCGAACGCCGTCGAGGTGATCGCGGGCAATGTCGCGACACCTGAGGCGGCGCTGGCGCTGATCGAGGCGGGGGCGGATGGGGTGAAGATCGGCATCGGGCCGGGCAGCATCTGCACCACCCGGATCGTCGCCGGAGTCGGCGTGCCGCAGTTCAGCGCCGTTCTCGAGACGGCTGAGGCCTGCCACGCCCGCGGCGTTCCCGCGATCGCCGATGGCGGCATTCGGAGTTCGGGCGACATCGCCAAGGCGATCGCCGCCGGGGCGGACGCGGTGATGATCGGCAGCCTGTTCGCGGGCACCGACGAGAGCCCCGGCGAGGTGTTCCTCTACCAGGGGCGCTCCTACAAGGCCTATCGCGGCATGGGCTCGATCGGCGCGATGCGCAAGGGCAGCGCCGACCGCTATTTCCAGCAGGATGTCGGCGAGGCGGAGAAGCTCGTCCCTGAGGGAATCGAAGGGCGCGTGCCCTACAAGGGGCCGGTGGCGGCGGTGATCCACCAGCTCGTTGGTGGCCTGCGCGCCGGCATGGGCTATGTCGGTGCGGCAACGATCGCCGAGCTGCAGACGAACGCGCGCTTCCGCCGGATCACCGGTGCCGGCCTGCGCGAGAGCCACGTGCATGACGTCGCGATCACGCGTGAGGCGCCGAACTACCGGCTCGAGCAGTGAGCGCGCCCGCACGCGCCGTGGCGGTGAGGCCCAAGGCGCTCATGATGCGGTGTGACGATGCCCGCGCGACGGAGCGCGCCGGGAAAGGCCGTCGGAGCACCGCAAGCGCGCTGACGGCCTCTGATGCGGGGGCGGACGCGCCGCCGTGACGCCGCCTGCCCGCATCCAGACGGGAATCGAGCTGATCGAGGCGACCGAGGCGTCACCCGCCGCGCCCGCCGATGCGGTGGTGAACGCCTTCTTCCGCGCAAAACGCTTCATCGGCGGGAGCGACCGACGCGCGATCGCCGAACGCTTCTGGGCGATGCTGCGGTCGGAGGCCCGGCTGCGCTGGGCGCTCGAGCGAGCGCACGCGCCGATCACCCCGCGCACGCGGATGCTCGCTCAGCTCCTCGCCGAGGGCCTCTCCCCCGATGCCGTGGCCGGGCTGTTCTCTGGGGCACGCCGCGGCCCCGAGCCGCTCACGAGCGGCGAACGCGCGGCGCTCTTTCGCCTCGCCGCCCTGCCGGCGGGCGAGGCGCCCCCTGACGCCGTCCGCTTCGGCATTCCCGAGTGGCTCCTGCCGCGCTTGGCGGCGCGGTTCGGGGCGGAGCTCGAGCGCGAGATGGCGGCGATGGACGCGCCGGCACCGACCGACCTTCGCGCCAACCTTCTCAAGGCGACGCGCGAAGAGGCACGCGCCGCACTTGCCGCCGAAGGCATCGCCACTGTGCCGACACGGCTCTCTCCCTGGGGCCTGCGCGTCGAGGGGCGCCGGCCGATCACCGCGACGGCGGCGTTCCGGGAGGGCCTCGTCGAGATCCAGGACGAGGGAAGCCAGCTCGTCGCCCTCCTCACCGATGCGCGGCCGGGCATGCGCGTGATCGATCTCTGCGCCGGCGCGGCCGGCAAGACGCTCGCCCTCGCGGCGACGATGGGCAATCGCGGCAGGCTCGTCGCTTGTGATGTCAACCCCGGGCGTCTCGATGCCGCTGTGAAACGGCTCCGCCGCGCGGGTGTCGGCAATGTCGAGCGACGCCTGCTCGCACCCGGCGAGAAGTGGACCAAACGCGCCGCTGGCGGGTTCGACCGCGTTCTTGTCGATGCACCCTGCACGGGAACGGGCACCTGGCGCCGCAACCCCGATGCGCGCCTGCGCCTCCGCGCGGAGGATCTCGCCGAGCTCGTCGCCAAGCAGGCGTCGATCCTCGATCGCGGATCACGGCTGGTGAAACCGGGCGGCACCTTGGTCTATGCTACCTGCTCGGTGCTCGTGGAGGAGAACGAGGCGCAGGTGGACGCCTTCCGTCGTCGCCATCCGTCGTTCGAGATCGTGCCGCTTGCGCAAGCGTGGGCCGCGGTCGCGCAGGGCGCCCCTCCCTGCGAGGGACCGTTCCTCTCGCTCACGCCGGCACGCCACGGAACCGACGGGTTCTTCGCCGCCGTGCTGCGCCGCAGCGGCCCCGCACTCGAGGGTGGTGCGGCGTGATCGCGATCCGCCGCGCCCGCCCTGCCGATGCCGACGCGATCGGCGAGGCGCATGTCGCGGTGTGGCGGTCCACCTATGCCGGGATCCTGCCGGCCGACTATCTCGCTGCGATGTCCGCCCCGCGCCAGTCGGCGCAGTGGCGACGCCTGCTTGCCGTTCCCGCACCTGGGCACGCGGTGTTCGTCGCCGTCGCCACCGGCGCCGACAGCCCCGAGCATGACGGCGCTCCGCGTGTCGTCGGCTTCGCCTCCGGCGGCCGCGCCCGTTCCGGCGTGCGCGAAGCAGGCGAGATCGAGACGCTCTACCTGCTCGAGGACTGGCGCGAGCGCGGCGTGGGGCGGCGTCTGATGCGGGCTCTCGCTGCCCATCTCAACGCCATCGGTTGCCGCTCCGTCATGCTGTGGGTGCTGAAGGACAATCCCGCCCGCTGGTTCTACCAGCGCTTAGGCGGTCGGCCGGTCGCCGAGCAGATCATCCGCTTCGCCGGCGCGCCGGTGATGCAGATCGGCCTGTTGTGGGAGCCGATCACGGTTCTGCTCGCCGCCACCGCGCCGACGGCGGACCAGTAGCGCTCCGACGGCCCATCCCCGCGCCGCTTCCCTTGCACGGCGATGGCGTGCTGTTGGATGCGCTGGGTCCTGCTCGCCAGGCTGCGCAGGCCGCGCCGCTTCCCTTTTCGGCGAAATCCTGTACTCGGTCCGCCATGACGGAGCGCGTCCTCATCCTCGACTTCGGCAGCCAAGTCACGCAGCTGATCGCACGTCGCGTGCGCGAAAGCGGCGTCTATTGCGAGATCTGGCCCTACTCGGTTGACCCGCAGCGGATCGCCGACTTCGCCCCGCGCGCGATCATCCTCTCGGGCGGCCCTGCCTCCGTCACCGAGGGCTCTTCGCCGCGCGCCCCCGAGATCGTCTTCAAGCTCGACGTTCCCGTGCTCGGAATCTGCTACGGCCAGCAGACGATGATGGCCCAGCTCGGCGGCGAGGTTCAGAGTTCGGACCATCGCGAATTCGGCCGAGCCTTCGTCGATGTGATCGACGAATGCGCCCTGACCCAGGGCGTGTGGGCCAAGGGCGCGCGCGAGCAGGTGTGGATGAGCCATGGCGACCGGGTGACGCGGCTCGCGCCGGGGTTCCGGGTGGTCGGCGTCTCCGAAGGTGCCCCCTTCGCCGTGACCGCCGATGACCACCGGCGCTTCTACGGGGTGCAGTTCCACCCCGAGGTGGTGCACACGCCCCATGGCGCGCAGCTTCTGCGCAACTTCACCCACGGCATCGCCGGCTGCTCGGGCGACTGGACGATGGCCAGCTTCCGCCAGGCGGCGGTTGCGCGGATACGCCGCGAGGTCGGCACGGGGCGCGTGATCTGCGGCCTCTCGGGCGGCGTGGACAGCTCCGTTGCCGCGGTGCTGATCCACGAGGCGATCGGCGACCAGCTCAGCTGCATCTTCGTCGACCATGGCCTGATGCGCCAGGGCGAGGCGGAGGAGGTGGTGGCGACGTTCCGTGATCGGTTCAACATCCGCCTCGTGCACCGCGACGCGTCCGATACCTTCCTCGATGCGCTTGCGGGCGTGACCGATCCGGAACAGAAACGCAAGACGATCGGTCGGCTGTTCGTCGAGGTGTTCGAGGAGGAGCAGGCGAAGCTCGGCGGGGCGGAGTTCCTCGCGCAGGGAACGCTCTATCCGGACGTGATCGAGAGCGTGAGCGTCACCGGCGGGCCGTCGGTGACGATCAAGAGCCATCACAATGTCGGCGGCCTGCCGGAGGGGATGCGGATGCGGCTTCTCGAGCCGCTGCGCGAACTGTTTAAGGACGAGGTGCGCGCTTTGGGACGCGAGCTCGGGCTTCCTGAAGCGATCGTCGGCCGGCACCCCTTCCCCGGCCCGGGCCTCGCCATACGCATTCCGGGCGAGGTGACGCGGGAGAAGGTGGCGCTCCTGCGCAAGGTGGACGCGATCTTCCTCGAGGAGATCCGCTCGGCGGGGCTCTATGACGCGATCTGGCAGGGGTTCGCGGTCCTGCTTCCCGTGCGCACGGTCGGCGTGATGGGCGATGGGCGCACCTACGACCACGCCTGTGCGCTCCGCGCCGTCACGAGCACCGACGGCATGACGGCGGACGTCTATCCGTTCGACATGGGGTTCCTGATGCGGGTCGCGAACCGGATCGTGAACGAGGTGCGGGGGATCAATCGCGTGACCTACGACATCACCTCCAAACCTCCCGGAACGATCGAGTGGGAGTGATGCGATAGGCTTCGGCATGGTTCGCCACCTATCGTTCGAACTGATCTAACGAGCTAAATTCATCGGGTATTCCTAGTGTAGTGCTTCGCGATCTATCGCGCGCAAGCGCGTTGATCTGACGGCATCGCCGACGGTATCGTCTTTCAGGCAGCGCCGGCATTCTCGGATTTGCCCGCCTGGAGGTCGATCAACGGCAATCCCGATTTTTGCACCCAATACGCTGAATTGATTGGTGATTTTCGCACGACTGACGGTATCGTTTCTGACGGTATCCCTAACCCTGGGGAGGGGCGTATCGTATGCGCTGAGGAGGGCGTCATGCTCACCGATATCGCCCTCAAGCGGCTGAAACCAAAAGGAAATCGCACAAAGTTGCTGACCGTGACGGTATGTATGTCGCGGTCCTGCCGTCAGGTGCGATCTCGTTCCGCTACGACTATCGGCTGAACGGGCGCCGCGAAACGCTGACCCTCGGCGCCTACGGACCTGGCGGACTGACGCTCGCCGAAGCCCGCGAGCGCTGCCTCGTTGCTCGGAAGACCGTTGCGGGCGGACAGTCTCCCGCGCAGGAGAGGCGGCGCGCGAAGCGCCGCGCGGCAGAAGCACCCACCATTGCGGCCGCCGGAAAGCGCTGGTTCGACGGCGCGCGCATGGCCGAGAGCACACGGGCGATGCGGAAGGCGATCTTCGACCGGGACATCCTGCCGACGTGGAAGAACAGGCTCCTGTCGGAGATCACGCCCGACGACCTGCGCGGGCTCTGCGCCAAGGTGAAGGAGCGCGGCGCGCCGGCGACCGCGATCCATGTCCGCGACATCATCAAACAGATCTACGGCCACGCGATCCTGCATGGCGAGAAGGTTGCGACCCCAGCCGACGAAGTGGGGCCGGCATCAATCGCCACCTTCATGCCGAAGGATCGCGCGCTTTCGCCGTCGGAAATCCGCATCCTGTTCAACCAGATCGAACACGTCGCAACCCTGCCGACCATTCGGCTCGGGCTCCGCCTCATTCTCCTGACCATGGTGCGCAAGAGCGAGCTGCTCGATGCAACCTGGGACGAGGTGGATTTCGAGAACGCTGTCTGGACCATTCCGAAGGAGCGGATGAAGCGCTCGCGGGCACACAACGTCTATCTCGCGCGACAGGCACTCGACATCATGGTTGCGCTGAAAACCTGCGCTGGCAATTCGCCCTATGTGCTGCCCTCTCGCTATGAGGCCGACCAGCCGATGTCTCGTGCGACCTTCAATCGCGTCATCTACGCGGTTGTGGGGCGTGCGAAGACCAGCGGGCTGCCGTTGGGCGCCTTTACGGTGCACGACCTGCGGCGCACTGGCGCGACGTTGCTGAACGAGCTCGGCTTCAATAGCGACTGGATCGAGAAAAGCCTTGCCCATGAGGACAATCGATCGTCGCGCGGTGTCTACAACACGGCGGAGTATGAGCCGCAGCGTCGACACATGCTCCAGGAGTGGGCGGACATGATCGACGCATGGTGAAGCGGCCAGAAGCGGGTGCCCACCCTCTCTCCGCCGACGATGCAGCTTGGGCCGACTGACGTCATGCCTTCACAGGCCGCCGAATGCGACCGGAAGCGCGATCAAGACGTGAAATGGGGGCAAAGGCGAGCGCCGCAATCGCGCCGCAACCCGGCGCGAGGAGCCACCCGCTACCGTCAAGGCGCGTGGTTACCTGGGCGCTGCGCGATCCGATGCGAACCGCCGTCGCTCTCACGGTTCGATCCCCGGATGGCGGTGGCGAGAGGGTGCCGCCTTGTGCGGCTTTGGCGTCGGAGGCGAGCGAAGGAGCGGCACCGGCTCGAGAGTAACGGCCAGTCCCTCGAACTGCCGCGCATGGCTGCGGCAGCGTGTGACGTCGTCGTGCGAACCCGACGTCACCATCCGAAGCCGTCGCCAGGCCAAGGCGTCACGCGCGCGGATCGCGTGATTCCTGGCGTGCCGCCTCCCAGACCTCGCGGGCGCTGTCGGCATACATGGCGGCGATACCAAGCCCGACGACCAGGTCAGGCCAGGGCGACATCGTCGCTGCGGTAGCGAGAGCCGCGCCGATGATCGCGATGTTGGCGATCACGTCGTTGCGCGCCGACAGGAACGCCGCGCGCGCCAGGCTGCCGCCGGTCGCGCGGTGCCGTGCCAGCATCAGCGCGCAGATGAAGTTCACTGCCATGGCGCCGCCGCCGGTGAGCGCCAGGAGCCACGGGTCGGGAACCGTCACCTCCGCGGCCAAGACCTTCTCCGCCGCCGTCCACAGCGTCGCGAGACCGGGTACGAGCAGAACGCCGGCCAGCAGCATCCCGAGCCGCGCGCGGGCCGCAAGCGACCAGCTGAGGCCGACCAGGATCAGCAGGTTGATTGAGGCATCTTCCAGGAAGTCGATGCTGTCCGCGAACAGCGCAACCGACCCAATTGCCAGCGCCATCGAAAACTCGATGCCGAAGTAGCCCAGGTTCAGCGCAGCGACGAACGCGACCACTCGGCGCAAGGCGGGATCTGCCGGGCGGGTCATGTGTGCGGTGCCCAGCGCAGCAGACGCAGCGCGTTCAGCGTCACCAGGACGGTCGCGCCGGTATCCGCCATGATCGTCGGCCACAGCCCAGTGATGCCGAGCAGCGTCGTCACCAGGAACACGCCCTTGAGACCGACCGCGACGGCGACGTTCTGCTTCACCTTCGCCATGGTCGCGCGCGAGAGCGAGACGAGCTCGGCCACGCCCGTCACGCGGTCCTTGAGCACAGCGGCATCTCCGTCTCCAGTGCCACGTCGGTGCCATCGCCCATGGCGACGCCGACCGAGGCCGCGGCAAGCGCCGGCGCATCATTGATGCCGTCGCCGACCATGATGACGGGTCCCCGGTCCCGCAGCTTCGCGATTTCGCGCAGCTTGTCGTCGGGCAGCAGCTCGGCCTTGGCGGCGAGGCCGAGGGAAATGGCGATGGCTTCGCCGGTGCGGCGGTTGTCGCCGGTCAGCATGACGGGGCGCACGCCGAGTGCGGTGATGGCGGCGACGCCAGCGGCCGCATCCGCGCGCGGCTCGTCGCGCAGGGCGACCAAGCCCGCCGCCGCGCCATCGACCAGCACGACCGAGACCGTCTTGCCCTCGCCCTCCAGCCGGTCAAGTGCCGCTGCGAGCGCACCGAGTTCGGCGCCGGATTCGCGCGCATGGCGCGGGCTGCCGATGCTCACCCGTAGCCCCGCCACTGTGCCGGTGACCGCGCGGCCGGGCAGGGCCGCCTGTGCTTCGGCGGCTGGGACATCGACGCCACGCGCGGTCGCCTCGGCCAGGATCGCCTTGGCGAGCGGGTGCGAGGAGCCCTGTTCGACCGCGGCGGCAAGTGCCAGCACCGCCTCCGCGCTGCGCCCTTCGGCTGGCAGCACGTCGGTGACGCGCGGGCGGCCTTCGGTCAGGGTGCCGGTCTTGTCGAAAGCGACGGTCCGCGCGCCGCCGATCGTCTCGAGCGCCGCGCCGCCCTTGATCAGCAACCCCCGCCGCGCCCCCGCCGAAAGCCCCGATGCCATGGCGGCCGGCACCGAGATCACCAGCGCGCAGGGGCAGGCGATCAGCAGCACCGCGAGGCCGCGGTAGATGCTTGTCCACCAGTCCCAGCCGAGCGCGAAAGGCGGGATCACGATCACCAGCAGTGCCACGATCATCGCGCCGGGCGTCCACCAGGTCGAAAAGCGCTCGATGAAGCGCTGCGTCGGTGCGCGCGAGGCCGTCGCGTCCTCGACCATGCGGATGATGCGGGCGATGGTGTTGTCGGTCGCGGCGGGTGTCACGCGGACCCGGATCGCCCCCTCCGCGTTGATGCTGCCGGCCATCACGGCATCGCCCGGGCCGCGCGAGACAGGGATGCTCTCGCCCGTCACAGGGCTTTCGTCGAGGGCGGAGGCACCATTCTCGATCACCCGCTCGCAGGGCACGCGGTCGCCGGGGCGCACCAGCACCAGGTCGCCGACCGCGAGCCGGTCCGCCCGGACTTGCTCCGTCGTGCCATCGGCGCGCAGCCGGAGCGCGACCCGCGGCATCAGCGTGGCCAGCGCACGGATGCCGTCGCGCGCCCGCCCCGCGGCGATATTCTCCAGCAAATCGCCGGCGGCAAACAGCAGCACGACCACGGCCGCTTCCTCGGCCGCGCCGATGATCGCGGCGCCGATCGCGGCCGTGCACATCAGCGTCTCGATGCTGAAGGGGCTGCCCGACCGCGCCAGGGCGATGGCACGCCGCCCGAAAGGCACCAGGGCGACCAGCGTCGCGATGAGGAACAGCGGGTAGGTCAGCCGCTCCGGCAGGACGAGGGAGAGCGCGTAGGCGCCGAGCACGAGCGCGCCGAGCGTCCAGACCAGCATCGCCTTGCCGGTCCGCCACCAAGGCTTTCCGGCATCGGCGGGGCTGTCGTAGTCATGGCCATGCGCCGGGGGCGGAGCCGCGTCATGCGTGTGATCGCCGGGGCTGTCTTGCCCATGGCCGTGGCCGCAATCACACCCGGGCGGCGGCGCGGACGCCGAGCCGGCCTCGGCCATCCGCCGGGTGGCGTAGCCGAGGGACGCGACCTGCGCCTCGACGGCCTCCGCCCTGCCATCGTCACCAAGTTCCAGCGTCTGGCGCTCGGCCATGAGGTTGACCTCGACGGCGGACACGCCTGGCAGGCGTTCCACGGCCTTGGTCACCTTGGCGACGCAAGAGGCGCAATCCATGCCCTCCACGCGCCAGCTCAGCTTCGTCGTCGCGCCCATGTTGCCCGTCCGGTCATCCCGGACAGCGGTATGGAACCTCCAGCGGCTAGAGGTTCAAGCCTCTTTTCGCACCGTCAGGCCGGGCGGCTGCAAACGAAACGCATGAAGGGGCGGTGCGGGCCATCGCCGAAGGCGATCACGTCGTAGGTGTCCGGCGCCTGTCCCGGCACCTCCATGCCTGGCGAACCCACGGGCATTGCCGGCACGGCGAGCCCGCGGACCCCGGCGGGTCGCTCGGCCAGCAGGCGCCGGATGGCAGCGCTCGGCACATGCCCTTCGAGGACGAAGCCGTCGACCTGGCCCGCATGGCAGGAGAGCAGGTCGGCTGGCGTGCCGAGCAGGCGGCGCACCGGTGCGACGCTCGGCACGACCTGATCCTGCACCGCGAAGCCTTCCGCGCGCAGGTGGTCCACTCAGCCGGTGGAGCACCCGCAATTCGGGTCGCGCCAGACCGAGAGGGGAGTGGCTGCCAGCGCGCGGAGGGGCGCGGCGACAAGGCCGGCGAGGCCGGCAGCGATCAATTGACGGCGTGGTGGCATCGCTCGGTCCTCCGGCTCTCGGAATAGCCGGCGTGCCGGCCGGGTGACCATCGCTGGCGTCGCCTGGGCCCCCTCAGGCACCGAGCGCCACGTTCAGCAGAACCTTGACGTTCAGCGCCACGATGACCGCCGCGATCACCCAGCCGGTCACGACCTGCCAGCGTGGTGCGCCAAAGGCGCCCATGCGCGCCTTGTCCGACGCGAACATCATGAGCGGGATCACAGCGAAAGGCAGCTGCATGGACAGGATCACCTGCGACAGGATCAGCAGCTGCGCCGTGCCGGAGGCGCCTTATATCCAGGTGACCACCACCGCCGGGATGATCGCGATCAGCCGCGTCACCAGCCGACGGAACACCGGCGGCAGGCGGAAGCGCAGGAAGCCCTCCATCACCACCTGGCCGGCGAGGGTCGCGGTCACGGTCGCGTTCAGCCCGCACAGCAGCAAGGCCACGGCGAACAGCTTGGCCGCCAGCACGCTGCCGAGTAGTGGCGCCATCAGCTGGTAGGCGTCCTGGATTTCCGCGACCTCCGTATTGCCGGAGGTGTGGAAGGTGGCCGCCGCGGTGATCAGGATGGCGGAGTTGACCAGCAGCGCGAGCGACAGCGCGATGGTGCTGTCGATGGTGGCGAACTTGATCGCCTCCTTCTTGCCGGCATCGTCCATCGTCCAGGCGCGGGACTGCACCACGGCGGTGTGCAGATAGAGGTTGTGGGGCATCACCGTCGCACCGAGGATCCCCATGGCGATCTAAAGCTGGGTCTCGTTCTTCACGATGCTCGCGGCCGGGATGTAGCCGCGCAGCACCGCGCCCCTTTCCGGGTCAGACAGCGCGATCTGCACAGCGAAGCAGCCGAAGATCAGCACGATGAAGCCGAAGATCAGCGCCTCGAGCCAGCGCACCCCCTTGTTCTGGAGCCAGAGGATGAGGAAGGCGTCGAGTGCGGTCAGGATCACGCCGTAGAGGAGTGGAATGCCGAACAGGAGCTCCAGCGCGATGGCCGTGCCGATCAGCTCGGCGAGGTCGGTCGCGCAGATTGCGATTTCCGCGAAGAGCCAGAGCGGATAGGCGACCGGCTTCGGAAAGCGTTCCCGGCAGAGCTGCGCCAGGTCACGCCCGGTCGCGACGCCGATCCGCGCGCACAGCGCCTGCAGAAGGATCGCCATCAGCGAGGAGGTGAGCGCGACGGCAAGCAGTGTGTAGCCGAAGGCCGAGCCGCCCGCGAGCGATGTGGCCCAGTTGCCCGGGTCCATGTAGCCGACCGCAACCAGGTAGCCCGGCCCCATGAAGGCGAACAGCTTGCGCAGAAAGCCGGCGGCATTGAGCACCGCGACGCTGCGGTGGACCTCCGGCAGGCTCGGCGTGCCCGCCACCGGCGGAACGGCGGCATCCGACGGCGGGTTCATGGCGTGCCTCCAAAACTTAGCAGAGGCTGCGGAGTGATTGTGGGGCTATCAAGAGCTTCAAGCTGGGAGATCCGAAGCACCGCATGCGTCGCAATACCGTCCTGAAACCGCTGCCGTCCGAGGATGACCAGGCCGCCCGCTTCGTGCGCCAGCGCGAAGCGGACCGAACCGCCGTCGCCGAGGACTATGTCGAGCTGATCGCGGATCTGCTCTGTGCCGAGGGCGAGGCGCGGGCGGTCGATCTCGCCCGGCGCATGGGCGTTTCCTAGGCGACCGTCGCGAACACGATCACCCGGCTGCAGCGCGACGGGCTTGTCGAGACAAGGCCCTATCGCGGCCTGTTCCTCACCGAGGCCGGGGCAGAACTCGCCACACGGGCGAAGGCGCGGCACGAGCTCGTCGTGCGCTTCCTCATCGCGGTCGGCCTTGATGCGGAAACGGCCGAGGCCGATGCCGAGGGCCTCGAGCACCATGCGGGCGAGAAGGCACTCGCGGCCTTCGCGCGCTTCCTCGACGCGCAGAACGGCAAGCGCAGATGAGCGCGGCCTATTCGATCGGCGACCTCGCCCGCGCCACCGGCGTCAAGGCCACCACCATCCGCTGGTACGAGCAGGAAGGCTGGCTGCCGCCGCCCGCCCGCACCGAGGGCGGCCACCGGGCCTATTCAGAGCCCCATCTGCGCCGCCTCGGCTTCATCCGCCATGCGCGCGAGCTCGGCTTCGACAGCGCGGCGATCCGCGCCCTGCTCGACCTCGCCGACCACCCGGAAGCCGATTGCAGCGCTGCGAATCGGCTGGCGACGGCGCAGATGCGCGAGATCGACGCCCGCCTGCGCCGCCTCGAAGCCCTGCGCGCGGAGCTGGATCGCATGGCCACAAGCTGCGCCGGCGCTGTCATCGGTGAATGCCGCATCATCGAGACGCTGGCTGACTTCGACCACGGCAATTGCGATGACCCGACCCATGGCGGGGAGCGCGGGCCGGGCTGATCTACTCCGCTGCGCGACGATCGCCGCGCAGTGCGCGCCGCGCCACCTTGATGATCCAGCCGGCCGCGAGGCCGATCGCCGGATCGAAGGCAAACGTCCCAAATGCAGCGGCGGCGATCGCCGGGCGGCAATCCGGCCGCGCCTCGATCAATGCCTCGAAAGGGCCAGGTCACCCCCGGCGAAGACCAGCAACGCGCCCACGGCCGCCAGTGGAATGGCGCCGAGCAAGGCCGCCGCATCCCCGGCGAAGCCGAGCCCAAGCACGAGCAGGATCGCGCCCAGCAGGCCCGGCGCTGAGCCCGTTCGCGCACTGAAGCGGTACTGCGCCACCAGCCCGCCCGCGCCATGGCACATTGGCATGGCGCCGAACGGGGCGAGCAGCAGGTTTCCGGCGCCGGTCGTCAGTGCCAGCCGCCGCTCAGTCACGCGTCCACTCGTTCAGAACATCTCGCGCGCCAGGCGGCGCTCGACCCCGATGACGGCATCTCGCTCTGATGCGCCACCGTGAAGAAAGTCCGACTCTCCGTCTACTGGACCCGAAGCTCGCGAAGCAGCTCGAGGCCTAAGCGCAGGAGCGCCGCCGCTCGCTCTCCGTCGTCGCCGAGGCGTCGATCGCGTCATTCCTCTCACCCGACGCGCCGGATCGGATGGAGGCGGTGATGGCGAAGCGCCTCGACCGGATGAGCCGCCAGATCGAACGGCTGAACCGCGACACTGGCATTGGCCTCGAAACGCTGGCGCTCTTCGTCCGGCACTGGCTGGTCGCCGTGCCGGCACCCCCCGAGGCACACTATGCCGCCGCGCAGGCCAAGGGCAACGCTACGAGCGATTCCTCGAAGCTCTCGGTCGGCGCCTGTCGAAGGGGCCTACGCTGCTGCGCGAGGTTTCGCTCGACGTCGCGGGCACCGCGGAGGGCGCGCTTGCAGGCGAGAGCGACGAAGTGGGCTGAGTTCGGTTTCGCGAAGCCGCTTCTCTCTACACGCCACCCCGCTACGCCCATGCTGGACTTGTTGAACCCACCCAGACTTGCCGCTCTCTAATCATCCCCGCTCGCTGCGGCACTTCTGCCGCGGCACCACCACGGGGACCGCATGTCGCTGCATCCGCTCAAGCCCGAGACGACTGCTCGTGGCGCGCGCATGCTGCGCACGGCCTTCGGCCCCGGCATCGTGGCATGGCTTGAGGACCCCGCCGTCGTCGAGGTGATGCTCAACCCCGACGGCCGGCTCTGGATCGATCGCCTCGCGGAAGGGCTGGCCGATACGGGGCGCTGTCTCTCCTTCTCCGACGGCGAGCGCATCATCCGCCTCGTCGCGCATCATGTCGGCGCGGAGGTGCATGCGGATCAGCCCTGCCTGTCGGCCGAGCTGCCCGAGACGGGTGAACGCTTCGAGGGCCTGCTGCCGCCGGTCGTGGCCGCCCCGGCCTTCGCGATCCGCAAGCCCGCCGTCGCAGTCTTCACACTGGAGGACTACGTCGCCACCGGCGTCATGACGGCTGGGCAGGCCGCCGCAGTGCGCCGCGCCGTCGAGGCACGTCGCAACATCCTCGTCGCCGGCGGTACCTCGACCGGCAAGACCACGCTGACCAACGCCCTGCTCGCCGAGGTGGCCCGCTAGGGCGGCCGCGTCGTGCTGATCGAGGACACGCGCGAGCTTCAGTGCCGCGCGCCGAACCTGGTCGCACTGCGCAGCAAGGACGGCGTCGTCTCGCTGTCTGAGTGAGTTCGCCGTGCCCTGCGCCTGCGCCCCGATCGCATCCCCATCGGCGAGGTGCGCGGCGCGGAGGTGCTCGACCTCCTCAAGGCCTGGGGCACCGGCCATCCCGGCGGCATCGGCACCACCCATGCCGGCTCTGCCCTCGGCGCGCTGCGCCGCCTCGAGCAGCTGATCCAGGAAGCTGTCGTCACCGTCCCGCGCGCGCTGATCGCGGAGACAATCGACGTCATCGCCGTGCTCGCCAGCCGAGGCGCCGACCGCCGGCTCGCCGAGCTCGCCCAGGTCCGCGGCCTGACCGCCTCCGGCGACTACGACCTCACCCCGACAGGAGACACACCATGACATCCACGCTGCCCGCGCGCCTCGCCGGCGCGGCTGCCTTCGCGCTCTGCCTGGCACTCACCGCCCCAGCCCACGCCGCCGGCTCCAACATGCCCTGGGAGCAGCCGCTGCAGCAGGTGCTGGAATCCATCGAGGGGCCGGTCGCCAAGATCATCGCGGTGATCATCATCATCGTCACCGGCCTGACGCTCGCCTTCGGGGATACCTCGGGCGGCTTCCGGCGGCTGGTGCAGATCGTCTTCGGGATCTCGATCGCCTTCGCGGCGTCGAGTTTCTTCCTGTCGTTCGTCCAGTTCGGCGGCGGGGCGCTGATCTGATGGCCACGCCGGCCGATCCCGTCCCGGGCTTCTCGGCGCCGGTGCACCGCGCGCTGATCGAGCCGATCCTGCTCGCCGGCGCGCCGCGGGTGGTCGCCATCGCCAACGGCACGCTCGCCGCGGCGATCGGGCTCGGGCTGCGGCTCTGGGTCGCGGGCGTGCTGATCTGGCTGGTCGGCCACCTCGCCGCCGTCTGGGCGGCGCGTCGGGAGGCGCAGTTCGTCGAGGTGGTCCGCCGTCACCTGCGTTACCCGGCCTGGCTGCGCGCGTGAGGCGGCGGTGCTGAACCTCGCCGAATACCGCCGGAAGCCCCAGACGCTCGCGGACTTCCTGCCCTGGGCCGCCCTGGTGGCACCCGGCGTCGTGCTGAACAAGGACGGCTCCTTCCAGCGCAGCGCGCGCGTCCGCGGCCCGGACCTGGACAGCGCCACGCCGGCTGAGCTCGCGGCGACCGCCGCGCGGCTGAACGGCGCACTGCGCCGCCTCGGCTCTGGCTGGGCGGTCTTCGCGGAGGCGCAGCGCATCCCGGCGCGCGGCTACCCCGCCAGCACCTTCCCCGACCCCGTCTCGGCCCTGGTCGACGCCGAGCGCCGCGCCCAGTTCGAGGGTGAGGCCGAACAGGGTTCGCACCGCGAACCCCGGCCGAACGGCGCGCATTTCGAAACGAGCTACATCCTCACCTTCGCCTGGCTACCGCCGGCCGACGACGCGGCCCGTGCCGAGGGCTGGCTCTGCGAGGGCACGGAGGGCGTCGACGCCGCGACCGGCCGAGAGGCGCTGCGCGGGTTCATCGACCGCACCGACCGCGTGCTCGACCAGATCGAGGCCTTCGTGTCGGAGGCGCGCTTGCTGGACGATGGCGAGACGCTGACCTTCCTGCACTCGACGGTCTCGACGCGCCGCCACCTGGTCCGCGTCCCCGAGACGCCGATGCACCTCGACGCGCTGCTCGCCGACCAGCCGCTGGCGGGTGGCCTCGCCCCGCGCCTGGGTGAGGCGCATCTGCGCGTGCTCACCATCACTGGCTTTCCAAGCGCGACCTTCCCCGGGATCCTCGACGAGCTGAACGCGCTCGCCTTCGAGTATCGCTGGTGCACCCGGGCGATCTGCCTCGACCGGACCGATGCGCAGAAGCTGCTCACCCGCATCCGCCGCCAGTGGTTCGCCAAGCGCAAGTCGATCGCCGCCATCCTCAAGGAGGTGATGACCAACGAGCAGAGCGTGCTCCTCGACAGCGACGCCGCCAACAAGGCGGCCGATGCCGATGCGGCGCTGCAGGAGCTCGGCCAGGACATCGCCGGCTGGGCCTATGTGACCGCGACCGTCACGGTCTGGGACGAGGACGCGCGCGCAGCGGACGACAAGCTCCGCCTGGTCGAGAAGGTCATCCAGTCCCGCGACTTCACGGTCATCCGCGAGGGGGTGAACGCCGTCGAGGCCTGGCTCGGCAGCCGCCCCGGCCATCTCTACGCGTATGTCCGGCAGCCGCCGATCTCGACGCTGAACCTCGCGCACATCGTGCCGATCTCGGCGGTCTGGGCCGGGCCGGAGCGGAACGAGCATCTCGGCGGCCCGCCGCTCTTCCATGCGCGCACGGAGGGCGCGACACCGTTCCGCTTCTCGCTGCATGTCGGCGATGTCGGACACACGCTGGTGATCGGCCCGACCGGCGCGGGCAAGTCGGTGCTGCTGGCGCTGATGGCGCTCCAGATCCGCCGCTACGCCGGCGCGCAGGTCTTCGCCTTCGACTTCGGCGGCTCGATCCGCGCCGCCGCGATCGCCATGGGCGGGGACTGGCACGACCTCGGCGGCGTGCTGGCGGGGGACGGAGCCGAACCGGTCGCACTCCAGCCGCTGGCGCGCATCGATGCGCCGGAGGAACGCGCCTGCGCGGCGGAATGGATCGCCGGCCTGCTCGCCCGCGAGGGCGTCGCGATCGACCCCGCGGTAAAGGACCATCTCTGGTCCGCGCTGACCAGCCTCGCCTCTGCGCCCGCCTACGAACGAACGCTGACCGGACTCGCCGTGCTGCTCCAGGCCCAGGCGCTCAAGCGCGCGCTCGAGCCCTACACGCTCGCCGGCCCCTGGGGCCGGCTGCTCGACGCCGAGGCGGAGCGGCTGGGCGAGGCCGAGGTGCAGGCCTTCGAGACCGAGGGGCTGATCAGCACCGCCGCGGCCCCCGCCGTGCTGGCCTATCTCTTCCACGCCATCGGCCGGCGTCTCGACGGACGGCCGACGCTGATCATCGTCGACGAGGGCTGGCTCGCGCTGGATGACGTCACCTTCGGCGCGCAGCTGCGCGAATGGCTCAAGACGCTCCGCAAGAAGAACGCCTCGACGATCTTCGCGACGCAGTCGCTGGCCGACGTCGACGGCTCCGCCATTGCGCCGGCGATCATCGAGAGCTGCCCGACCAGAATCTTCCTGCCGAACGAGCGCGCGCTCGAGCCGCAGATCGCGGCCATGTACGCGCGCTTCGGGCTGAATGACCGGTAGACGGAGATCCTCGCCCGGGCGACACCAAAGCGCGACTACTACTGCCAGTCCCGCCGCGGCAACCGGCTCTTCGAGCTGGGGCTGTCGGAGGTCGCGCTCGCCTTCTGCGCGGCGTCCTCCAAGACCGACCAGGCCGCCATCGCCGCGACCCTCGCCACGCATGGCCGCGCCGGCTTCGCGCGCGCCTGGCTGCTGCGCCGCGGCCTCGACTGGGCCGCCGAGCTTCTGCCCGACCCTCCGGAGAACAGCGCCCCATGATCCGCCGACCGCTCCACGCCGCGCTGCTCGGCGCGGCCCTCGTCACCCTGCCGCTCCCCGTCGCGGTCACGCCCGCCCAGGCGCAGTGGACGGTCTTCGACCCGTGGAACGACGCGCAGAACATCCTCTCCGCCGCCCGCGCGCTCGACCAGATCAACAATCAGATCGCCTCGCTCCAGAACGAGGCGCAGATGCTGATCAACCAGGCGCGCAACCTCGCGAGCCTGCCCTACTCCTCGCTCATGCGGCTGCAGCAGTCCTTCACGCGGACGCAGCAGCTGATCGCCCGCGCCCAGCGCCTCGCCTACGAAGTCACCGACATCGAGCGCGCCTTCACCCAGGGCTATGGCAGCGCCGCCTCGCTCGGCTCCAGCCAGCAGATGTTCGCCAATGCGCGCGAGCGCTGGCAGACCTCGGTGGCCGGCTTCCAGGACGCGCTGCTCACCCAGGCGACGGTGGTCGGTAACCCGACCGGCACCCGCGCCGAGATCGAGGCGCTGATCGGCCAGAGCCAGGGCGCGACCGGCGCACTCCAGGCGGCGCAGGCGGGCAATCAGCTGCTCGCGCTGCAGTCCCAGCAGATCGCCGACCTCACCGCCCTTCTCGCCGCGCAGGGCCGCGCCCAGGCGCTGGAGGCGGCCCGCGTCGCCAGCGGCGAGGAGCAGGCGCGCGAGCAGTTGGACCGTTTCCTCGCCCCGGGCGTCGGCTACCAGCCGGGCGCGGCGCAGATGTTCCATGGCCGCTGAGCCGTGGGCGTGGCGTCGCATCCCCACACACCCCGGGACGTGCCATGAACGGCACCGGCGTCATCGACCGCTTCCTCGACGTCTTTACCCGCTCCATCGACAGCGGGTTCGGCCTGCTCGGCGGCGAGGTGGCCTTCCTCGCCGCGACGCTCATCGTCATCAACATCACCCTCGCCGCGCTCTTCTGGGCCTGGGGCGCGGACGACGACATTATCGCCCGCCTGATCAAGAAGACCCTCTTCGTGGGCGTCTTCGCCTGGATCATCGGCAACTGGAATTTCCTGGCCCAAATCGTCTTCGATCACTTCGCGGGCCTCGGCCTGGTCGCGTCGGGCTCGACCATCACCGCGCAGCAGCTGCTCCAGCCGGGCCGCGTCGCGCAGCTCGGCCTCGATGCCGGGCGGCCGCTGCTCCAGGCCGTCTCCGGGCTGATGGGCTACATCTCGTTCTTCACGAACTTCGTCCAGATCGCGATCCTGATGTTCGCCTGGGCGGTCGTCCTGCTGTCCTTCTTCATCCTGGCGATCCAGCTCTTCGTGACGCTGATCGAGTTCAAGCTGACGACGCTCACAGGCTTCGTGCTGGTGCCCTTCGGGCTGTTCGGCAAGACGGCCTTCCTCGCCGATCGCGTGCTGGGCAACGTCGTCTCGTCGGGGGTGAAGGTGCTGGTGCTCGCCGTCATCATCGGCATCGGCTCGACACTCTTCGCGCAGTTCACCGCAGGCTTCGGCGCCAACCAGCCGACCATCGACGAGGCCATGTCCATCGTCCTCGCGGCGCTGGCGCTGCTGGCGCTCGGGATCTTCGGGCCGGGCATCTCCAACGGGCTGATCTCGGGCGGGCCGCAGCTCGGCGCGGGCGCGGCGGTCGGCACAGGGCTCGCGGCAGGGGGGCCATGGTCGCCGGCGCCGCTGCGGTGCGCACGGGCGCGGCTGCCGTTGGCGCGGCAGGGTCTGCCATCGGCGCTGGCGCGCGGGGCTCGGCCTATGCGCTCGGCAACACCGGCACGGCCTACCGCAGCGGCGGCGCCTCGGGCGTGGTGACGGCCGCGGGTTCCGCCGCCATCAGCCCGTTGCGCAGCGCGGCAGGAAGCCTCCGTGCCAGCCAGGCGGCCGGCAGCGCGGCTGTCACTGGCGGCGCATCACCCCCGGCGGACCCCCCGCAATCCTCCGGCGCCCCCGCCTGGGCCCGCCGCATGCGGCGCGGCCAGGCGCTGAGCCACGGCGTCACCACCCTCGGACACGCCATCCGCTCCGGCGATGGCGGCGGCGCGGGCTCCTCCATCCGCCTGTCGGAGGATCGCTGATGTCATTGTCTCCCTTTCGGCGCCCCTCCGTCCGCTACGGCCGCACGCCCGAGCCCGAGACGCCCTACCAGCCCGCCGCCCAGGCCTAGGATGAGCGCATCGGCTCCGCCCGCGTCCAGGCGCGGACCTGGCGCCTCATGGCGCTGGGCGAGCTTTTCCTCATCGCCGGCCTCGCCGCCGCCCTGGTCTGGCAATCCGCCCGCGGCACGATCGTGCCCTGGGTGGTGCAGGTGGACCGGCTTGGCGAGGCGCAGGCGGTCGCCCCCGCGATCGCGAACTTCCGTCCGCCCGACCCGCAGATCGCCTGGCACCTCGCGCGCTTCATCGAACAGGTGCGCGGCATCGCCGCCGACCCGATCATCGTCCGCCGAAACTGGCTCCGCGCCTATGACTTCGCGACCGATCGCGGCGCGCTGGCGCTGAACAACTTCGCGCGCGCCAGCGATCCTTTCCGCCGCGTCGGGCGCCAGCAGGTCGCGGTCGAGGTCTCCAGCGTCATCCGCGCCTCCGACGACAGTTTTCGGGTCGCCTGGATCGAACGAACTTACGAGAACGGCCAACTCGCGCGCACCGAGCGCTGGACAGCGATCCTCACCATCGTCGTCCAGCCAGCACGCGACGCTGAGCGCCTGCGCAAAAACCCCCTCGGCATCTTCGTCCACGCCATCAACTGGTCGCGGGAGCTCGGGCAATGAGGCACGCACACCCTACCCTGGCGCTTGTCCTGCTGGCCCTCGGCGCCTGCGCCTTTCGCCCGCCCGAGATCAGCTACGACGACGAGCCGATCCAGGCGACGCAGCTCCCCGAGCCGCCGCGGCCCGTGGAGATCGTCGAGGTGCCGACGCCGCTGCCCCTGCCGGGCCAGCTTCAGCGCATCCCGCCCTCGCGTCGCACACCCGAGCCGCACGATCCCACGGTGCGGGTCAACCAGGCCAATGCCGCCGCGCGCGTGCAGCCCGTGCGCGCGGGCTTCATCAACGCGGTGCAGGTCTACCCCTTCACGCCCGGCGCGCTCTATCAGGTCTACACCGCGCCCGGCCAGGTCAACGCCATCATGCTGCAGGAGGGAGAGACGCTGGTCGGCAACGGCCCCGTCGCCGCCGGCGACACGGTGCGCTGGATCATCGGTGATACCGAGAGCGGCACCGGCCCCACGCGCCGCGTGCACATCGTCGTCAAGCCGACGCGGCCCGACCTCACAACCAACCTGATCATCAACACCGATCGCCGCACCTATCTGCTGGAGCTGCGCTCGACCGAGCGCACCGACATGGCCTTCGTCTCCTCGCAGTATCCGCAGGACGCGCTGATCGCACTGCGCCGGCAGAATACCGCCGCACCCGTCGAGCAGGGGCTTGATCTCGCACGGCTGCGATTCCGCTACGAGATCGAGGGCGACAGCCCTGCCTGGCGGCCGCTGCGCGCCTTCGACGACGGGCGCCAGGTCTTCATCGAGTTCCCGCGCCGCATCGGCCAGGGCGAGATGCCGCCACTCTTCGTCATCGAGCCGGAGGGCGAGGGGCAGCTCGTCAACGACCGCGTCCGCCAGAACTTCATGATCGTCGACCGGCTTTTCGCCGCCGCCGAACTGCGCCTCGGCGACCGGCAGCAGCGCGTGCGCATCGTGCGCACCGATGGCCGCGCGAGATGAGTGGCGCGGCGCCAGAACGGGGCGGGAGCGAGCGCGACATCGCCGCGGCGCTGCGCCCGCGCCCAGATCCGCCGCGCGTGGTGCGGCTCTCCCGGCGGGTGCTGATCGGGCTCGCCGTCGCGGCCGGGCTCGGCATCGGGGCGGCGCTGATCGCGGCCCTGCAGGGCCGCAGCGGCGGCGAGGGGCCGCGCGAGCTCTACAGCACCGACCGGAACCCGCAGGCTGATGGCCTCGCCACGCTGCCGCGCGACTATGCCGGGATCCCGCAGCTCGGGCCGCCGCTTCCGGGTGATCTTGGCCGGCCGATCGTGCGCGCGCAGGAGCGCGGCCAGCCGGTCTGCCGCCGGCGGTGCCCACGACCGCCGATCCCGTGGAGCAGCGGCGGTTGCAGGAGATCGAGGCGGCGCGGACCAGTCGGCTCTTCGTGCAGATCGAAGCACCCGGCGAGCCGCGCAGTGCTGCACCCGCCGGACCGCCGGCAGCGCATCCCGGCGCGATGCCGATCGGTGCCGACGGCACCGACCGGCGGCTCGCCTTCCTGGGCGGGCCTGCAGACTGCCGCACGACCTCGCCGGATCGACCGCAGGCGCCCGCCAGCCCCTTCGTCATCCAGGCTGGCAGCGCCCTCCCCACGGCGCTGCTGACGGGCCTTCGCTCCGACCTGCCTGGCCAGATCACCGCCCAGGTCACGGCCAACGTCTTCGACAGCCCGACGGGGCGGCACCTGCTCATCCCGCAAGGCGCGCGCCTGATCGGCGCCTATGACAGCCGTATCAGCTTCGGACAGCGCCGCATCCTGCTCGTCTGGAACCTGCTGATACTGCCCAACGGGCGCTCCATCGTGCTGGAGCGCATGCCGGGTGCCAACGAGGCGGGCTATGCCGGGCTCGAGGATGGCGTGGACTACCACTGGGGGCGGCTCTTCCTGGCCGCGGGCCTGGCGACGCTGCTAAACCTCGGCCTCGAACTCGGCCGCGACGACGAAAGCGACATCGCCCGCGCCATCCGCGAAAGCGGCCAGGACACCGTCGGCCGCGCCGGCGAGGAGATCGTCCGCCGGCAGCTGTCCGTCCCGCCAAGGCTGACCGTGCGCCCCGCCTTTCCGGTGCGCGTCATCGTCCACCGTGACCTCGTGCTCGAGCCCTACGAAGGCTGACCCATGCCGAAGTTGAAGCTCGGCCCCATCCTCGACGACCGTCCGGTGAAGCTCAGCGTGGAACTGCCTGCCGAACTGCACCGCGACCTGGTCGCCTACGCGGAAGCGCTCTCGCGTGAGACAGGGCAGCAGGTCGAGCCCAAGAAGCTCGTCGCGCCCATGCTGGCGCGATTCCTTGCGAGCGACCGGGCGTTCCGCTCGGCACGCCGGCCCGCGCGTTGGCCGCGCGCGCCGCAGCCTCAGCCAGCGCGCGATCCATGAGTCGCGCGCAGTTGCGCCAGGAAACGACGCAAAGCGGGGTTGTCGCGCTTGGGGTCCCAGTATGCCGCGGCTTCCACTATCGACGGCCCCATCTCGACGCCGACGGGCCGGAACACGACGCCCGGATACGAGGCGCCTGACGCGGACTCAGCGAGTACGGCGACGCCAAACCCAGCGCCGACCAAATTGAACATGCCCTCCCGACTGACATCATGCGCTGCGAAGCGAGCTGTTGCTCCAAGCGGCAGCAGTCCCTGGACCGTGACGCGGGCTTCTGGTCCTGAACCACGTGACGTTACGATGAATGTCTCGTCCACCAAGTCCCGCCATCGCACGAAGTCGGCGTCGGCGAGTGGATGGCGTTCGGGCAAGGCGATCATGCCGGCCTCTTGCCACAGCGCTAGGCGGTCGAGCGCCGACTCATCCATCGGCCCCAGAAGCAGTGTGAGATCCACCTCGCCGCCGCGCAGGGCCGACAGGAGCTCATCGCGGCTTACTTCGCGAAGCCAGATCTCGACGCCCTGGTTCTACTCTACGAACCGCATCAGCGCCTCTCGGAACTGTCCAATTGAAGCGGAGAAATATGTGCCGATCACCAGTCGGCCCGTCGCAGCCGATCAAGCCTCCCGCGCACGCAATACGGCAGATTGCAATCCGCCGAGCACGCGGGTTGCCTCAGCAAGAAACTCGTCACCGGCGGCCGTCAGCCTCAGGCCGGACGGACGCCGCTCGAAGAAGAGCGACACTCCGAGCCCGTCCTCAAGTGCCCGAATGCTGCGACTGACGGCCGAAACGGTTCTGCGCGCCTCACGTGCCGCCAGACGGATGCTCCCGGTGCGTGCCACCAAGATAGCCAGCGACATTCCACGCAGGTCAATTTCGCCCCGAAGTGGTTCGCCTTGTCTTCGCCGCTGTAGCCGTCGCGGCACTTGGCCCAGCCTCCAATGCCGGCCGACCCCGATCCCGGTCGTGCGCGGGCCTTGGAGCGCGCTCCAGGCGCGCAGGACCGGCCCCCTCTTCTACGATGACGGGAGCATGCCGAACTCAGTTGCCCGCGTGCAATCACAAACGAGATGACATAGCCGTGCCGGAGGTCATCCGTTCTCGACCCGCTGCGTATGGTCCTCGCTTGCGGCACGAGAAGTTGCATTCGATTGCAAACCCGGAAAGGACATCGCCAACATGTTCAACCGCTCGGTTAGGCGCCGATCAAGCTGTGCTGCAGCCCGTGGGCCCTGGGGCGTGCCTGGCGGAGGCGTTCCGAGTGGTACCGTTCCTGGGGTCATGGGGGGTTAGCGGGTAAAGATGACGGTATCGACGACGGTATCTGCCAGAAGGCGAGATATAAAATTACGGTAAATCACATGTCTAACGGTACTATTCACGATCGAGTGGGAATGAGCCGCCCGGCCGCGGGCCGTGCGAAGCGCGCCGCCGCGGCGCGGTCATCGCTGCGTGGAGAAGAGCACGGGCACGCGGGCCACGGAGCCCGCGCCCCGCAGCGCGTCACAGTGCGGCGTCCACCACATGCAGTGCGACCGCCTCGCCGCCACGGAAGCCGTCGCGCCGGAGCCGGCCGGCGAGCCGCAGCGGGCGGCCGCGCGCCGCAGCAAGGGCGGCGGCGAGAGGGCCCTCATCGGCGCGGAACATCACGCCGCGAAGCGCCGCTCCGCCTTCTCCCTCGAGCGAGAGGGTCAAAGTGGATCCGCCGCTGCCGACGCGGGCGAGGTGGGCGAGCACGCCGCGGAACGCGAACAGAGGCTCCTCGTTGCTTACACCGAACGGGCCGAGGCGGGCGAGCGCCTCGGCAAGACCGGCCGTGGCCGCCTCCGGAACGAGCTCGCCCGCGAGCGCAAGCGGCGGAGGCCCCGGCTGAACAGAGCATGCCGCCGCGGCGCAGAGCGACTCATGAAGCGCCGCGAGACGGTCGGGCGAGGTGCTGAGCCCGGCCGCAAGCGCATGTCCTCCTCCCTTGTCGGCAAGTCCCGACGCAACCGCTGCGCGCACCGCGGCACCAAGGTCGAAGCCGGGAACAGAACGGCCCGAGCCTTTGGCGGTGCCGCCCGCGAGGGAGAAGACCAGTACGGGGCGGCGAAGCCGCTCCCTCAGGCGGCCGGCGACGATGCCGATCACCCCCTCGTGCCAGGCCTCGCAGGCGACCAGGACCACCGGCAGGCCAGCTTCGGCCTGCCGTTCAGCCTCGGCTGCGGCGGCGGCGAGCACCGCCCGCTCCACCGCCTGGCGCTCGCGGTTGAGCCGGTCGAGCAGATCGGCGAGCGCCTCCGCCTCGGCCTCCTTGTCGGCAAGCAGCAGGCGCACCGAGAGCCCCGCGTCGTCGAGCCGCCCGGCGGCATTCAGCCTCGGCCCGATCGCGAAGCCGATCGCGTCCGCGTCAAGCGCCCGCCTCAGCCCCGCGCGCTCGGCAAGCGCCTTGAGCCCGGGCCGCGGGGCGGCGGCAATCCGGGCAAGCCCGCGATCGACGAAAGCGCGATTGAGCCCGACCATCGGCACCATGTCGCACACGCTGGCGAGAGCGACGAGGTCGAGTTCGGCAAGGAGATCAGGCTCCGGTCGGGAGGCGAACCAACCCGCGCCGCGCATGCGGCGGAGCACGGCGACTGCGGCGAGGAAGGTGACGCCCGCGGCGCAGAGATGGCCAAGCCCGCTTCTGTCGTCCGGCCGGTTCGGGTTGACGACCGCGGCGGCTGCCGGCAGCGCGCCCGAAACACCGTGATGGTCGAACACGATCACGTCGGCGTCCCCGGCGACGGAGGCGATTGCCGCGTGCGCCGAGGTTCCGCAATCGACACAGATGATCAGCCGCGCGCCGGCCGAGACGAACCGGCCGAAGGCCGCCGGATTCGGGCCGTAGCCATCGCGCAATCGGTCAGGCACGGCATGCAGAACGCGCGCCCCGAGCCGCTCGAGAAGGCCGACGAGCAGGGCGGTGCTCGCCGTGCCATCGACATCGTAGTCGCCGAACACTGCGATCGTTTCGCCATCGATGATAGCGGCGGCGATCCGCTCGGCGGCGCGATCGGCATCGGCGAGGGAGGAGGGGTCGGGCATCAGGTCGCGCAGCCGCGGCGCGAGGTGCCGGGCCGCCGCCTCCGCCTGCACGCCGCGCGCGAGCAGGATCCGCGCCACCGGTTCGGGAACCCCGGCGGCCTGGGCGAAGCGGGCCGAGGCGAGGAGATCCGTCTCGGCGAGGATCCAGCGCCGCCCGCTCAGAGAGAGCGGTGCAGCGTCTTTGCCTGCGTCAGGCACCGACCCAGGACTTGCGCGTGAAGTTGTGGTGCGCCTCGATGTAGCGCACGGTTCCCGACTTCGATCGCATCACGAGGCTGTGGGTGATCGCCCCGCCGGGGATGCGGCGGACGCCACGCAGCATCGCCCCGTTTGTGACGCCGGTCGCGGCGAACATCACGTCTCCGCGTGCCATGTCGGTGGTGGAATACTTGCGCGAGAAGTCGGTGATGCCGCAGCGGGCGGCGCGCGCCTTCTCCTCGGCGTTGCGGAACAGGAGCCGCCCCTGGATCTGGCCGCCGATGCAGCGCAGCGCCGCTGCGGCAAGCACGCCCTCCGGCGCTCCGCCCGAGCCCATGTAGATGTCGATCCCGCTCTCGGGCTGGGAGGTGGCGATCACGCCCGAGACATCGCCGTCGCTGATGAGCATGATCCGCGCGCCCGCTTCCCGCACCTTGGCGATGAGTTCGGCGTGCCGCGGCCGGTCGAGGATGCAGACCACGAGGTCGGACACCTCGACCTTCTTCGCGCGGGCGAGAGCGGTGAGGTTCTCCTTCGGCGTCGCATCGAGATCGACGAGCCCCTCGGGCAGCCCGCCGCCGATCGCGATCTTCTCCATGTAGACGTCCGGCGCGTTGAGAAAGTTGCCGGCTTCCGCCAGCGCGACGACCGCGAGCGCGTTGTTGCCGCCCTTGGCGGTGATCGTCGTCCCCTCGAGCGGGTCGAGAGCGATGTCGGCCCGCATTCCGCCCATGCCGACCTTCTCGCCGATGTAGAGCATCGGCGCCTCGTCGCGCTCGCCCTCGCCGATCACCACCGTCCCGTCGATCGCGACCGTGTCGAAGGCGCGACGCATCGCGTCGACCGCTGCCTGATCGGCCGCCTTCTCGTCGCCTCGGCCCATCAGCCGGCTCGCCGCAAGCGCCGCCGCCTCCGTCACGCGAACGAGCTCGAGCGCGAGGTTCCGATCAACATTGGTCGCCCCCGGCGCGTCGCCGTCTCCGGCGAAGCTCCGGGCGTCGCGGGCTCTCGTCGCCATCCTGTCGTTCTCCCTGTCCCAGTTGGACCTACAGGGCCTCGATCCGCAAAAGGGTCGGCGGCGCGATCACCGAATCGAGCGCGCCGATCCGGGCGAGGGCCGCGGCCATCGCCGCCTCGCGGCAGATATGCGTGGTCAACACCACCGGAACCGCCTCGCCCGGGCTTCGGCCGCGCTGCAGCATGCTCTCGAGGCTGACCGAATGGTCGCGGAGGATCGCCGAGATATCGGCGATCACGCCCGGGCGATCGACCACCATCAGGCGGAGATAGTAGGCCCCCTCGCGCTCGGTGATCGGCACCGCAGGCTCGGCGGAGAGCAGCGACGCGGCCATGCCGAAGGGAGGCGTGTGACGACCGCGGGCGATGTCGATCAGGTCGGCGACGATCGCCGAAGCCGTCGGGCCTGCGCCGGCGCCGCGGCCCTCGAGCAGAACGCGGCCGACGAAATCGCCCTCGAACGCGACCGCATTGAACACGCCCTCGACAGGCGCAAGCGGCGAAGTGACGGGAATCATCACCGGGTGGATCCGCGCCGACACGCCAGCGGCGGTGCGTTCGGCGATGCCGAGAAGCTTGATCCGGTAGCCGAGCTCTCCGGCGAACGCGATGTCGAGAGCCGAAACCGAGCGTATCCCCTCGACATGCACCGAGCCGAAATCGACCGGCCGGCCGAAGGCGAGGGCAGCGAGGATCGCGAGCTTGTGCGCGGCGTCGATCCCGTCGATGTCGAAGGACGGGTCGGCCTCGGCGTAGCCGAGACGCTGCGCCTCAGCGAGGGCTTCCGCGAACTCGCGCGCCTCGGCGCGCATCATCGTCAGGATGTAGTTGCAGGTTCCGTTGAGGATCCCGGCGACACGGGTGATCCGGTTCGCCGCGAGCCCCTCGCGCAGCGCCTTGATCGCCGGAATGCCTCCGGCCACCGCCGCCTCGAACAGAAGCGGCGCCCCCGTCGCCTCGGCTTGGGCCGCGATCGCCGCGCCGTGCACCGCGAGCATCGCCTTGTTGGCCGTCACCACCGGCTTGCCGGCCGCAAGCGCCGCCTCGACCGAGGCCCGCGCCGGCCCATCCGCACCGCCGATCGCCTCGACGAAGACGTCCACCCCCGGGTCGGTCGCGAGCGCCACCGGGTCCTCGAACCAGCGCAGGCCCGCGAGCGGGACGCCGCGATCGCGGCCACGGTCGCGCGCCGAGACGGCGGTGACGGTGATGGGGCGCCCGGCGCGCGCGGCGATCAGCTCGGCGTTGGCGCGCAGAAGCGCGAGCGTGCCGCCGCCGACCGTCCCGAGCCCGGCGAGCCCGACCGAAAGCGGGTGCGCCATCAGGCCGCGTCCTCCACACCTTGCGCGGCCGGCTCCGCTTCGGCGCGCTCCGGAGCGTTCGTTCCCTGCAGGAAGGCGCGGATCGACCGGCAGGCCTGGCGGATCCGGTGCGTGTTCTCGACGAGCGCGATCCGCACGTGCCCGTCTCCGTGCTCGCCAAAGCCCACACCGGGGCTGACCGCCACCTTCGCCTTCTCGAGCAGGAGCTTGGCGAAGCCAAGCGAGCCGAGCGAGGCGAACCGCTCGGGGATCGGCGCCCAGGCGAACATCGAGGCTTCCGGTGTGGGGAGGTGCCAGCCCGCGGCCGCAAGGCCGCGCAGCAGAACGTCGCGCCGCTCGCGGTAGAGCGCGCGCACCTCCGCGACACAGTCCTGCGGGCCGTTCAGCGCCGCGACAGAGGCGATCTGGATCGGTGCGAAGGCGCCATAGTCGAGATAGGACTTCATGCGCGCGAGGGCGGCGATCAGCTTCGGGTTGCCGGCTGCGAAGCCGATCCGCCAGCCGGCCATCGAATAGGTCTTCGACATCGAGGTGAACTCCACCGTCACCTCCTTCGCGCCGGGGACGGCGAGCACCGAGGGCGGCGGCGTGTCGCCGAAATAGATCTCGGCATAGGCGAGGTCGCTGATGATGTAGATGCCCTCCCGGCGCGCGAAGGCGACGAGCTCGCGGTAGAAGTCAAGCGTGGTGGTCAGCGCCGTGGGGTTGGAGGGGAAGTTGACGATCAGCGCCGTCGGCTTCGGCACGGAGTGGATCACGGCACGATGCAGAGCGCGCAGCATCTCCTCGCCCGGCTGGTGCGGGATCGAGCGCACGGCAGCGCCCGCGATGACGAAGCCGAACTGGTGGATCGGGTAGGAGGGGTTCGGCACGAGGATCACGTCACCCGGGCTCGTGATCGCCGAGGCGAGGTTCGCAAGCCCCTCCTTCGAGCCGAGCGTGACGCAGATCTCAGTCTCCGGGTCGAGCCCGACGCCGAAGCGTCGGTCGTAGTAGGCGGCGACGGCGCGCCGAAGCCCGGGGATCCCCTTCGAGACCGAGTAGCGATGGGTGCGCGGGTCCTGCACCGCCTCGATCAGCTTCGCCACGACATGCGGCGGCGCGCCGCTGTCGGGATTGCCCATGCCGAGATCGATGATGTCCTCGCCGCGTGCGCGCGCCTCCGCCTTGAGCCGGTTCACCTCAGCGAAGACGTAAGGCGGCAGGCGTCGGATCCGGTGGAACTCGGTGCTCGGCTCGGCTCGCATCGGGGTTGGCCTCTGGCGCAGGGCGTCGGCGTAGCCTGCACCGCCGCCTCTGTCGAGAGAGCCGGGCGCGACCCCGAGTCGCGCCCCCCTCCGTCAGCGCGTGTATACCAGCCTGACCTCGGCGCCGCGACCGGCAGGTCCCGGCCGGGCGGAACCGCCGAGCTCGATCCGCTCGGCCGGCACGCCGGCCTCCCTCAGCGCCTCCGCCACTGCTCGTGCGCGCGCGAGCGGCAGGTCGAGCGCGCGCCCTTCGCCCGGCGCGTCGGCGAAGCCCGTCACCTGGAAGATCGCGGCGTTCCCACGCGACGCAAGCCGCGCGAGGATTGCCCGCTCCGCTGGAAGAAGCGTCGCTGAGCCCGGGAGGAAGCCGAGCGCGTAGCCGGCGCCCGCGGCCGCGGCGCGAGGTCCAGGCGCGAGGGCGGTCCGGTCGACCACGACGGAGGGCTCGGCTGGGGAGGGGGAAGAGGCGCGACCCATCTCATCAGGCGGCTGCGGGACAGGGGCTGGTGCCGTCGTCGCAGCGCGCGGCTCGGCCGGAGGCAGCAGGGTGGCCGGATCGGCAGAGACGAGGGCGGGTGGGGGGGGCGGCGGCGCGGCCTCCAGCGTTCGGGCACGCGCGGGCATCTCCTCCGGCATGGCCGTTGGCGGGGGAGGTGCAAGCGGCTCGATCGTGATCGGCGTGATCGGCGCCCTTTCGACCCGGCCGGGCGCCGGCAGAGCCGGTTGCGGGCCGGGCGGTGCGGCTTCGGGCGCGGCCCGGGGTGCCCCCGCGATCGGGAGCGGCGGCGGGGAGGGAGGCAACAGCGGCAGGGCCTCATCCTGGGCCGCTCCCAGGATGGTCGCCGCCCCGCCCGACAGCAGGGCCGAGCGGGAGGCCGATGCCTCGGGGGCGCGCGGCAGGGCAGGCGGCGCCGGCTGGCCGACATAGCGGGCGTTCGCACGGTCGGCGACCAGCGCCTCCGCCAGCGCCTGCCGCGCGGCGGGAGGGGTGGTCTCGGGGCGCGCGGGAACGCTGCCGAGGTTCGGATAGGGCTCGCCGGCTCCTGGAACCGGCGGAAGGCTCGCCGTCGGTGCGCGGCCCGCGGCGAGCCGCGCCCGCTCGATCGGGTCGGGCCCGGAGCAGCCGGAAAAAAGAAGCAGCGCGCCGAAGGCTAGCGCGGCAACGACCCATGGCCACGCCGCCACGCACCCCTGCCGGAGGCTCGCTTGATCGCCCCTGGCACGCGCTCTAGGGTCCCGGAACGTCACCGCTGCCGGGACCGACGCCGCTCGCCGCCCCTCGCGCGGTTCCGCTCCAGAGAGGAAACCTGTCATGGCCGATGACAAGGCCGCTCCGTCCTTCAAGCTTCCCGACCCGGCGATGTTGAGCCGAAACATGGCCGACATCGCAAGCCGCAGCCAGCGCATCGTGCTCGAGTTCCTGAAGCGCCAGGGCGACGACGCGCTTCCCGGCTTCGACCCGACGAGCATCGGCAGCGCCTTCCTCGAG
This sequence comes from Elioraea tepida, assembly GCF_019203965.1. Lineage (NCBI taxonomy): Bacteria > Pseudomonadati > Pseudomonadota > Alphaproteobacteria > Acetobacterales > Elioraeaceae > Elioraea > Elioraea tepida. The sequence goes on from NZ_CP076448.1 coordinate 114,595, forward strand.
ATGACGGCGCGGATGATGGCCAACCCGGCCAAGCTCGTCCAGGCGCAGCTCGGCTTCTGGCAGGACTACATGCTGCTGTGGCACAACACCGCGCGCCGGCTGATGGGAGAGACGCCCGAGCCGGTGGTCTCCCCCGCACCGGGTGACCGACGCTTCAAGCACGAGGACTGGCACGAGAACGAGGTCTTCGACTTCATCAAGCAGAGCTATCTGCTCTCGGCCCGCTGGATCCAGAAGGTGGTGAAGGAGGTCGAGGGGCTCGACGACCGAACGGCGCAGAAGGTCGATTTCTACACGCGCCAGTTTGTCGATGCGATGGCGCCCTCGAACTTCCTGCTCACCAACCCCGAGGTGCTGCGCCGAACCGTCGAGACGGGGGGCGAGAACCTGGTGCGCGGCCTGAACAACCTGCTTGCCGATCTCGAGCGGGGCAAGGGCAAGCTGCAGATCCGGATGACCGACTACGAGGCGTTCAAGGTCGGCGAGAACATCGCCACAACGCCCGGATCGATCGTCTATCAGAACGATCTGATGCAGCTGATACAGTATGCGCCCACCACCGAGAAGGTGCTGAAGCGCCCGCTCCTGATCATCCCGCCCTGGATCAACAAGTACTACATCCTTGATCTGCGCCCGAAGAACAGCTTCATCCGCTGGGCGGTGGCGCAGGGCCACACCGTGTTCGTCATCTCCTGGGTCAACCCCGACGAGCGGCTCGCCGAGAAGAGCTTCGGCGACTACATGCTCGAAGGCCCTCTTGCCGCTCTCGATGCCATCGCCAAGGCGACGGGCGAGCGCGGCGTGAACGCGATCGGTTACTGCATCGGCGGCACGCTGATGGCCTGCACGCTCGCCTGGATGGCGGCGAAGCGCGATACGCGGATCAAGAGCGCCACCTTCCTTACCACCATGATCGACTTCGCCGAGGCGGGCGAGCTCGCGGTCTTCATCGACGAGGAGCAGCTCAAGGCGATGGAAGAAAAGATGGAGAAGCGCGGCTATCACGACGGCCACGAGATGGCGGTGACCTTCAACATGCTCCGCGCCAACGACCTGATCTGGTCGTTCGTCGTGAACAACTACCTGCTCGGGCAGGAGCCGTTCCCCTTCGACCTGCTCTACTGGAACTCGGACTCGACGCGCATGCCCGCGCGCATGCACAGCTTCTACCTGCGCCAGATGTACCAGCGGAACCTCCTCGTGGTTCCGGGCGGCATCGAGCTCGAGGGAGTGAAGCTCGACCTCAGGAAGATTTCGGTACCGTGCTATTTTCTCTCGACGCGCGAGGACCACATCGCGCCGTGGAAGAGCACGTACAAGGCGACCCAGATCTACAAAGGGCCGAAGCGCTTCGTTCTCGCAGCCTCGGGCCACATCGCGGGCGTGGTCAACCCGCCCGAAGCGGGCAAGTACAGCCATTGGATCAACCCCGAGCTTCCGCCCTCGCCGGACGAATGGTTCGCCGGCGCGACCGAGCTTGCCGGCTCCTGGTGGCCCGACTGGCAGCGCTGGGTCTCAGCGCTTGCACCGGCCAAGGTGCCTGCGCGCACCCCTGGCGATCGCGACCTTGCGGTGATCGAGCCGGCACCCGGCAGCTACGTGAAGGTGCAGGCGAACTGATCCCGCCGGCAGGACCGGCGCGGTGACGCGCCTCGCCCGGGGCGCTATCCTTGTCAAGGCGTCGCCAAGCCTCGGGCAGAGCGGCCGCGAGGAATGGGGCCGATGGACGTCGCGCTCGAGATCCTCATCATCGCCCTCCTGATCGCCGTCAACGGTCTGCTTGCGATGAGCGAGCTTGCCGTCGTCTCCTCGCGCAAGGCGCGGCTTCGGGCGATGGCGCGGAAGGGGGTGCGCGGCGCGGCTGCGGCGCTCGCCCTCGCCGAGGACCCGCAGCGCTTCCTGCCCACGGTCCAGGTCGGCATCACCCTCGTCGGCGTGCTCGCTGGCGCCGTCGGCGGAGCGACCCTCGCCTTCCGCCTCGGCGCCCTGCTCGATGACCTCGTCTTCCTCGCGCCGCATGGCGCGACGGTGGCCTTCGCGCTTGTGGTCGCGACCATCACGCTCGCCTCGATCGTGCTCGGCGAGATCGTTCCGAAAACGCTGGCGCTGCGGCGGCCGGAACCGCTCGCCGCCGCCACCGCTCCTCTTCTGGCCGCGCTCGCGCGACTCGCGGGCCCGGCGGTGTGGCTTCTGCAGTCGCTCTCCGGCGCCGTGCTCCGTCTGTTCGGCACGGCGAAGCCGGCCGAGACCGCGATCACCGAGGAGGAGGTGAAGGCGCTCGTGCAGGAGAGCGCCGCCGCGGGCGTGATCGAGCAGGAGGAGCGGCACATGATCGAGCGCGTGCTGCGGCTTGCCGATCGTTCCGTGCGGGCGGTGATGACGCCGCGGACGGAGGTGGCCTGGCTCGACCGTTCCGACCCGCCAGGCGAGATCGCCGCACGGATCCGCGCCCTGCCACCTACGCGGCTCGTCGTGTGCGAGGGCACGCTCGACAACGTGATTGGCGTCGTCCGTGCCAAGGACCTGCTCGATCAGCTGCTCGCGGGAGAGGCGCTTAACCTCGATGCCGCCCTGCGACGCCCGCCAGCGCTTCCCGACACCATGAGCGTGCTCGCAGCACTCGAGATCCTGCGCAACGAGCCGCTCGGCCTCGCGCTCGTGGTAGACGAGTACGGGAGTTTCGAAGGCGTGGTGACCGCCGCCGACATGCTCGCTGCGATAGTCGGCGAGCTCGCCGCCGGCGCGGGCGAGGAGGCGCCCACCTGCACCCGTCGCGCCGACGGCTCCTGGCTCATGGACGGGATGTTGCCGGCGGACGAGGTGCGCTCCCGCCTCGGCCTCGCCTCGCTGCCTGACGAAGGCGAGTACAACACGCTCGGCGGCATGATCCTCACTCTTGCCGGGCGGATCCCCGCCGAGGGCGACCAGGTGATCTGGCAGGACCACGTGTTCGAGATCGTCGACATGGACGGTCGTCGGATCGACAAGGTGATCGTCCGCCCCGCTCCCTCCGCTGTGCCGGACGTCTGACCCGTCGGCGCGCAGACCCGGCGCCGGAGAGCCTTCGCGGGCCGGCGCGCTAAGTGCGGCGCGCGCGGCGTCAGGGGGCCGGGCGTGCACGGTCGCCTGAGCAACAGGGCGGCAGCGTTTCCACGGTCGCGGAAACAGCTCTAGGCTCTGGACTCATAAGCACCAAGTGACGGTTGCGGCGAGGTAGACGGCGCTGAGGAAGACGTCTGCGCGTCGGTCGTATCGCGTGGCGATACGTCGGAAATCCTTGAGGCGGCAGAAGACGCGCTCGATCAGGTTTCGCTTGCGCCAGGCGCTCCGGTCGAAGGGGTGGTGCTGGTTGCGGGTGGGGTTGTTCGGGATCACCGGCAGGATGCCGCGGGCGAGGAGGAAGCTGCGGATGCCGTTGCTGTCATAGGCAGCGTCGGCGATGCAGAGCTTGGCTGACGGCCAGGGAGCAAGCAGCGCCAGTGCCACTGGCGCATCGCCGTGCTGGCCGGCGGTCAGTTCGAAACCGATCGGGCGGCCAAGATGATCGGTCAGCGCGTGGATCTTGGTGGTCCGCCCGCCCCGCGGCGGGCCCCATCGCGGCTTGCCGCGATGGGTTCCGCGACCGCCCGATGGCTTGCGCGCGCTCCCCCCTTTTCCACCCCCGGCGCTGCGATGGGCCTTCACATGGCTGCTGTCGAGCAAAAGCTCGGCCGGCGGGCCGCCAGCCCTGGCGAGCGCGCGGAACACGCGCTGCCACACGCCCTTGGCTCTCCAGCGCACGAAACGGTTGTACAGCGTCTTGCGCGGACCGTAGACAGCCGGCGCATCGACCCACCGACCACCAGAGCGCAGCACATGGACGATGCCGCTGATCACACGCCGGTCATCCACCCGAGGCTTGCCGCGTCTCTCCGAAGGCAAGAGCGGCGCAAGCCGCCGCATCTGCGCCTCGCTCAGCCAAAACAGATCGCTCATCCCGGTTCCCCCCACCAGCAAGGGAACCACTTCGACACACACCCTCCCGCGCCGCTCAAAGAACTTCACAAGGGCGGACCCTGGGCTTCGGCCTGCCGCCGCGGCTTGCCGCTAAGTCATTGACTCATTGGAGCAGCAGTGGGAACCCAGAAGCGGAAATTCTCTGGCACCGCCTCTTCGCCTGGTCGCCTCCACAGCAGGCGGCATCAGGGTCGCTCGGCAGAAGCAGGCTCCAAGTCGCGAAGCCGACGAACCAATCTCGTCGCGCGTGGCGCGGAAGGCATCGGTCATTCGGACTTGTGCGGGATCAGCGATCGGCCAGTGCAGCGGCCGCACCGCCCCAGGTACGACCAGACAGACTTCATCGGCGCACAACGTGACAATCGGCCCGAACCGGGCGAGGTCGATATTCTCGGGCGCCTTGGGCCGGTGGCCCGCGATGTCGATGCCGATCTCCGCCATCACCGCGACGGCCAATGGATTCAGCGTGCTCGGCTTGGAGCCCGCGCTCGCGATCAGCCGTGCGGGCCCGAACCGGGCGCGCAAGGCCCTCCGCCATCTGGCTGCGAGCCGAGTTGGCGACGCAGAGAAAGAGAATGCCATCGCTCATCGCGCTGCCTGTGGCCGCTCGCCGAACCATCGGCGCCCGAGCCAGAGGGCGACGTTGACCAGCGCAATGAGCACGGGGACCTCGACCAGCGGACCGATCACGGTGGCGAAGGCGACCGGAGACGTCAGGCCGAAGGTGGCGATCGCGACCGCGATGGCGAGCTCGAAATTGTTCGAGGCGGCGGTGAAGGCGATCGCGGTGGTGCGCGGATAGTCGGCCTCGATCAGTTTTCCCATCCAGAAGCTGACAATGAACATGATCACGAAGTAGAGTGCGAGCGGTACCGCGATGCGCGCGGCATCGAGCGGCAGCTTCAGCACGCTGCCGCCCTTGAGCGCGAACATCGCGACGATGGTGAACAGCAGCGCCACCAGCGTGATCGGAGCGATTCTCCGGATGAACTGCTGCTCGTACCAGGCCGCTCCCTTCGCCGGCAGCAGCAGTCGGCGGGTCAGATAGCCGGCCGCGAAGGGCAGGCCGAGATAGATCAGAACCGCCTCGGCGATCGTCCAGAATCCGATATCGACGACGCTGCCCTCGAGACCCATCAGGGACGGCAGCACCGCGAGGAAGAACCACGCATAGACGCTGAAGAACAGGATCTGGAAGACTGAGTTGAAGGCGACCAGGGCGGCCACGTACTGGTTGTTGCCGCCGGCGAGCTGGTTCCAGACGATCACCATGGCGATGCAGCGCGCGAGCCCGATCAGGATCACGCCCGTCATGTACTCCGGATGGTCACGCAGGAAGAGCACGGCGAGCGCGAACATCAGCAGCGGGCCGATGATCCAGTTCTGCACCAGCGAGAGCAACAGCACCCGCCAATCCTCGAACACGCGCGGCAGCTCCTCGTAGCGCACGCGCGCGAGCGGCGGGTACATCATCAGGATCAGCCCGAGCGCGATCGGCAGGTTGGTCGATCCCAAAGACAGGCTGTCGAGAAGACGCGGCACCGCCGGAGCCGCCGAGCCGAGCGCAACGCCCGCCGCCATCGCGGCGAAGATCCAGAGCGTGAGATAGCGGTCGAGGAACGACAGGCGCTGCCGCGGCGATGCGGTCGGGGAACTCATCTGCAGATCCTGCTGCTAGAGCGCGGCCACAAGGGCCTTAAGCCGCGCGAGCCCCAAGCCGCTGAGCCGGTAGCATACGCGCGGCCCGTCCACTTCACCCTCGACCAGCCCGGCCGCCTTGAGGATGCGGAGGTGTTCCGAAACGGTGGATTGGGCGAGTTCGAGGTCGGCGACGATGTCGCAACCGATGCAGCCCTCGCGTCGGGCCAGCAGGCGCAACACGCGCACGCGCGCCGGATGGCCGAGCGCCTTTGCCAGCACGGCAAGCTCCTCATCGGCGGCATTCGGTCGGGGAACGCTGCGGTGGCTCACGATCACTCGCCCTTGTTCGTTCATCGTCGAAGGACGATATAAGAGGCGCAGCTCGGCAGCCGCAACCCCCGCGGCGCGGCGATTGATCCGGCGCAAGGCCGACCTCCGGAGCGTCTGCCAGCCTCCGGTCTCGAAGAGGAGATCTTGCCCGATGCAGACCTACTCGGTGACAGCACGGCGCCTCGACGGCCATGGCAGCCGGATGCGCTGCAAGACGGCGGAACTGGTCGCCGATACCGATCCGGCCGGCCGCGCGGCGGGCGGACCACCAAGATCCACGCGCTGACCGATCATCTTGGCCGCCCGATCGGTTTCGAACTGACCGCCGGCCAGCACGGCGATGCGCCAGTGGCACTGGCGCTGCTTGCTCCCTGGCCGTCAGCCAAGCTCTGCATCGCCGACGCTGCCTATGACAGCAACGGCATCCGCAGCTTCCTCCTCGCCCGCGGCATCCTGCCGGTGATCCCGAACAACCCCACCCGCAAACAGCACCACCCCTTCGACCGGAGCGTCTGGCGCAAGCGAAACCTGATCGAGCGCGTCTTCTGCCGCCTCAAGGATTTCCGACGCATCGCCACGCGATACGACCGACGCGCAGACGTCTTCCTCAGCGCCGTCTACCTCGCCGCAACCGTCACTTGGTGGTTATGAGTCCGGAGCCTAGGCGCGAGCAGGGGACACCCTGCCCTCTAGGCTCAGGACTCATTGTCCGAGCCAGAAGGTGACGATGGCGGCGAGGGTGATGGCGCCGAAGAAGATGGTGGCGCATTGGTCGTAGCGGGTGGCGATGCGTCGGAAATCCTTGAGGCGGCGGAAGGCGATCTCGATGCGGTGGCGCTGACGATAGAGCGCCTTGTCGTAGGGGATGGGCTGCTTGCGGTTCTTCTTGGTCGGGATGCATGCGGCGATGCCACGCTCGGCGAGCGCGGCGCGGAACGGGGTGCTGTCGTAGCCGCGGTCAGCGATCAGCTCGCGCGCCGGCGGCAGGAGTGGGGCGAGGATGTTGGCGCCCTTCTGGTCGTTCATCTGCCCGGCGGAGAGCATCATGACGACGGGGCGGCCTTGGCTGTCGCAGACGGCGTGGAGCTTGGCGTTCAGCCCGCCCTTGGTTCTGCCGATGCACCGATCAGGCGCCCCCTTTTGAGGAGGCTGGCCGCGGTGCGGTGGGCCTTCAGGTGCGTGCTGTCGATGATTAGGCGGTCGGGCTCGCCGGCCTCGCCGGCGAGGGCGGCGAAGATGCGGCTGAACACTCCAGCGGACGAAGCGGTTGTAGAGGGTCTTGTGCGGGCCGTAGCCCGGCGGGGCGTCGCGCCAGCGCAGGCCGCCCCGGATGACGAAGATGATGCCGCTGAGGACGCGCCGGTCGTCCACGCGCGGGATGCCGTGCGAGAGCGGGACGTGCGGCCGGATGCGCCGCATCTGCGCCGGGGTGAGCAGAAACGGGACGGACATGAGGGCACCTCCGCCCCGTTCAGAATCACGCCCGCCCGCGTCGCCGCAAGCAGATGAATGGGTCCTGCGCCTAGAGTGACCATAACGGCCATTCGCAGTCTACGATTTCTACAAGTCGGAACGTTGCAGGATACGGAAGGGGTGCAGCGCTCCGACAGCACAATAATCGCGTGCCACCGCATGTGGTTTACGCCGACGCGGTGGGCCTGGCAGCACCGCCCTTCTGCGACGCTGACCGGCCCGCACCGACCTGGCTGACTCACTGGAAAACGGTAGCGTCTGGAATGACGCGAAGGGATCTGGCGCTTGGCGCCCGCTCAGCCCTCGAAGCGGGTGCAGAGTGTAGGGGCGAAAGCGCGCGGACACAGCAAAGCCACGCAACTGCAACGTTTGACAGCTGGACATGGCGTCCCGTACGAACGCAATTCCAGGGATTCAGGCCGTTGCAGCCTTGCGCAACCGTGACGGAATGAGGCGGCTGACACAAGGTATGAGGCCGGGTTGCGGCGGTTCTGAGCAAGCCTGACGCGGTTTGTTACGATTTCGCATTGCCCTCGCCGAGTGTGGGAACTAGTGTGGGAACCGGAGTGAGGTTCCCACATGCCCAATCTCGACAACCGCATCATCCTCGCGGCGCAGCCCAAGGCGACGCCCTACCGCCTGTTCGACGGCAAGGGACTGTTCCTTGTGGTGAAGCCCTCCGGCGCGAAGGCTTGGATGCTGCGCGTTCAGGTGGCCGGGAAGCGGCATGACGTGGGGCTTGGCGGCTATCCCACCGTCAGTCTCAAGGAAGCCCGCGAGAAGGCCGAAACGATGCGGAAGCAAGCCCGCGCCGGGATCGACCCAATCGAGGAACGCGAGGCCGCCCGACGCGAGCGCGAGGCCGCGCGCAAGGCCCTGGAGGAAGCCCAAGCCTGCACCTTCCGCGCCGTGGCCGAAGCCTGCATCCAGTCCCAAGCGCCCGGCTGGAAGGACCGCAAGACCGCCGTCATGTGGCGCAACAGCCTCGAACGCTGGGCCTATCCCGAGATCGGCGACATGCCCGTTGCCGCTATCGACAAGCATGCCGTCATGCGCGCGATATCGGCGGTCTGGCGCGAGCGGCCCGCCACCGCGAGGAAGGTTCTCCGCCGCATTGGCGCGGTGCTGCGCTACGCCGCCGCGCATGGCTGGCGCGCGAATGACAACCCGGCCGATGCGCGGATGCTGCGGAACATGGGCCTGCCCGCGCTGCCCGGAGGCCGCAACCTGCCGTCCCTGTCCTGGGCGCGCATCCCCTTGTTCTGGGTCGCGCTCGACAACGTGGAAGGCATGGGCGCTGCCGCGCTGCGCTTCGCCATCCTGACGGCGCTGCGCTCCGGCGAGGTGCGCAAGGCGCGGTGGAACTGGATCAGTTTCGAGGGTCCCGTTCCAGTGTTGACGGTTCCGGGCGAGGCGATGAAGGGGAAGCGCTCGGCCGAGGTGTTGCCGCACCGCGTGCCGCTTGCGCCCGCCGCGCTGGAAGTCCTGGCGCGGGCCTACCGCGAGGCGACCGGCCTGCCATGCACGGTGGCCGAGTTGCCCAAGCGCGCGGCGCTGGCGGGCAAAGCGCTGATCTTCCCGAGTGCGACACGCCGCACGCCGATCAGTGACATGACCATGAGCGCCGTCATGCGTCGGATGAACGCCGACTGCCCGCGTGGCGCACCACCACCGTGGCGCGACGCCGATGGCCGCGACGCCGTGCCGCACGGCATGCGGTCGAGCTTCAGCACATGGGTTGATGACGGCCACCCCGCCGAGCGCGAGGCGGCGGAGAGGGCGCTAGGCTCAGGACCTATTGATCGTTTGGAGCGACGCGGGCAGATGTGATTCTGGATGTGTCGGGGGTGCTGCCCTGGCCAATCCGACACCGCCCTTTCTGCTGACGCTGGCGCAGATGCGGCGCCTATCCCCGCACTTCCCGCGGTCGCACGGGATTGCACGGGTGGATGATGGCCGCGTGCTGAGCAGCACCATCTACGTGCTCCGCCAAGGCCTCTGGTGGCGCGATGCGCCGGCCGCCTATGGCCCGCACAAGACGCTCTACAACCGCTTCGTCCGCTGGAGTGTTCGACCGCATCTTCGCTGCCCTGGCGGCCGAGGCCGGCCCGCCGTCACGGCTGATGATCGATGCCACGCATCTGAAGGCGCATCGCACCGCCGCCAGCCTGCTCAAAAAGGGGCTTTGCCCCGCTGCATTGGCCGCACTAAGGGCGGGCTGAACTCGAAGCTCCACGCCGTCTGCGACGGTCGCGTCCCTGTTGGTGGTGTAGGTGCTGGGGGTGGTCATCGGCGGACGCCGGTAGGGTTGGGTTGCGAGAGCCACCCCTGACCTGAGGATCCCCGATGACCGACGCGATTATGAGCCTTCGTGCCCAGGTGGAGAAGGCCCCGGACGCCGACCTCCTGCGCGAGATGATCGGCTTTGCTGCCGAGCGGCTGATGGAGTTGGAGATTGGCGGCCTGACCGGCGCCGGCTACGGCGAGAAGAGCGCCGAGCGGCTGGTGCAGCGCAACGGCTACCGCGAGCGTGACTGGCAGACGCGCGCGGGCACGGTGGAACTGCGCATTCCTCGCTTGCGCCGAGGGTCCTACTTCCCCGGCTTCCTCGAGCCGCGCCGGATGGCGGAGAAGGCGCTGACCGCGGTGATCCAGGAGGCGTACATCCAAGGCGCCGCGACGCGCTCGGTCGACGATCTGGTGAAGGCGCTCGGCATGAGCGGCATCTTCGGGCTCCCATCGCGGCTTACCGCGATGGGGTCCCGTCAAGAGCCAGGTGAGCCGGCTCTGCGAAGAGATCGACGAGCGGGTGAAGGCGTTCCTGGATCGTCCGATCGAAGGCGACTGGCCCTATCTCTGGATCGACGCGACCTACGTGAAAGTGCGCCAGCAGGGGCGCATCGTCTCGGTGGCGGTGATCGTCGCGGTCGGCGTCAACGGCGACGGCCGGCGCGAGGTTCTGGGCATGGATATCGGCCCGTCCGAGGCGGAGACGTTCTGGACCGCGTTCCTGCGCAAGCTCGCCCGACGCGGCCTGCGCGGCGTCAAGCTGGTCATCTCCGACGCGCATAAAGGCCTGAAGGCGGCAATCGCCAAGGTGTTGAGTGCGACCTGGCAACGATGCCGCGTGGGGCTGTTGAAAAACCTCCCGGCCTCTGATTCGATCTCGCAGCGATGCGATGAGGTGGGAGCATGCTGGGGCGACGCGGACCGGAGCAGTACGAGTTCTTCGCTGGCTCTCTGCGTGAGCTGATTCCTGACGAGCATGTGCTCGCCCGCGTTGATCGCGTGCTCGATCTGAGCTGGATGCGTGACGAGGTGGCTGGGCTGTACAGCGCCGAGGCCGGTCGTCCCAGCACCGATCCGGAAGCGGCGGTCAGGCTGATGCTGGCCGGCTTCCTGCTCGGCCTCGTTCATGACCGCCGTCTGATGCGCGAGGCGGCGGTGAACCTGGCGATCCGCTGGTTCGCGCGCTTCGGCCTGACCGAGCCCCTGCCGGACCATTCCTCGCTCACGCGCATCCGCCAGCGCTGGGGCGCGGCGCGCTTTCGCCGCATCTTCGAGCGCACGGTGACGGCGTGCGTGGCGGCCGGGATCGCGAAAGGCGAGGTGGTGCATCTCGACGCCACGCTGATCCGCGCCGATGTCAGCTGGGAGGCGCTCGCGCAACGTTGGGTCGCAACGCTGGAAGCCGAGAACGAGCCGGTCGATCAGGCCGCGCGCGAAGGCAAGCAGACGGGCAGGTACAAGAAGGTCTGCACCACCGATCCTGACGCGACGATGGCGACCACCGGCCGCCGCCAGCGGCTCGAGCCGGCATACAAGCAGCACACCGCCGTGTGCGACCAGGCCGGCGTGATCGTCGACGGGGAGGCGACGACGGGTGAGCTCAACGAGGGCGGCGAGCTCGTGCCCGCGATCGAGCGCGTCGAGGCGGTGACCAGCACGGCCGTCGCGGTCGCCAGCGCCGATGCCGGCTACGCCTATGCCAAGGTCTACGGCGCGCTCAAACGGCGCGGCATCACGGCGGTCATCCCGCCGAAGGCTGAGCCGATCCGATCGCCGGTGCCGATGCGGCGCTTCCGCTACGATGCCCGCCACGACCGCCTCACCTGCCCACGCGGCAAGACGCTGAAGGCCGATCGGCGCGTGAAGCATCGCCGCTTCTTCACTGCGCGGGCGAAGGATTGCCGGCGCTGCGACCTGGCCCGCCTCTGCCGCTCGGGCGGGCGCGTCAACAAGGCGGTGGTGGTCGGTGACGACTATCCCGCGCTGCTGCGCGCTCGGCGTCGGCGCGAGAGGTGGAGCGATCACGACAAGGCCGTCTATGCCCGCCACCGCTGGCGCGTCGAGGGCGTGCATGGCGAAGCGAAGACCCGCCACGGCCTGGCGCGCGCGGTGCGCCGCGGCCTGGCCAATATCAGGATCCAGGTCTACCTGACGGCCGCCGCCATCAACCTCAAGCGTCTGGCGGCCGCCATCGCGGCCATGCTCTATGCGCTCGCCGTGGCTCTCATCGCGGAGGTCGAGATCGCGCCGCGGGCGAGACGCGCCAACACGGGATTCGCATCGGCCTGACTTGAGTTCTTCAACAGCCCCCGCGTGCACTTCATGCGCAACGCTTTGGCCCATGCCGGCAGGAGTGGCAGACGCGTCGTCTCCGCCTTCATCGCCACCGCGTTTGCCCAGAACGACGCGGCAGCCGCCACGATGCAGTGGCGCCGCGTCGCCGACCAGTTGCGACCCAAGCTGCCGAAGCTCGCCGCGCTGATGGACGAGGCCGAGAGCGATGTGCTCGCCTACATGAGCTTCCCGCCGCAGCACCGCGCCAAGCTGCACAGCACCAATCCGCTCGAACGCCTGAACGGTGAGATCAAGCGACGCACCGAGGTGGTCGGCATCTTCCCCAACGAAGCGGCCATCACACGCCTCATCGGCGCCATCCTGCTCGAACCGAACGACGAATGGGCCGTCCAGCGCGCACGCTACATCACCCTGGAAAGCATCAGCCCCGTCGGCGATGATGCACCCGTCAGCCTCCCCGCAATGGCAGGCTGACCAGCCCGGCCACGCCGGCAACCGCGGCAGCTCACCGCCAGCTACACCACGACACGGGACACGACCGTCTGCGACGGTCAGGGGCGCCCCGTGGTCCTGCTGCTCACCGAGGGCCAGGCGAGTGACCACCGCGGCGCTGCGCTGATGCTCCCGAGGCTCCCGCCCGCGCGTGAGCTGATCGCAGACCGGGGGTACGACAGCGCCCGCTTCAGGGCCGAACGCGCAGCGCGTGGCATCGCCGCCTGCATCCCCTCGACGCGCTCGCGCAAGCAGCCCATCCCGCACGACCCAACGCTCTACCGACAACGCCACCGCATCGAGAACATGTTCGGCCGCCTCAAGGACTGGCGGCGCATCGCCATGCGCTAAGACCGATGCGCTCACACCTTCCTCGCAGCCATCACCCTCGCCGCAACCGTCACCTTCTGGCTCAATCAGTGAGTCCTGAGCCTCGGCCTTGCGCAGCCCGGCCTCGAGCGCTGCCCGGGCCGGTGGCGCGAGCTGATCCCAAAAGCGCGGGTTGACATAGACCTTGGGCGAACACGCCGAAGAAGGGCCTGACGGTGCCGAAGCGCTTCACCTCGTGGAAGCGGCGCGAGACGAAGGCCGAGACATCGGTCAGCCCAGCATCGAGCCCGCCGGACTGCGGCGCGCCCACGACCTCCGGCGCCGGTGTGGCGACAGGAGCGGCGGCGACGGCGCGGAGCCCCGTTTCGATCAGCGGGTTGAGGCCCCGGATCCTGAGCCCCTGGAAATCGGCGAGGGTGAGGATCGAGCGGCGGCCCGAGGTAAAGATCGACAGCCGCGTGGTGAAGAGCCGAGCGACCGAGCGCACGCCGCGCCGCGCCGTGCCGCGTCGAGGAAACGCGCCGCCTCGGAGCCCGGGAATTCCTCGATCCGGCCGAGCTCAGTGAAGAGGAACGGGATGGTCGGCGCCCTCGTCTTCGGGATGGTGTTGCCCCAGGTGAAGTTGGTCGCCACCGCCGCCTCGAAGGCGCCGCGCGCGACGCCGGGGACGTTCTCGGCCACGCGCGCGAGCCGTTCGGCGGGGAACACCTCGACCTCGATCCCGGCGCGGCGTGCGGTGGCGTCCTCGGCGAAGGCGGCGAGCATGCGGGCGATGTGATGGTCAAGGGGATACTGGTGCGAGAGCCGCATCCTCGCCGGCTGCGCGCGCAGTGCGGGAGGGGCAGCAAGCATGGCGGCAGCTGCGGCGGGGGACGTCATGTCCGTGCGGCGTGCGAGTCGCATCCTTCCCTCCCTGACCGTTGCTCGGGCTTACGGCAGGCATGCGCATGGGTCAACGCTCGCGGGCGCTCCGTTCGCGCGATTGCGGTTGACAGGCCAATGCCAAGCGCATAGGTGATCCATCGCGGGCAATTTCCATTGCTCCGCAGCAAGGATCGTGACACGCGCAATGGGCGACGGAAGCAGAGGTCGATCGACGGCTCCCACCCCGGCGCGGCACTGGATGGTCTGAGCCGGGTCTCTGACCCGCCGCTCCTCCGTCAGTGCAGCCTCGGGCAGGGCCGGCAGACCGAGGAGATGGCGGGATGACTGCAGCGACACGAATCGTTGCGTTCGACGGTGGCGCGCCCGAAGCGCCTGCTGCCGCGCACCCGCACTCGCCCCGCGCCAGCGAGGGAGGTGGCCATGGACGACGGCAGTAGTAGTCGCAGGGGCCGCCCGCGCTGCCAGGGGCGGCCCCGCCACCTACACGACAGACAGAGACACCGCAGCCGCCCGGGGCGCAGCGCCTGACACGCGCGTCTCCGCCGGCGGCTGCCGCCAGACCGGACCGGAGACGACACGATGGACCTCAGGCTGCAGAGCGCTGCTCTTGCCTCGCTTCTGACCCGCGGCGACGAGATCTCTGCGCGCACCGCCCTCGCCGCCCACCACCCAGCTAATCTTGCCGCGATCCTGCCGACCCTGCCGCTCGATCTGCGGCTTCGGGCGCTGGCTTCGCTTCCGGTCGAACGCCAGGCGCAGGTGTTCGGCTATCTCGCGCCGGCCGACCAGCTCGCGCTTGCGCGGGCGCTGAGCCGCAAAGACCTCGGCGCGATGTTCGCCGCCATGGCGCACGACGAGCGTGCCGACCTCTTCAAGCGCCTGAGCGAGGAGGAGCGCGAGGCGCTGCTGCCCGGGCTTGCCCAGGCAGAGCGGGAGGACATACGCAAGCTCGCCTCCTACCCGGAGGACCGTGTCGGCGCGGTCATGACCTCGGACTATGCGACGCTCTCGCCGGAGCTCTCCGCGCGCGAGGCGATCGAGCAGCTCCGCCGCGAGGCGCCTAACCGCGAGACCATCTACGAGAGCTACGTTATCGACGAGTCGCGCACGCTCTTGGGTGTGGTCTCGCTGCGCGACCTGATCACCGCGGCTCCGGAAGCGAAGGTCAGCGAGATCATGCGGCGCGAGGTGGTGAAGGTCTCGGCGGAGGCGCCGCGCGCCGAGGCGGTGCGGCTCATCCGCGAATACGACCTGATCGCACTGCCGGTGGTCAATGGCGGGGAGAAGCTCGTCGGCATCGTCACCGCCGACGACGCGATGGATGTGGCCGACCTCGAGGAGAGCCGCCGCATCCAGATCTTCGGCGGCACCTCCGCGCTCGGGGGGCCGGACATCGACCTGATGAACTCGCCGCTCAGCCGGATTTTCACCGCGCGCTTCTTCTGGCTCGCGCTTCTCACCGTGTTCGGGCTCGCAACGAGCCATCTCGTCGCCGCGCAGTCGGAGATGCTCGAAAAGGTGCTCATCCTCTCCGCCTTCATCGCACCGATCATCGACATGGGCGGCAACACGGGAAGCCAGACGGCGACGATGGTGATCCGTGCGATGGCGCTCGGCCAGATCAGCCTCCGCTTCGCCGATTTCTGGCGTGTGTTCAGGCGCGACCTGCCGGTCGCGCTCGCGCTCGGCCTCGGCATCGCCGCGCTCGAGGCGGTGCTCGCCTTCACCACCAAAAGCATCGGCTGGGAGGTTGTCGCCGTCGTCGGTCTGTCGATGCTCTCCTGCACGGTGGCGGGAAGCCTGTTCGGCCTCGTGCTTCCCTTCGCTGCGCGCGCGATCAGGCAGGACCCGGCGACGCTGAGCGCGCCCGTCATCACCTCAATCATGGATATGCTGGGCGTGCTGATCTATTTCGGAATCGCCTGGATCTTCCTCGGCCATCTCTTCGTCGAGTGAGACGACGCGGCGCCGGGTCTCGGCCCGGCGCCGCCTCCCGTCACGCTCCAGAACCGGAGACGACAATCATGCGACTTCTGGCACCGCTTGCGCTCGCAGCCGCCCTCGCACCCGCCTTCACCCCGGGGGCGCTCGCCCAGGGCGGCCCCTACCGCGTCGATGACGCCGCCATCGCCGCGCCCGGGACCTTCAAGCTGGAATCATACGGCGCGTTCTCAGTGAACCGCTCGCGCGAGCGCGCCTACACCGTCACCCCCGGAGCCACCTTCGCCGGACTGCCCTTCGTCGAGTTCAGCCTCGGCCTCGAGCGGGCCGGGGAGGCGCGCGGCGACGACTCGGACAAGCTCCGCTTCTGGTCGAGCGTCATCTCGCCGCAGGCGAAGGTCGCCCTTCTGCCGATCGAGCGCCATGGCATCGGGCTCGCGCTCAAGACGGGCTTCTCCTACCGCACCGCGCTGCAGCGCCCCGAACCCGACCCCGACGCTCCGGCCCGCCTCCGCCGCCTCGACCTGCCCTTCGCGACCGCGATCGTCTCGGTCGCGCCGATCGAGAGCGTGACGGTGAGCGCCAATCTCGGCGTCGAATACGACCGCACGGAGACCCGCGCGGCGCCGACCTGGGGTCTCGGCGCCGCCTGGGAGGCGATCGAGTCGCTGTCGTTGATCGGCGCCGTCTCGGGCTCCGACCGCGGCCGGGCCGCGCTGCAGGCCGGGCTTCGCAAGACCGTGCTCGACGGCAGGCTCGACCTCGACGTCGCGCTCGGCCGCAACCTCTCCGACGAGCGCGCCACCTGGATCATTGCCGGCTTCGCCGCGCGGTTCTGAACCGGGGGACGGATCGATGGGGTGTTCGGAACGATGTCCGCCGCCCTGCGCGCGCGCTGCGTCCGGGTCGTCAGCGCGTTTCGCCTCGCCCTTGCGCTCGCGCTGATCGATCTCCTCGCGGCGCTCCTGCAGCGCCGTCTCGTCGGTGCGGGCGGCGCCTGGCCCTGGGTTCGCCTCGCGACGAGGCTTGCCGGCCTGCCGCTTCGGCGAGGCCCGTCGCATTGCGCGCACCGGCGCGGCGGGCGATGAACGCGGCTTTCGCCTCTTGAGGGAGACCGGGCATGATCGAGATCCACGAGGCGGCGCTCAGGCTCGCTGTGGCGGTGACCGCGGGCGCGCTGATCGGTGCCGAGCGGCAATGGCGGCAGAGGATGGCGGGCTTGCGCACCAACGCTCTGGTCGCGCTCGGCGCCTGCTGCTTCACCCTGTTCGGGCTGGTCACGCCCGGCGATGCGAGCCCGACCCGCGTGGCCGCACAGGTCGTCTCCGGCATCGGCTTCCTCGGCGCCGGCGTGATCCTGCGCGAGGGGTTCAACATCCGCGGCCTCAACACCGCCGCCACGCTCTGGTGCTCGGCCGCGATCGGCGTCTTCGCCGGAGCAGGCGCGCCCGCTCTCGCCGCCGTCGCGACACTGATCATCATCGGGGTCAATCTCGGCCTGCGCCCGCTCGTGCGCCTGATCGACCGCCAGCCGACCGCCGGCGCCGAGGTCGACCGGCACTACCGCGTCACGCTCACCTGCAAGGCGAGCAAGGAGGCGCATATCCGCGCGCTGCTCTTGCAGGCCGTGGCGTCGGCGGACGTGAAGCTGCAGCGCCTCGAGAGCGGCGACGAGCCGGCATCGGGCGACGCTCCTGCCGAGCGGGTGACGGTGACGGCGGACCTCGTCGCCTCAGGCCCGAGCGAGACATGGCTTGAGGCCACCGTGGGAAGGCTCTGCCTCGAACCGTCCGTGACCCGCGCCGGATGGTCAGAAGTGAAGACGGGCTAGGCTCCGGACCCATAATGTGTTCATAAAGTTCTTTGAGCGACGCGGGCTGGTGTGATTCGGGGTGGTTCCCTTGGCGGTGATGGAGGGGAACCGGGATGAGCGATCTGTTTTGGCTGAGCGAGGCGCAGATGCGGCGGCTTGCGCCGCTCTTGCCTTCGGAGAGACGCGGCAAGCCTCGGGTGGATGACCGGCGTGTGATCAGCGGCATCGTCCATGTGCTGCGCTCTGGTGGTCGGTGGGTCGATGCGCCGGCTGTCTACGGCCCGCGCAAGACGCTGTACAACCGTTTCGTGCGCTGGAGAGCCAAGGGCGTGTGGCAGCGCGTGTTCCGCGCGCTCGCCAGGGCTGGCGGCCCGCCGGCCGAGCTTTTGCTCGACAGCAGCCATGTGAAGGCCCATCGCAGCGCCGGGGGTGGAAAAGGGGGAGCGCGCGCAAGCCATCGGGCGGTCGGGAAACCCATCGCGGCAAGCCGCGATGGGGCCCGCCGCGGGGCGGGCGGACCACCAAGATCCACGCGCTGACCGATCATCTTGGCCGCCCGATCGGTTTCGAACTGACCGCCGGCCAGCACGGCGATGCGCCAGTGGCACTGGCGCTGCTTGCTCCCTGGCCGTCAGCCAAGCTCTGCATCGCCGACGCTGCCTATGACAGCAACGGCATCCGCAGCTTCCTCCTCGCCCGCGGCATCCTGCCGGTGATCCCGAACAACCCCACCCGCAACCAGCACCACCCCTTCGACCGGAGCGCCTGGCGCAAGCGAAACCTGATCGAGCGCGTCTTCTGCCGCCTCAAGGATTTCCGACGCATCGCCACGCGATACGACCGACGCGCAGACGTCTTCCTCAGCGCCGTCTACCTCGCCGCAACCGTCACTTGGTGGTTATGAGTCCGGAGCCTACTGGTTTGATCGAGTTGATGATTCCCTTGTTGGCCCAGACGTGGGAGTCGGGGCGGATGAGGGAAGGCGTTGAGGTCCGGTTCCGGCCGGGCGACCGGGAGCGGCTTGAAGGCGTGGTCTCTGACCGCAAGAGCCCGCGGCACCACGTCTGGCGGGCTCGGATCGTGCTGATGACCGCGGACGGCGCGGGCACGATGGCGATCCGCGCGGCGACCGGCAAAGGCAAACCCACGATCTGGCGCTGGCAGGCGCGCTCCATGCACGACGGTGCCGAGGGCTTGTTCCGCGACGCCCCGCGAGGCCGCGCCTTCGCTTCCACCTCGCCTGAGCAGATCGCCGCGGTGGTCGAACGCACGCTGCACGGCGACCCGCCAGCGGCGACGCACTGGACGTTGCGCTCGATGGGGAAGGCGAGCGGCCTGGCGCCGTCCACCATCCACCGCATCTGGCGCGAGCACGGCCTGAAGCCGCACCGGGTGGAGACCTTCAAGCTCTCCAACGACCCGAAGTTCGTCGAGAAGGTCCGCGGGCCGCAGGCAACGCCCGAAGGGCGGTACATCGTCGGCCTCTACGTCAACCCGCCCGAGCACGCCCTGGTGCTGTCGGTGGACGAGAAGAGCCAGATCCAGGCGCTCGACCGCACCCAGCCGGGACTGCCGATGAAGCGTGGCCGGGGTGCCACCATGACGCACGACTACAAGCGGCACGGCACGACAACGCTGTTCGCCGCGCTCGACGTGAAGGCGGGCACGGTGATCAGCCAGTGCATGCTCCGCCACCGCGCGGCCGAGTTCATCCGCTTCCTGCGGCTGATCGACAAGCAGACCCCTGCCGAACTCGACCTGCACCTGATCCTCGACAACTACGCCGCCCACAAGACCGAGGCCGTGAAGCGCTGGTTGGCCCGGCATCCCCGCTTCCACCTCCACTTCACGCCGACCTCGGCCTCCTGGATCAACGCCGTCGAGGGCTTGTTCGCCACGCTGACAAAGCGTCGCCTGAACCGCGGCATCTTCCGCTCCGTCATCGAGCTGAACCAGGCCATCCGCGCCTATCTCAATGCCCACAACGCCGACCCGAAGCCCTTCCGCCGGACCGCGCCCGCCAACACCATCATCGGCACGCACCAGCGCGGGAAACCTTCGCTGGAATCACTCCACTAGTTGCCTCCGCCAACTGGACCTGGGGCGAGGGCAATCCCGGCTATCGCTCCATCACGCTTTGCGGTGCGGAGATCCATCTCTCCTCCTTCGCCGGCGACGGCGCCTTCGGCACCGCGGTCTATCTCCGCGTGCCGGATGTGGAGTCGATCGCCGCCCGGCTCCGCGCCCTCTCGCCCGACTGCATCGAGCACGGCCCGGAGGATCAGGCCTGGGGCCAGCGTGAGCTCTACCTGCGCGACCCCGACAACAACCAGCTGCGCCTCGGCCAACCGGTCCCCGGCGGCGCCATCGGCTGATCCCGCCATGCCCTGCACGCACCGAGATCCACTCACGCGACCCAGCGCGGTCGCTCCCGGTGCGCTCTCTTGCCAAATCCTGCTAGCGTATAGTGAATCCGCAGCCTCCGCCGCGCTCTGCGCGCAAGGAGCCACCTGAAGACGTGTTCCGACGAGCGCCGGGCGCCCAAGTGCGCCCCCACGCCCGGAGCCCTCTCAGTCACGTCCCTCATCGGGGATGTTGAGCAGCGCGCCGCACGCCTTGCAGTGCACGGCGTCTGGGTCATGGCGCATGAGGCCGCAGCTCGGGCAGGGGAAGCGCACCTTGCGCGGCCGGAACAAGGCCTGCGCGAGTCTCAGGAACAGCGTCACCCCGGCGATCATGATCACCACCGAGATCAGCCGCCCCGTGGTGCCGGGGAGTGTGATGTCGCCGAAGCCCGTGGTGGTGAGCGCCGTGACCGTGAAGTAGAGCGCGTCGGCGTAGTTGGCGATCTGGTCGTTGCGACCGCTCTGCGTCTCATACACCACGGCCGTCATGACGAACACGAACACGCAGAGATGGACGGCGGCGAGGAACGCCTCCTCGTTGCGGCAGAAGAACGCAAAGTCCTGACGCAGCATCTCGGTCATTCGATAGGAGTGGAGGAGGCGCAAGGTTCGGATGATCCGCAGGAACCCGAGCCCCTCTCCGGCAAGCGGTGCGAGGAACGAGGCGATCGCGACGATGTCGATCACGGAGGCCGGTGTCGCTGCCGCGCGCAGCGCCCTCTTGCTCGCGCCGAGGCGAGCGAGGAACTCGGCGAGCAGAACGAGGCCGATCACGATGTCGGCCACCTCGATCGCGGGCATCCGCGGCATGAAGGACGTCGCGATCACGAACAGGATGGTGGCGATGTCGAATCCGAGGATCCCGTAACGGAACCGTCGGCACTCCGGCGCGGTGCCGAAATAGAGATGGTGCAAGCGCGCGCGCAGACGCGGCATGAGCGCCGGCAGATTCTTGGCCGTCATCCCCTGAGGTCCATCGATCGTGCGGGCGGAGGGTAGCGACAGGCTCGAAAGGCCGGCAACGGTGGCGGAGCGGGGTGTGACCGGGTCGCCCTGGCGATGGACGAGGGAAGGCGCAGCTTCCCGCGAAGGCGCCGCTGTCCTCGCCGCCGATGCCGATCGCAAGGAGCCGCCGCCCGGGCCCTATCCCCAGGCCTCGCGGTAGAGGGCGATGATCTCCTCCTTGGTCGGCACGCGCGGGTTGTTGGCCGGGCTGCCGCTCGCGAGGGCCTGATCCGCCATCAGCGGCAAAAGATCGTTCCAGCGGCGTTCGTCGAGCCCGTAGCTGCGCGGGCTTGGAACCGCGAGGTCGCGGTTGAGCGCATCGAGCTCCACGATTAGCCGCGCACCGGCGGCCGCGTCGTCATCCTCGGCGCGGGCCACGCCCATCGCCCGTGCGGCCTCGGCGTAGCGCGGCAGCGCCGCGTTGAGCGAGAAGCGGGTGACGGTGGGCAGGAGCATGGCGTTGGAGAGCCCATGCGCGACGTGGAAATGCGCTCCGATCGGCCGGCTAATGCCGTGGACAAGCGCGACGGAACTGTTCGAGAAGGCAAGCCCCGCGAGCGTCGCCCCGAGCATCATCGCCTCTCGTGCCGCCTCGTTCCTCGGATCGGCGTAGGCCGTGCGTAGGTTCCGCGCGATCAGCGCCATCGCGCGCAGAGCCATGGCATCGGAATAGGGGTTGGCGCGCTTCGACACATAGGCCTCGAGCGCGTGGGTGAGGCTGTCGATTCCGGTGTCGGCCGTGGTACGCGGCGGCACGGAATGGGTGAGCGTGTGGTCGACGATCGCCGCCGCGGGCAACGCCGCGAGCCCCGCGATCAGCATCTTCTCGTTCCGTTCCGTGTCAGTGACGACCGTGAAGCGCGTCGCCTCCGAGCCCGTGCCGGCTGTGGTCGGGATTGCAATGATGGGCAGGGCGGCCATGTCGGCGGCGGCTGGAACCTTCCAGTCCCGCATCTTGCCCCCGCCGGCGGCGAGGATCGCCATCGCCTTGGCCGTGTCCATCGGGCTGCCGCCGCCGAAGCCGATCAGGCAGTCGGCGTCGCTTCCGGCGAGCCGCTTCACCCCCGCCTCGACGACCGTGTCGGTCGGGTCAGGCACCGTGTCGCTGAAGACGGGTGGATCGATTCCACGCGCGCGCAGGGGGCCGAGAACACGCTCGACCGTGCCGGACGAGGCGAGGAACGGATCGGTCACAACGAATGGACGGGAGAGGCCGAGCTTGGCGAGAACCTCACCCACCTGCGTCACCGCAGTGCCGCCAACGAGCAGAAGCCGCGGCGAGACGATGGTCGCGATCATCGTGTTCCTCCTGAGCCGTCGAGGCGCACGCTAGGGCAGGTGCGTGCTCACGGCGAGGGGCGCCGCGCGGCGGCGAGTGCGAGCCGGCGGGCGACCGAGGGGCTCGGCGGGTGCGGCGCGAGGCTCGGGATGTCCGGAACGGCGAGCTCGTCGGCGCGATGGCAGGCGACGAGATGGCCCTCGCCGATCGGGCGAAGCGTAGGGCGCTCCTCGCGGCAGCGCGGCATGGCGTGGGCGCATCGCGTCGCGAAGCGGCAGCCGGGCGGCGGATTGATCGGGCTCGGCACGTCGCCGCCGAGTGCAGCCTCTCTCCGGCGACGCCTCGGGTCAGGCACAGGGATCGCCGCAAGCAGGGCCCGCGTGTAGGGGTGGCGCGGCCTTGCATAAAGTGCCGTCTTGGCCGCCGTCTCGACGATCTCGCCGAGATACATCACGGCGATCCGATCTGACACGTGGCGCACCACGGCAAGGTCGTGCGCGATGAAGAGATATGAGAGGCCGAGCCTCTGCTGCAGGTCTTTGAGAAGGTTTACCACCTGCGCCTGGATCGACACATCGAGAGCTGAGACCGGTTCGTCGCACACCACGAGGCGCGGGTTCACCGCAAGCGCCCGCGCGATGCCGATCCGCTGCCGCTGCCCGCCCGAGAACTCGTGCGGGAAACGCTCGGCGTGATACGGCGCGAGGCCGACAAGGCGGAGCAGTTCCTCGACGCGTGCACGGCGCTCGGCAGCATCGCCAAGCCCGTGCACCTCCATCGGCTCGGCAATGATTCGGCCAACCGTCATGCGCGGGTTGAGCGAGGCATACGGGTCCTGGAAAACGGGCTGCATCGCCCGTCGCACCGGGGCGAGAGCGGCCCCACGCAACCTGGTGATGTCCTCGCCCGCGAAACGGATCGTTCCGGCCGTCGGTTCAAGAAGCCGCAGGACGAGGCGGGCGGTGGTGCTCTTGCCGCAGCCCGATTCGCCGACAAGCGAGAGCGTCTCTCCCTCGGCGAGGTCGAACGACACCCCGTCCACCGCGCGAACGGATCCGATCACCCGGGAGAACACGATCCCGCGCTCGACCGGGAAGTGTTTGGCAAGGTCGCGCACGGAAAGCAGCGGCGCGCTCACGCGAGGGCGGCCTCGACCGGTGCCTGCCAGCAGGCGACGACATGACCGGGCCCGAGGGAGCGCAACTCGGGCATCTCCACCCGGCAGCGTTCAGTCGCGAAGCCGCAGCGCGGGTGGAAGCGGCAGCCGCGCGGCAAGGCGAAGGGGGGCGGCACCGTTCCCTCGATGGCAAGCAGCGTCTGGCTCTCCCCGTCGAGCCGCGGCACCGAGCCGAACAGGCCGAGCGTATAGGGGTGCTGCGCGTCGCCAAACACGGCTTGCACCGGCCCTGTCTCAACAACTCGGCCACCGTACATCACCGCGACCTCGTCTGCCATCTCCGCCACCACGCCGAGATCATGGGTGATGAGGATGATCGCCATCCCCGTCTCCTCCTGCAGGGCGCGGAGGAGATCGAGGATCTGCGCCTGGATGGTGACGTCGAGAGCTGTGGTCGGCTCGTCGGCGATCAGCAGCCGCGGCGCACAGGCGAGCGCCATCGCGATCATCACGCGCTGGCGCATCCCGCCCGAGAGCTGGTGCGGATATTCTTCGAAGCGACGCTCGGGCGCGGGGATGCGCACGCGGCGCAGGCTTTCGATCGCAAGCTCCTTGGCCGCTTTCGGAGAGAGGTCGCGATGCGCGCGCACCGCCTCCACGATCTGCCGTCCTACGGTATGCACCGGGTTGAGGCTCGTCATCGGCTCCTGGAAGATCATGCCGATCGAGCCGCCACGGAGAGCGCGCATCTCCGCTTCCGGTAGCGCGAGGAGATCGCGCCCATCGAAGCGTATCGCCCCGCCCGCGATCCGGCCCGGGCGCGGAACGAGCCGCATCACCGAAAGCGACAGCACGCTCTTGCCGCAGCCGGATTCGCCGACGATGCCGAGCGTCCTGCCGGGCCGGACGGAGAGCGACACCCCGTCCACCGCCGGTAGGTCGCCGGCGGAGGAGCGGAACACGGTGCGGAGGTTCTCGATCTCGAGGAGGGGGGCGGCCTGCTCGGCCATCCTGGTCAGATCGTGAGAAAGGTTGGCGGGCTGATCGCCTCGAGCGGGCGGTGCGCCCAGTCGCGCTCCGGCACGCCTGCGATCATCTGCTTCTGCGCCTCCTCGAGCTCGGCGGCGGCGGCGGCGTAGTCGATCGTGAGGCACTTCCCGTCGCGCACGACCTCGTGGCCGTCGACGAACACGGAGCGTATCGCACGGTCGGCCGCGGCGTAGATCAGGCTGCGCACAGGGTCGCGGGCGGGGCGCATGCCGGGGTGCGTGATGTCGACCAGAACGAGGTCGGCGCGGCAGCCTGGGGCGAGGCGGCCGATGTCGTCGCGCCCGAGCGCCTTGGCGCCATTCACCGTCGCCGCCTCGAACAGGTCGGCCGAGGTCAGCGCGCGGGGAGTTTCAGCCATCATCCGCGCGGCATAAGCCGCGAGCCGCATCTCGTCGAGCATGTTGTGCGGGAAGGTGTCGGTGCCGAGGCCGATATTGACGCCGCGGCGGCGATAGCGGCCGAAGTCGCGCAGCATGATGCCGCGCCTGGCAAACACGGTCGGGCAATGCGCGACGGTCGTTCCGCTGTCAGCGAGAAGGCCGAGATCGATGTCGGTCGACCAGCGCGTGCGCGGGTGGTCGTCGAGGAAGATCCCGTGGCCGATGATCGTGTTGGGCCCGAGCGTGCCGAGCTTGTCGAGCCACTGAATCGGCGTCAGCCCATGCCGGCGCGTGATCTCGTGGAACTCGACCACGCTCTGAGCGGCATGGATCTGCCAGGAGAGGCCACGGCGCTTCGCCTCGGCATGGCTGTCCTTCAGCAGCTCGGGCGTGCAGGTGTCGATCTGCGCCGGCACGACCATGCCGGAAAGGCGGCCCGAAGGGTGCTGCTCCGCCCGCTCGATCAGCGCGAAGGCCTCCTCCATCGCCTTCACGCCTGCTTTCTCGTCCCACTCGTAGTCAACCACGTGGCCGTTGCGCGTGAACCAGCGCGCCGAGCGGAACATCGGCGCGATCACGACACGCAGGCCGCTCTCGCCGAGCAGGTCAAGCCAACCGGGGTGGGCCATCGAGAGATCGGCCACCGTGGTGACACCCGAAAGCAGGAGTTCGGCGAGCGCCACGCGCACACAGGCCTTCACGCCTGATGGATCGCCCCGGAAGATCGGCAGGTATTCGTAGAGGGAGGAGTTGTAGAGACCGGGGGAGCCGACCTCGTCGGTCAGCCCCTTGTTCATCGGCTCCGAGGAGGGGTGGCAGTGGATGTTGACGAGCCCGGGCATCACCATCAGCCCCGAGCCGTCGATCACCCGATCCGCAGGGCCATCGTAGCCACGCCCGACGAAGGTGATGGCGCCGCCGCGCCAGGCGACATCGGCTCCCGGCATGTAGGCATGCCTCTCTGCCGACGCATCCCAGGCCACTGCGAAGGCGGCGTTGCGGACGAGCGTGGTCGGCTCAGGTGCGAGCGGCGCTTCGGTCATTGCTGCCTCCTCACTGCGTCAGCCGGATGTCGAGGCCCTTGTAGAGGGCAGCGGAATACACGCCGTGCGGGCGTGCGCCCTGGACCCGCCTGCCCGAGGCGAGCCAGAGCTGCGAGTGCGCGATCGGGAACCACACATTCGCCTCGGTGAGCTGGCGCTGAACCTTGGCGATCGCCTCCTGCCGCACCCGCTCGTCAAGTGCTGCGCGGGCGGTCGCGATCCACGCGTCAGTCTGTTCGTTCTTCCAGTTCATCCGGTTCGGCGTCGGCACCGCCGCGGAGCGGAAATAGAGGCTCATCGCATCCGTTGCCGAGGTGTAGGGGTAGGACATCGTGAAGGCGTCGAACTCCTGGGTCGCGAGCCGGCCCCAAGCGACGGTTGCGTCGAAGAGCTGGATTCGCATCTCGATGCCGACGCGCCGGAGATCAGCCTGCATCGCCTCCGTCATCTGCCGGTTCGCCTGCGTGGTGATGCCGTAGACGAGGAAGGACGCGCGCTGCCCGTCCTTAACGCGAATCCCGTCAGGCCCCGGCCGCCACCCAGCCTCGTCGAGGATACGCCGTGCCTCGGCTGGGTCGTAACCGACCTGCATCGCCTTCGCTTCAGGGTCGAAGCCGGGGGCGGCGGGGTGGATGATGGAGCGCATCGGGTCGGCCGCGCCGAAGAAGGTCGCCCGCACCATCGCATCTCGGTCGATCGCAAGGTTGACGGCGCGGCGGATCACGGGATCGCTGACCACCGGCTTGTCGACCTTGAAGCCCATGAAGACGTCGACGAAATAGTTCTCCTGGCGCGTCATCGTGATACCGGGCGTGCGCTTCAGCGTCTCCACCGCAAAGAAGGGGATGTACTGGGTGATGTCACCCTGGCCCGTCTGCAGTGCCGCGATCCGCGTGTTCGGGTCGGGAATCACGCGCCAGATCACGCGATCGACTTGCGGGCGCGGGTTCTGGTAGATCGGCGGGCCCCAGGCGTAGGTCGGGTGCTTCTGCAGCACGAGCTCCTGCCTCGGCGTCCAGCTCACCCAGCAGAAGGGGCCGGTTCCGTTGAAGCCCTGGGTGCCGAAATTGTCGCCGAGCCGCTCGACAGTGTTTCGGTCGATCACGCCGGCAAAGTAGAGCGTGAGCTGGAGCAGGAGCTCGCCGAACGGCTCCTCGAGCTCGTACTCGACAGTTGTGGCATCGACGGCGCGGATATCCTTCACGTTCCCGGCTCGGCCGCGCACGGGGCTGCGCGTGGCGGGGTCGATCCAGCGCTTGAGGGAGTAGACGACGTCCTCGGCCGTCATCTTCCGCCCATCGCAGAAGGTCACGTCGTCACGCAGCTTGAAGGTGTAGAGCTTGCCGTCCTCGCTCACGGTCCAGGATGTCGCAAGGCCTGGGCGAATGGTCTTCTGGTCCCAATCAAGCGAGACCAGCGTGTCCGTCATCATGTAGATGACCTCGCCGGCGGCGAAGGCCGTCACCTTGTGCGGGTCGTAGCGGTCGGCGTCGATCTCGCGCAAGACGACGAGGGTGTTCCGGGGCGCGGCCTGCGCCCAGGCAGCTTCGGCCGAAAACATGCTGAAAGCGCCGGCCGCGCCCATCAGCAATGCCTTGATCGTCCGTCGAAGCGGCATTGTTCGTCTCCCGTCTCGTTGAGGCGTCACACACGAAGCTTGGGGTCGAGCACGTCGCGCAGGGCATCACCGAGCACGTTGAACGCGAGCACGACCAGGAAGATCAGTACCGAGGGTACGACCGCGATATGCGGCGCGAAGAAGAGGAAGTTGCGCCCCTCTGCCGCCATCGCGCCGAGCTCGGCCGTCGGCGGCTGCGCGCCCAGGCCAAGGAAGGAGAGGGCGGAGCCGAGCAGCACCACCTGGCCGAAACGGAGCGTGGCAAACACGAAGATCGGCGAGAGACAGTTCGGCGCGAGATGGCGCCAGATCAGACGGGCGTCGCTCATTCCCACCGCGCGCGCCGCCTCGATATAATCGAGCTTCATCACGACGAGGGCGGCGCCGCGGACGATCCGTGCCATCAAGGGAACGGTCGCGATGGAGAGGGCGATCACCACCGCGATGAGGCCGGGGCCGAAGATCGCCGCGATCGCAAGCCCGAACAGGATCGCCGGGAAGGAGAGGAGCATGTCCATCAGCCGCATCAGGATGCCGTCGAGCCGGCGGTAGAACGCGGCGAGGAAGC
This sequence comes from Elioraea tepida, assembly GCF_019203965.1. Lineage (NCBI taxonomy): Bacteria > Pseudomonadati > Pseudomonadota > Alphaproteobacteria > Acetobacterales > Elioraeaceae > Elioraea > Elioraea tepida. The sequence continues at coordinate 142,545 of NZ_CP076448.1, forward strand.
CCACGAGAATGCCGATGGCACCGCCGATCGCGAGCGAGACGAGGCCGATCAAGAGCGTGGCCCGCAGCCCGAACAGGCAGCGCACCACGAGGTCGCGCCCCTGCGCATCGGTTCCGAGGAGATACTCGCCTCCGGGCGGCTGCAGCGTGGCCCTCAGATTGTTCTCGTAAGGATCGACGCTGGTGAGCCACGGCGCGAACAGGGCGGCGAACAGGGTTGCGAGGACGAAGCCGAGCGCGATCGCCGCGGCCGGATCGGACACCAATCGCCGCAGCACGCCCGGGCGCGCGGGCGCCTGTGGCACGTCCGTGGTCGCCGCCACCGCTGTCATGCGGCCCTCACCCGCGGGTCGAGGACTGCGTAGAGCACGTCCACGAGCAGATTGATCAGGATGAAGCCGAGCGAGAGCACGATGATCGTTCCCTGCGCGACCGGCATGTCGGAGGAGAGGATCGCCCCGACCGCAAGCCGCCCCACACCGGGCCAGGAGAAGATCGTTTCGGTGACGACTGCCCCGCCGAGCAGGAAACCGACCTGAAGGCCGATCAACGTCACCACCGGGATGAGCGCGTTGCGCAGGGCGTGGTGAAGCACGACCATCCGCTCCACGAGCCCCTTGGCGCGGGCGGTGCGGACGTGATCCGCCCCGAGCACGTCGAGCACGGCCGTTCGCGTCATCCGCGCCACCGGGCCGACGAACACGCCGCCGAGGGTGAGGGCCGGAAGCGCGAGCGCCTTGATCCCCTCGAGGGTCCAGATCGGCCCTCCCCGGCCGGTGAAGGGCAGAAGCTGCCACTTGAAACCGACGAGCCAGATCAGCATCAGCCCGACGAAGAACACCGGCACCGACACGCCCGCCACCGCGAAGGCCATCACGGCGCGGTCAAGCAGCGAGCCGCGCCAATATGCGGCGACGGTTCCCAGCAGGATCCCAAGCGGGATCGACCAGAACAGCGCACCGGCCATCAGCTCGAGCGTCGGCCCGATCGTGGCGCCGAGCTCCTGGGCGACGGGCACGTTGTTGATGATCGAGACGCCGAGATCGCCCTGGGCGAGCCGACCAAGATAGAGCAGGAACTGCATCCAGAGCGGCTGGTCGAGACCGAGGTCGCGCCGGATCGCCTCGATCACGTCCGGCGTGGCGAGCGGGCCGGCGCGCACCACCGCCGGATCGGTCGGCACGACTTGGAGCAGGATGAAGCCGATCAGAAGCACCCCGAACATCACGGGGATCGCGGTGAGAAGCCGGCGAGCGATATGGGCGAGCATCGGCCGTCAGTGACGTGCGGCGAGCGCGCCGTGGCGATCGTGCGTCACGACACCGCCGCATAGCGTCAGGTCGCAGGAGATGCCGCGCACACGCTCGATGAGCGCCTCCGGTTCGAGTGCGAAGAGGTCCTCCGAGAGCACGGCGATATCCGCATCGAGCCCAGGGCTCAACCTGCCGCGACGGGTCTCGGCGAACTGCGAGAAGGCGCCGCACCACGTGTAGCAGTGCAACGCCTCGGCAAGCGTCAGCGTCTCATCCGCGCCGAGCACGGTGCCCCGGTTCGTGCGCCGCGTCAGCATCGCGTAGAGATTGACGAAGGGATCGACGGTCGAGACAGGACAATCGGACGAGGCGGAGGGGTTGTGCCCCTCGGCAAGCCAGGTGCGCATCGGATAGGCGGCCTCCGCGCGCGGCAGGCCGAGATTGCGCACATAGAGGTCGCCGAACTCGTACATGAACACGGGCTGGGGCACGGGCAGGATGCCGCGCGCGAGCATCCGGCGACGCTGGTCTTTCGTCACGAAGCCGCAATGCTCGATCCGATGCCGACGGCCGGCGAGCTGGTGCTCGGGCGTGTCCGCCGTCTCCATCGCGGTGAGCACCTGCTCGATCGCGGCGTCGCCGATCGCGTGGATGTCGAGCTGCCACCCCTGGCGATGATACCGGCCGAGCAGGAGATGCATCGTCTCGTCCGGAAAGCAGAACACACCCCGGCCGCCGCCGGCCTGCTCGAGGTAGGGATCGAAGAACGCCGCCGTCAGCCCACCCGCCGAGCCGTCGGCGAACACCTTCACCGCTCCCCAGCGCAGCCTCTCGTCGCCCGCGTTCGGCCTGAGCCCGGCGGCCCAGGCGGTCTCGGCGATCCCCTCCGGATTGCCGGCGAGCACCTGCCACATGCGCTGTGAGAGGCGCCCCTCGGCCTTTGCCCGCTCGTAGGCGGCGATCTCGGCCATGCCCGCCGTCATGCCGACATTCATGTCGGTTGCCGAGGCGAAGCCGAGCGCGGCGAGCTCACGCCCGGCCGCTTCGATCGCCTCGACCATCCGCGCCTCCGAGGGCGGTGGCACGACATCAAGGACGAGCCGCATCGCGCGTTCCTGGAACAGACCGGTGAGGCGGCCCTCCCGGCGCTCGATCACGCCCCCTTCCGGATCGGGCGTGTTGTGGCCGACGCCCGCGCGCGCCATCGCCGCGCTGTTGGCCACTCCCATGTGGCCGCAGGTTCGGCGGATGAACACGGGATTGTCCGGCGCGACGCGGTCGAGCTCCTCGGCCGTCGGGTGCCGCCCGACGTCCAGGGCACCGTGATCATAGCCTCGGCCGATCACCCACGCCCCCTTCGGTGCCGTCTCGGCCGCGGCGCGAATGCGTCGGAGCAGTTCGTCGAGCGTCGTCACCTCCTCGGCGCGCAGGTTCACCTCCGCAAGGCCGAGCCCGTAGGGAAGCAGGTGCATGTGGGCTTCGTTCAACGCGGGAATCGCGAGGCGCCCGGCGAGGTCCACCCGGCGCGTGTGCGGGCCGGCGAGGGGGAGAACCTCGTCGTCGGTGCCGACGGCGACGATCGATCCCCCGCCCACGGCAAGCGCGGTCGCTTTCGGGAGGCCCAGGCCACGCCAGATCGTGCCTCCCCAGAGGATGATGTCCGCGCCCGGTGCGGAGTCCGTCACGAGGAAGCGTTCCAGCGTGGCGGCGATCGCCGCAGGACGGCGCGCCACGAGGGGGGCGTTGCGAAAAGACGGCTCACGTGCAGAGCTCCCGGCGATGCTGTGCTCGCGAGGGGATGTTCGAGCGCATCCGCGGGTGCGTCAAGCGCCTCGGCCCCGGCGTGTTCGCGCCGAGCTTTCCCGCAGCCTGGATCGCCGCAGCTGCGGTTCTGTTCCGTGCGCGTGGGCGGCCGGCGGACGCGGATCGTCACCGGAGGTTGTCGAGGGAGGCAGGAGCATCATCCTGGTCCATCTTGCCGCGTCGGATCGCGGTTGATACCGTGCCGGTCACTTAACGGATGTCGAGATGTGACCGCGATGGCACGACGCTCTCTTGCCGTGTGTACGGCTCTGTCGATCTCGGTCGCAGCTTTCGCCGCGCCGGCCCTCTCCCAGGCGCCCGCGCAGAGCACGCTCAGGATCGTTTTGATCAACGACCTCGCCAGTCTCGACCCGGTGCAGTCGACGGCCGCCTTCGTGCGCAACCATGGCTTCATGGTCTACGATCAGCTGTTCGGCCTTGACAGCCGTGGGGTCCCACGCCCGCAGATGGTCGAGACGCATGTCGCCTCGCGGGACGGGATGGAGCACCGTTTCACCCTGCGCGAGGGGCTCGCCTTCCATGACGGTGCGCCCGTGCGCGCGGCGGATGCCGTCGCCTCGATCCGACGCTGGGCGCAACGGGACGTCGTCGGGCGGGCCCTCGCGTCTGCGACCGCGGCGATGGAGGTCGTCGACGACAGGACATTCGTCATCCGGCTCTCGCGTCCGTTCGCTCTCGTCACCGAGGCACTCGCCCGGCCGACGGCGAGCGCCCTCTTCGTGATGCCGGAGCGCATCGCCGCCACCCCGCCGACCACGGCGATCACAGACGCGACCGGTTCCGGGCCCTTCATCTTCCGCGCATCGGAGTGGCAGGCGGGCAACCGGGCGGTCTACGTGCGCAACCCCAACTATCGCCCGCGCGCGGAGGAGCCGGATGGGCTTGCGGGCGGGAAGGTCGCGAAGGTCGATCGGATCGAGTGGGTCTCGATGCCGGACGGGGCGACCGCGGCGGCAGCGCTGCAGACCGGCGAGATCGACTTCATCGAGCAGCCCTCGCCCGACCTCGTCCCGGTTCTGGAACGTAACCGCAACATACGCCTGATCGCTCTCAATCCGGTCGGCTTCATGGTCTGGCTCAGGATCAATCACCTCCATCCGCCGTTCAATGACCCGCGCGCGCGCGAGGCGCTGCTCTACCTCGTCAATCAGCAGGAGGTGCTGCAGGCGATCGGTGTTCGCCCCTCGGAACAGGTGCCCTACTGCCCGGCCTATTTCATGTGCGGCACGCCGCTCGAGAGCAGTGCCGGGGCGAAGGGGCTGCGCGAGGCGGATATCCCCCGCGCGCGAGCGCTGCTGCAGGCAGCGGGCTATGACGGCAGGCGGATCGTGTTCATGAACGCGACCGACAGCCCCATCAACAATGCCGCAACCCTCACCATGGCCCAGGCCTTCGCCAAGGCAGGGCTGAACATGGACGTTCCGTCGATGGACTGGGCGACGGTGACGCAGCGTCGCAACCGACGCGAGCCTCCTGAGCAGGGGGGGTGGAACATGTTCGTGACGGTGGCGAACGTGCTCGACGGCCAGAACCCGCTCACCAATCTCTACCTTGCCTCTCCCTGCGACGGCGGGATCACCGGCTGGCCATGCGACGAGGAGCTCGAGCGGCTTCGGCGGGCCTGGTGGGAGGAATCTGATCCCGCGAGGCGTCAGGAGCTCCTGCACCGCGTGCACGCCCGCGCCTACGAGGTGATTCCCTACATCAACGCCGGGCAGTTCCGGACGCTCGCCGCCTACCGCGCCAACATCCACGGCATCCGCCAGACGACGATCCCCGTCTTCTGGGGTGTCGAGAAGCGCTGAATGTGATGGGGCCAGATCGGCGTGCGCGGAGGAGGCGAAGCGCAAGGCGCATGACCCGCAAGTCTGAGGGCCGGGGGCGCTGCGCCACCCGCGCTCAGTAGCCGCGGCGCGGATCGAAGGCGTTCAGCACCGTCCCGTCCACCTCGAAGGCACGGATCGCCTCCGCAACGAAGCGAGCCCGCGCAGCCCTGTCCGGGAAGCTCGCGACATGCGGGGTGACGAAGATCATCGGATGCGTCCAGACGGGGCTGTCCTCTGGCAGCGGCTCGACGTCGAACACATCGAGCGTCGCTGCTTCGAGCTGACCTGACTCGAGCGCGGCGAGAAGATCGGGGATCACCACATGGCATCCCCGCGCGGCGTTGATCACGCACGCCCCGCGCGGCAGCATCGCGAAGGTGCGGGCGTTGAGGATTCCCGTTGTCTCGGGCGTCGCCGCGAGCAGGCAGAGCAGGATTTCGGTGCTGGAAAGGAAGGCCGGAAGGGCGGAGGCGCCGGCGAAGGTCTCGATTCCCTCGAGCGCGCGCTCCGTTCGCGCCCAGGCGCGGACGCGGAAGCCGGCCTCCCGCAGGGCGCAGGCGGCGGGAAGCCCGAGTGTTCCGAGACCCATGATGCCGACGGTGCGGTTCGCGGCCTCCGTCGTCTCCGCCTCCTCCCAACGACGCACGCGCTGGTTGGCGATGAAGCGGTGGAACTTCCGATGATGGAACAGAACCGTCGCGAGCGCATACTCGCGCATCCGCGCCACCGCCTCGGGCGCGCCCATCTTGGCGATCGGCACCGCGGGAAGGCGGTCATCCGCCAGCAGATGGTCCACACCCGCGCCGGAAGAGATGACCAGCCGGAGGTTCGGGAAGCTCGCGAGGCGCCCCGGCTCCGGCGCCCAAACGAAGGCGTAGGCGACGTCCTCGGGCCGCACCGTCGGGTCGTCCCACCAGCGCACCTCAAGGCCCGGCAAAAGCTCGGCGAACAGCGCCTGCCACTCGGGCAGCGACGCCGCGCCGCCCGTCTTGACGAGCAGGATCATGCGATCTCGCGGACAAGCTTGCGCCGCAGGGCGGCCATGAACTCCGCCCTGGTCGGTGCGGATTCGACGAAGGCGCCCGGGCCGCCGATCACGTCGCGCTCGTACTGCGCCACAAGCCCGGCGCGTCCCTCGACGATGGCGAGCGCATTGATCACCACGCCCTTCGCCACCGCCGCATCGCGCGCGAGCGGGGCGGGGCGGAGGCTGCGCATGTCGCCCGCGTCGCCAGAGATGTCGATCACCTTGCGGGTCGCCTCGAAGGGGGAGGCCTCGAGCAGCGCGACGGCGTGGTCGATCGCGTCCCCGATCGCGTTCCAGGACTGAACCGACCGTGGCGCCGCGAGCAGCGCACGCGCGAAGGAGGACGCCCCCTCCGCGCCGGCGATGATGGTCCGAGCACCACGGTCACCGCGCCGCCGGGCGCTCCCCACTCCACATAAGCGACGGCGATCCGCCCGATGGGCCCCGAGCGTATGGCGGCGAGCACGCGGGCATCCCCGACCGCCTCGGCGATGCCTTCCTTCTGCAGGCGGAACTCGGTCGCGTCGATCGAGCCGGAGGCATCCGCCGCGAGCACGAGCACGACGTCCACAGGATCGGCCGCGCGGGCCGCAGGAGCAAGCGCCGCGGTTGCCGCGGCGGCGAGGAGGGTGCGCCGTCGTGCGGTCATCCGCGGCCGAGGAAGGGCATCTTGGTTGCCATGATCGTCAGAAACTGGACGTTGGCATCGAGCGGCAGGCTCGCCATGAAGGCGATGGCGCGGCCGACATAGGCGACGTCCATCCTCGGCTCGACGGCGAGCCGGCCATCCGCCTGCCTCACCCCAGCTGTCATCCGCTCGGTCATCTCGGTGGCGGCGTTGCCGATGTCGATCTGGCAGACGGCGATGTCGTACTTGCGACCGTCGAGCGAGGCGGTCTTGGTCAGCCCGAGCACGGCGTGCTTGGTGGCCGTGTAGGGGGCGCTGTCCGGTCGCGGCGCATGGGCGCTGATCGAGCCGTTGTTGATGATCCGCCCGCCGCGTGGCGTCTGGCTCTTCATCACCCGGAACGCCGCCTGGGTGCAGAGGAACACGCCGGTGAGGTTCACGTCGACCACGGCCTGCCAGGTCTCGAACGGCAGGTCCTCGAGCGGCACGCCGGGTGCGTTCAGCCCCGCATTGTTGAATACGCAGTCGACGCGGCCGAAGGCCTGCACCGCCTGCGCGAACAGGGCGTCGACCTCCTCTCTCTTCGCGACATCGGTCGGCACCACCAGCGTCTTCGCGGGGCCGGCGGCGGCTGCGGTCGCCTCGAGCGCCTCGCGACGGCGGCCGGCGAGAACGACGGCCCAACCGTCGGCGGCAAGAGCAAGCGCAGCAGCGCGCCCGATGCCGCTCCCCGCCCCGGTCACGATCGCAACGCGTTCGCTCACCCCCTCGCCCCCTCCTTGTCCGGCCAGCCCGTCCCGCGCCCCTTCGCGGCCACGCCATTTGGCCCGGGCGAGACGCTCCTGGCAACGCCATGGCGTTGCCTCATGCGATCGCGTTCACCGGGCGTTAACGCCGAGGCTGATAAAGAGCCGCAAGGCGGCGAGGGAGCCATGAGCGGTCGGACGGAAGGCTCTGGGCAGGAGGAGCGGCAGGCGTCGGAGCGAGCGGCCGACGGCGCGGTCGAGCCAGGCCTTGTCTGGACCGGCGCGATCGACGCGATCGCCGCGCGGGCCAGCCTCTACCTCTCGGTCGGGTACGGCCTGCACCTCAGGGGGCCGGCCGGCACGGGCAAGGCAACGCTTGCGCGTGCACTTGCCGCGCGGCGCGGCGGGGAGATCGTCATCGCTTCCCTCGGTGCGCCGGTCGAGCCGCTCGCGGCCTTGACGGTCGCCTCGGCTGCAGGCGCGACGCTCATCGTCGATGCCGAGGCGGAAGGGTTTGCCGCGTCCGTGCCGCGGCTTGCCGCCACGCTCTCTGGAGGGGCACCGGCGCATTCCGGCTTCCGGGTGATCGTCCTGTCGCGCCCGGGCGCGGCAGTGCCGGAGCTTCTGCTCGACCGTCTGGTCACGATCGACTGCGACGGGTATGACCGGGAGACCGAGCTTGCGATCGTCTGCGCCCGAAGCGGGCTCGGCCCCGACGAAGCCGGGCGGATCATCGACATGGTGCGCGACCTCAGGCGCTCGCGCGAATACGCGCACCGGCCGAGCCTGCGCTGCGCGATCACGCTCGCGGCCCTTGCGAAGGCTTCGGGAGCCGCCATCCGCGCCGACGATCCGCTGTTCGTCGCGCTTGTTCTCGATGTGCTTGGCGCACGGCTGAAGGTTGGGCCGGATGGGCTCGTCGATCCGCGGTATCGCCAGATGCTCCAGAAGCTCGTCGGCCATTTCTGCGGCGACCGGCCGGGCCCTCTGTCGCCATGACCGCACGGGTGGTGCTCACGGTCCTCGGTGTTGCGCCGGCAGAAGGGGCGGCAAGGGTTGCGGCGGCGCTCGGCTCAGGGCCGATCCCGGTGATCGTATGCCGCGCAGGCAGGATCGCCGGCTTTGCCGTGCGCGGCCGCGCCTGGATGGACCATCGTGACGAGCTTCGGTCGGCACTGGGCCGCGCAGCGGCTGTCTCGAGCTTCCTTCCCGCTGATCCGGGCCGGGCGGTCTGCGACGCGTCCGCCTGGCCGAACGTGATCGCCGCCGCCTCCGGCCCGCTCGCCGATGCGCTCGCCCGCGACGGGGAGGCGCAGCAATGGGACGTCACGATCATGCAGTCGGAACGGCGGCCGTGCGCCGCCGACCGGGCCGGCCTCGTCCGGTCCGCACTCCTGTCGAAGGCCCTCAGCGTCAGGCTGCGCGGCACGCGTGCAGGTCTCGTGGCGAGCCTGTTGATGCCGCGGGCGTCAACGGCGAGCATGCTCGCTTTTCTGGCCGAGGTCCCCGTGCGGCTCGACGGCACCGTCACGATCGAGGGGCCGCTCCCCCCGCTCGCCTTCTCGGCCTTCCGGCTCGAGCGCGCCGAAAGCGCGGCGCTCGAGCGCGCCTGGGCGATGCTCGCGCTTCGCGACCGGACCGATCCGACCGAGCTCGCGCGGCGCTGGCGCGGGCTTGCCTTCGCGCTCGACCCACGGCGCGACGGTGGCCGCCGCTGCGAGCGGCGGTACCGCGAGGCGGGCCGTGCCTACGGGTTGTTGCGCGGTCTCGCCGAAGGTCTTGGCGCGCGGGCGTTCCGGCGTGACGAGCTCTTCGCCCTATGCGGCAGAACCGTCGCGGTCCCCACAGTCGGGATGTCGTGGGCGGAGAGTCGCGCGATGGTGCCGGCATGATCAGGACGCTCGGCGCGACCTGGATCGCCGCTGCGGCGATCGCCGCCGTCGCCGCCGGCCTTGCGATATTCCATCTCGCTTCGGCAACGGCAGAGCCGATCGCGATCGCGGCGATTGCTGCGTCGATCGTCGCTGCCGTGCTGGCGCTGGTCGCCGCGCCGCTCGCGCTCGCACCGGGAGAGGCGCTGCGCGCCTCGCTGGAGCAAGGCGCGTCCGGGTGGGGAACGGCGCGGCGCGATCTCTGGGGCAGGCTCGCGCGCGAGATCGCGCGCCTCGCCGAGCCTGCCTCGCCGCCGCCTGATCCGTTCCTCGAGATGCGCCGGCTTGCGGCCAACCTCGAACTGACCCTTCGCGAGACCGGCGAGGAGATGGGTGTTGCCCGCCGCGCGGTCGCCGAGGCCGCTCAGTCGATCATCGAGGCGGCACGCGCGAGCGGCCGGCTCGCGGCCGCAGCGGAGAGCACGGAGCAGCGGCTCGCCAGCGCCGCTGCGGCCGCCGCAGCGGCGAGCGGCGCGCTCGCGCACCTGCCCGGATACGCGAGTGTGATCGAGGCGGCATCGCACCGGACAGGTGCGGCAGCGAGCGCGGTGACGGAAGCCCTGGCCGAGCTGATGGCGCGGCGGGAGCCATCGCCCGCCGAGGCGGCGTTGCGCGAGGCGCTCGCGCGTGGCGCCGACCAGGCACGCCGCCTCGAGGCGGTGATGCCGCTTCTGCTCGAGGCCATCAGTCGCCTGCCGTCCGCTGCGGCGAGTGGGGAGCGCCTCGCCGCCCTTGCCGAGTCGCTCGGGGCGAGCGCGGCGCTGCTGGCCGACGGGCTTGCACGGCTCGATGCCGCCTCAGCCCGGGTCGAAAGCGCCGCATCGTCGCTCGTGGTTCCAGATTTCGCCGCTCTGCTCGAGGCCGAGGCAGCCCGCCACGCAGCGTTGCGCGAGGAGGTCGTCGCTGCCGCCGGGCTCGCGGTCGAGACCGCCGTGACCCGGCTTGCCGACGTCTCCGAGGTGATCGCGATCGACGCCGTATGGCGCGCGGGCGATGCCGCGGCCGCGGCGGTCGCCCGGGTCGAGGCCTGCGCCCGTTCGCTCGCCGAGGCAGCGGCAACCGAGCACAGCGAGCAGGAGGCTCGACTCTCTTCCCTCGCAGGCGGGCTTGCTGCCACCAGCGAGACCCTCGAACGGTGTGTGGCCGAGGCGGAGGGGCTGATTGCGCGGCTCGAGGCGGCGACGGCGACGCGTTCGCTGCCGCGCGAGGCGATCGAGGTCGCCGGGGAGGAGCCGCTTTCCTCCGTCGCGGCCCGCCTGCTCGCGGAGCTTTCTGAAACGCACGAAGAGGGGGCGGCGGTCCTGTCCGACGGCGCCGATTAGTCGGACGATCGTCTGCGAACGATCGCCGGCGCGATCGCGGCCCGCGCCCTGGCCTGACCCCACCTCTCAGCGCCCGCCGCGCTGGAAGCGCACGGCTTCCTCGGCGGCGCGGATCAGCGCGCGCGCCTTCTGGCGCGTCTCCTCGTACTCCGCTTTCGGGTCGCTGTCGGCCACCACGCCGGCGCCGGCCTGAACATAGAGCATGCCGTCCTTCACCACGGCGGTGCGCAGACCGATGCAGGTGTCCATGTTGCCGCGCGCGTCGAAATAGCCGATGCACCCGGCGTAGATCCCGCGCCGCTCCGGCTCGAGCTCCTCGATGATCTCCATGGCGCGGACTTTCGGCGCGCCGGAGAGGGTGCCGGCCGGGAACCCGGCGCAAAGCGCGTCGATCGCATCGAGCCCCTCGCGCAGCCTTCCCTCCACGGTGGAGGAGATGTGCATGACATGGCTGTAGCGCTCGACCACGAACTGCTCGGTGACGCGCACGCTGCCGATGGCGGCCACACGGCCCACATCGTTCCGCCCGAGGTCGAGCAGCATCAGGTGTTCGGCGCGCTCCTTCGGGTCGGCGAGCAGTTCCTGCTCGAGGCGCTGGTCCTCCTCATGGGTGGCGCCGCGTGGGCGTGTTCCCGCGAGCGGCCGGATCGTCACCACCCCGTCACGCAGGCGAACCATGATCTCGGGCGAGGAGCCGACCACGGCGAACCCTCCGAAGTCGAGGAAGAACAGGAAGGGCGAGGGGTTGAGCCGGCGCAGGGAACGGTAGAGGGCGAAGGGCGGCAGGGAGAAGGGAACGCGGAAGCGCTGCGAGGGGACGATCTGGAACGCATCGCCTGCGGCGATGTACGCCTTGGCGCGTTCGACCGCGGCGATGAACTCGGCCTCCGTCATGTTACTCTCGACGGGCCCGAGGGAGGCGCTCGTGCGCGGTGCGGCTGGCGGCGGAGGAAGGGGGCGGGCGAGCGCGGCCGCGGCTGCGGCGAGGCGGGCTTCCGCGGCGGCAATCGCCGCCTCAGCGTCGAGCCCCGGTTCGGGCCGGAGCGTCGTGGCGAAGGTGAGTGTGTCTGCCACCGTATCGAACACGGCGACGATGGTCGGCCGCATCAGGATTCCGTCGGGCAGGCCGAGCGGATCGGGGTTCGTTTCGGGGATCCGTTCGATCCGGCGGACGAAATCGTAGGCGAGGTAGCCCACGAGGCCTGCGGCCATAGGCGGCAGGTGCGAAGGCACCTCCACCCGAGCCGAGGCGACCAGCGCCCGCAGCGAGGCGAGCGCTCCCTCCGGCTCCGGGCGCCAGGCCTCCGGGTCGGTGAGCGCGAACCGGTTGATCTCCGCCCGGTCGCCGCGGCAGCGCCAGATCAGGTCGGGGTCGAGCGCGATGATGGAGTAGCGGCCGCGCGTGGCGCCGCCCTCGACGCTCTCGAGCAGAACCGCGTTCGGCCGCCCGGCAGCCAGCTTGAGGAAAGCGGAGACCGGCGTCTCGAGATCGCTCACCGTTGTGGTCCACAGGAGCTGCGGCCTGCCCTCGGCATAGGCCGCGCGGATGGCCTGCGGGTCGTGCGCCTCAGTCATGGATCGGTGCCGACCATGATCCGGATCGCCCGCGGGTCGATCCTCGCCCCGGCGCGCGTCTGGATGGCTTGGGCGAATTGCGCCTCGAGGTCATCGGCAAGCGCACTGGACAGGGCGGCACGCACCGGCTCGAGCCGCTCGGGCGTTGGGTCGGGCCTGATCACGCGCGCGAGCGAAACCACGATAAACGCCTCATTCGCCTCGACCATGGTCACTCCGCCGGGCGCGAGGCCGAAAATCGCCTGCAACACCGCCGGCGGCGGCGCCCCGGCGCCGCGTGCCGCCCGGTTGAAGGGGCCGATCCGGCGCGCCGTCCAGCCCTGCGCCGCCGCCGCCGCCTCGAACGGCGTCCCGCCCTGGACGGCCGCGAGAAGCTGCGCGGCCTGCGTCTCCATCGCCCGGCGGCGCTCCGCCTCCTCCCAGGCCCTCCGTACCTCGGCGGCGATGGTCTCGAACGGCCGCAGCGCGGGCGGCGTCACCGCCTCGACCTGGACGGCGAAGAAGTTGGCCCCGTCCGCCTCCACGAGCCGTGTGGGCGGACCAGGCTCGGTGGCAAAGACGGTGTCGATCGCCCGCGTGCCCCATGGCGCGAGGTCGATCCGCGTCCCGTCCGGAGCGCGCCCGTTACGATCCATCGCCGGGATGTCGCGAAGCCTGAGCGCGTGGCGACGCGCAACCTCGGCGAGCGGGATTCCCTCGGCGATGCTGTCCTCGACCCGGTTGGCGATGCTGTAGATCCGCTCCGCGGCGAGCTCCCCCGCCACGTCGCGCGCAAGCTCCTCCCGCACCTCCTCGAAACTCCGAGTGGTGGCGGGTGCGATGGCAACCACCCGCATCACATGCCAGCCGAAGGGTGTGCGCAGCGGCTCGAGCACCGCGCCTGCGCCGGCGCCGAAGGCCGCCTCGGCCAGCGTCGCATCGGGGAGTTCGGCAGCGGTGACAGCACCGAGCGCGACGGCCGTGCCACCGGCCTCGGCGGCGCGCGCCTCGACGGACGCGAAGTCGAGCCCCTCGCGCCAGGCTTGGGCGAGGGCGCGTGCGGCGGCCTCGTCTGCAAGAACCGCCTGCTCGATCGTCCGACGCTCCGCCTTTTGGAACTCCGCGGCGCGGGCGTCGTAGGCGGCGCGGAGCTGCGCCTCTGTCGGCGTGATCTCGCGCGCCACGTCCTCGACGGTGAGCGCGACCAAGGCGAAGCGCCGGTACTCGGGCGCGGTGAAGCGCTCGGCGTTGTTCTCCCAGAAACGTCGGAGCTGATCCTCGGCGGGCTCCGGCGGGGCGGCGGCGGCGATAAACGGCATCTCCACGGCGAGCACCTCTCGCTCCTCCGCCCGGAAGGCGAGCACCGGTGCGGCAAGCGCCACCGGCGCCACCGCGCCCGCGCGCACGGCGGCAAGCAGCTGCTGCCGCTTGACGTCGCCGCGCAACAGCTCGAGGAAGCGAGCCTCGGTCAGCCCGGCGTTGCGCAGGAAGGCGTCGAAGGCGACGCGGCTGAAGCGGCCGTCGAGGCCCTGGAAGGCCTGGGCCGAGAATACGGCCTCGCGGAGCGCGTCGTCCGTCACCACGATGCCCCGCGCCTCGGCTTCCGCCGCGATCGCGGTCAGCGTGACGAGGCGGTTGACAGCATCCTCTGCGATCCTCTGGCGCAGCGGCGCGAGCGGCTGGAACTGCGGGCCGAACGTCCTCTGCAACTCGGCGAGCTGGCGTCGATAGGCGTCCGTCGCGTCGGCGAGCGGCACCTCGCGGTCGCCGACCGTCGCGACCGCGGTCGGCGCTCTGCCCCGGCCGGTGACAAAGTCGCCGATGCCCCAGACCGCAAAGGAGAGGATCAAAAGGACGAACAGCGCCTTGGCGACCCAGGAGCTGAGCCAGCCGCGCATGGCGGTGAGCATCGGACGCGAACCCTCAGACGGTGCCCAATCGAGGGCGCGGACCATAGGCGAGCGGCCAGGGCACGGCAACAAACCCCGGTTCCCAATCCCTCGACCAGCCTGTAGGAAGCGCCCCCGGTGGGCGGGGACGCGGATGGCAGGCGCGCTGATCGTCGGCAACTGGAAGATGAACGGGCTCTCCGAGACGGCACGCGCGCTCGCCCGAGCTGTGCGTGACGGGGCCGGCACGGTCGCCGATCGGGCCTGCCTCGTCCTCTGCCCTCCCGCTACGGTCCTGGCTCTGGTCGCGGCCGAGCTGAACGGTTCTTCGGTCCGTGCCGGCGGGCAGGACTGCCACCACAAGGCCGAAGGGCCGCACACGGGCGATATTTCCGCCGCGATGCTGAAGGACGCCGGGGCGTCCTTCGTGATCCTCGGCCATTCGGAGCGGCGGGCCGACCATGGCGAGACGGACGCGATCGTCGCCGCCAAGGCCAGGATGGCGCTTCGCTTCCAGCTCCGGCCGATCGTCTGCGTCGGCGAGACCCTGGCCGAGCGCGACCGTGGCGCCGCCGAGGCGGTGGTGGAGACGCAGCTCCTCGGCTCGCTTCCCGAGGGCTTCGCCGAAGCCCAGGGGATTGTCGCCTACGAGCCGGTCTGGGCGATCGGCACCGGGAGGACGCCCACGCGCGACGAGATCGGGGCGATGCACCGGCACATCCGGAGGCTGCTTGCGGAGCGCGAGATGGCAGCGGTGCCGATCCTCTATGGCGGCAGCGTCAAGCCGGCGAACGCGGCCGAGATCCTGGCCGTGCCAGATGTCGGCGGCGTGCTGGTGGGAGGGGCGAGCCTGATCGCGCGGGATTTCCTCGCGATCGCCGCGGCGGCCCCGTGACCAGACCGTCCGTGGCACGGGTGCGGGGGTGGCGCAGGCCCTGCGAAGCCGCTATAGGCCCTCGGCACGCTGGAACGGACACAGAAGGCCAATGACCACCATCCTCTTGGTCATCCACCTCTTCGTGACGGTCGCTCTGATCGTCGTCGTGCTGCTCCAGCGCAGCGAGGGCGGGGGCCTCGGGATCGGCTCGGGCTCCGGCGGCCTAGGGAACTTCCTCTCCGGCCGTGGCACCGCCAATCTGCTCACGCGCACCACCGCCGTGCTCGGCACGATCTTTTTCGCGCTGTCGCTCGCTCTTGCCCTGCTCAACCAGGGCACCCGTCAGCCGCGGTCACTGCTCGAGCAGCCGCCCGCGTCCAGTGCTCCGGCCGTGCCCGCGCCGGCAACGCAGCCCTCCGGCCCGGCGGTTCCGACCAACTGACGCCGCTGAGCCGTCAAGCCGTTCAAACGCTCGGCCGCGCGGATCCGGCCTGCGCAGGAGGGGCGTTGAGCACCTCACGCCTGCGTGCGTATGGTGCCCGCCCATGACGCGATACGTGTTCATCACGGGCGGCGTGGTCTCCTCTCTCGGCAAGGGGCTGGCATCGGCTGCGCTCGGGGCGCTTCTGCAGGCGCGCGGGTTCCGCGTTCGGCTGCGCAAGCTCGACCCCTATCTCAACGTCGATCCCGGGACGATGAGCCCCTACCAGCACGGTGAGGTCTACGTCACCGAGGACGGGGCGGAGACCGACCTCGATCTCGGCCACTACGAGCGGTTCACCGGCGTCAACGCCACAAGGGACGACAACGTCACCACCGGCCGGATCTACGCCAACGTAATCGCCAAGGAGAGGCGGGGGGACTATCTCGGCGCCACGGTTCAGGTGATCCCGCACGTGACCGACGCGATCAAGGCGGTGATCACCGCCCCCACCGCGGCGGAGGGCGAGGCGGAGGCCGATTTCGTTCTCGCCGAGATCGGCGGGACGGTCGGCGACATCGAGAGCCTTCCTTTCCTCGAGGCAATTCGCCAGCTCGGCAACGAGCTCGGTCCGGGGCGGGTCGTCTTCGTGCACCTCACGCTCGTTCCCTGGATCCCATCGGCAGGGGAGCTCAAGACCAAGCCGACGCAGCACTCGGTGAAGGAGCTGCTCAATGTCGGGATCCAGCCGAACATCCTGCTCTGCCGCTGCGACCGGCCGATTCCGGAGGCGGAGCGGCGCAAGATCGCTCTGTTCTGCAATGTGCGGCAGGAGGCGGTGATCCCGGCGCTCGACGTCGACACGATCTATGCCGTTCCGGAGAGCTACCACCGCGAAGGGCTCGACCGAGAGGTGCTGCGCCATTTCGGGCTGCCCTACGAGACCGAGCCTGATCTCGGGCGCTGGCAGGAGATCGTCGAAACGATCCGCTCGCCCGAGGGCGAGGTGACGATCGCGGTCGTCGGCAAGTACACGAACCTGCTCGACAGCTACAAATCGCTCACCGAGGCGCTCACCCATGGCGGCATCGCCAACCGCGTGAGGGTGAAGCTCGACTGGGTGGATAGCCAGATCTTCGAAACGCCTGGCGCGATCCATCGCCTCGAGGGCGTGCACGGGATCCTGGTCCCCGGCGGGTTCGGCGAGCGCGGCACGGAGGGCAAGATCGAGGCGGTCCGGTTCGCGCGGGAGCGCAGGCTTCCCTTCTTCGGGATCTGCTTCGGGATGCAGATGGCGGTGATCGAGGCAGCGCGGAACCTCGCCGGGCTTCCCGGCGCCTCATCGACCGAGTTCGGCCCATGCGAGAACCCCGTCGTCGGCCTCCTCACGGAATGGACCCGGGGCAACGAGGTCGAGCGTCGCGACGCGGGCGGCGAGCTCGGCGGCACGATGCGGCTCGGCGCCTATCCGTGTGTGCTCCAGCCCGGCTCGCTCGTCCGCTCGATCTACGGCAAGGCGCGGATCAGCGAACGGCACCGCCACCGCTACGAGGTGAACATCCGCTACAAACCGCTGCTCGAGGAGCGCGGCCTTCTGTTCTCGGGGATGAGCCCGGACGCGACCCTGCCCGAGGTGGTCGAGCTTCCGGGCCACCCCTGGTTCGTCGGCGTCCAGTTCCACCCTGAGCTGAAGTCCCGCCCGCTTGAGCCGCACCCTCTGTTCGCGAGCTTCGTCCGCGCCGCGCTCGAGCAGAGTAGGCTCGTGTGAGGTCAGCCATGCGTCACCCGATAGGCTCTCACGCTGGCCGGCCGCGGGGGAACGCAGCGCTCCGTTGGGCGGCGGAACCAGTTCGCGCCTGATGGCGACAGAGCAGCGCAGCGTCGAGATCGGCGGGCTTGCGATCGGCAACGACCGGCCGCTCGTCCTGATCGCCGGCCCCTGCCAGATCGAGAGCCGCGACCATGCTCTGATGATGGCGCGCGCGCTCAAGGAGATCGCAGCCCGGGCGGGGGTTGGGCTGATCTACAAGTCCTCCTTCGACAAGGCGAACCGCACGAGCCTCGAGGCCGCGCGCGGAGTCGGCCTCGAGAAGGGGCTCGCGATCCTCGCCGAGATCCGCGAAAGCCTCGGCATCCCGGTTCTGACCGACGTGCATGAGCCCCGCCAGTGCCGCGTCGCGGCTGAGGCCGTGGACGTGCTTCAGATCCCGGCCTTCCTCTGCCGGCAGACCGACCTTCTGATCGCCGCCGGGGAGACGGGGCGGGCGGTCAACCTCAAGAAGGGCCAGTTCCTCGCGCCGTGGGACATGGCGCAGGTCGCGCGCAAGGTGGCGAGCACGGGCAATGAGCGCATCCTGCTCACCGAACGCGGCGCCTCGTTCGGCTACAACGCCCTGGTCGCCGACATGCGGTCACTGCCGATCATGGCCGAGACGGGCTATCCGGTTGTGATGGACGCCACCCACGCGGTGCAGGCGCCGGGGGGCTTGGGCGGCGCGTCCGGCGGCCAGCGGGAGATGGCGCCGGTGCTCGCTCGGGCGGCGGTCGCGGTGGGGGTGGCGGCTGTGTTCATCGAATGCCATGACGACCCTGACCGGGCGCCGTCGGATGGGCCGGTGATGCAGAGGCTCGAGTCGATGCCGGGCCTTCTCGCCCGGCTCGTCGCGATCGATCGTCTCACCAAGCCCTGAGCCGGCACTCGCGGCTGCCGGCGTGTGCTGCGGCGGGAACGGCCCGTGCCGCACGGAGGGGCCGCCCCGCGCTCCGGCCCGATTGCCGCGCCGCCGTCGCCGGGCTAATCGCGACACCACCCCTGACGGAGACCGCCATGCCCAAGACCGCCATCGCCGACATCGTCGCGCGCGAGATCCTCGACAGCCGCGGCAACCCGACCGTTGAGGTGGATGTGGTGCTCGAGGACGGCACGGTCGGCCGCGCCGCCGTTCCCTCCGGCGCCTCGACCGGGGCGCATGAGGCGGTCGAGCTGCGCGATGGCGACCCGGCGCGCTTTGGCGGCAAGGGCGTGAAGAAGGCGCTCGACGCCGTGGAGGGGGAGATCTTCGACGCGCTCTCCGGCCTCGACGCCGCCGAGCAGGTGATGATCGACACGCTCATGATCGATCTCGACGGCACGCCGAACAAAGCTCGCCTCGGTGCCAACGCCATCCTCGGGGTGAGCCTGGCGGTGGCGAAAGCGGCGGCAGCGGCGCACGGCGTGCCGCTGTGGCGCTGGGTCGGCGGGAGCCTTGCCCGCACCCTGCCCGTGCCGATGATGAACGTGATCAACGGCGGCGCGCATGCCGACAACCCGATCGATCTGCAGGAGTTCATGATCCTGCCGGTCGGCGCTGGCACGGTGGCCGACTCGATCCGCATCGGGGCGGAGGTGTTTCAGGCGCTGAAGCGGACGCTCGCCGACCAGGGGCATGCGACGAATGTGGGCGACGAGGGCGGGTTTGCGCCGAACCTTGCCTCAGCCGAGGAGGCTCTCGGCGCGATCGCCAAGGCGACGGAGCGCGCGGGCTACCGGCTCGGCGAGGACGTGCTGCTCGCGCTCGACTGCGCCGCCACCGAGTTCTTCAAGGGCGGCCGCTACGTGATGGAAGGGGAGGGGCGCACGCTCGAGCCGTCCGAAATGGTCGAGTATCTCGCCGGCCTCTGCGCTCGGTGGCCGATCGTCTCAATCGAGGACGGCTGCGCCGAGGATGACTGGGAAGGGTGGAGGCTTCTGACCGAGCGTCTCGGCAGGACGGTCCAGCTCGTCGGCGACGACCTGTTCGTGACGAACACGGCACGGCTCGCCGAGGGGATCGAGCGTGGTGTGGCCAACGCGATCCTGATCAAGGTGAACCAGATCGGCACGCTGACCGAGACGCTCGAGGCCGTCGAGATGGCGCACCGGGCCGGCTACCGCTGCGTGATGAGCCACCGCTCCGGCGAGACCGAGGACAGCACCATCGCCGATCTCGCGGTCGCCACCAATTGCGGCCAGATCAAGACGGGATCGCTCAGCCGCTCCGACCGGACCGCAAAATACAACCAGCTCCTCAGGATCGAGGCGGCGCTCGGCCCGGCGGCACGGTTCGGCGGGCGGGCGTCGCTGCGGCGTGCCCAGCTCGCCGCGTGAGGCTTGCCCCGACGCGGCAGGGCATGATTCTCTCCCCGGCATGGGGATGTCCCTCGAGACGAGGCGGCGCATCAGCGCGGCGTTTGGAACGGTGTTCGCCGTCGCCGTCATCGGTTTCTTCGTCTGGCACACGCTCCAGGGCAGCCGCGGGCTGATCGCTCTCGGCGCCATCCGCGAGCAGATCGCTCTTGCCGAAGCCGAGCTTGCCCGCCTCGAGGCGGAACGCGCGCGGCTCGAGGCGCGCGTCGCCGGGCTTCGCGGTGACCGGCTCGACGCCGACGCGCTCGACGAGCGGGCGCGGCTGATGCTCAACCTCGCGGGCAAGGACGAGCTCGTGATCCTGTACGGTCCCGGCGGTCGGCTTTGGTGACCGCGGCGGCCGGCAACGGCCCATCGTCCTGGTTCTGGTTCCGGCAACTTCCTTTCGCGGGCGGAGGGGGCGCCGCAACGCCGCGGCGTGGCGGCGTGCCCTGAATCAGCGCTTTCAGCCGGCTTGACCGCTTTCCGGTTAACGTCGCCTATTGCATTGCGGCATAAAGGTTTTTCGCCGCGTTCGTGCTTGCGTTCGGGGTGTCGCTTCGCTACGGGTGCCGGCGGTGACAAGATACGCCCGGGGGTCGAGGATGGCAGGCACGGCTGAGGCAGGTGCGGCACGGCGCAAGGGCAAGGCCGAGAAGGCGCCGTCGATGAGCCGAGACGAACTCCTCAAGGCCTATCGGGACATGCTCCTGATCCGACGATTCGAGGAGAAGGCGGGCCAGCTCTACGGCATGGGGCTGATCGGCGGCTTCTGTCACCTCTACATCGGCCAGGAAGCGGTCGTCGTCGGCATGCAGGGCGCGATCAGCCCGGGCGACCAGGTGATCACCTCCTACCGCGACCATGGCCACATGCTCGCGATCGGGATGGACCCGCGCGGCGTGATGGCCGAGCTCACGGGGCGGATCGGCGGCTATTCGAAAGGCAAGGGCGGCTCGATGCATATGTTCAGCATCGAGAAGGGGTTCTATGGCGGCCACGGCATCGTCGGCGCCCAGGTGAGCCTCGGTGCCGGCCTCGCCTTCGCCAACTGGTACCGCGGCAATGACCGTGTGTGCCTGACCTACTTCGGCGAGGGCGCCTCGAACCAGGGCCAGGTGTTCGAGACTTTCAACATGGCCGCGCTCTGGAAGCTTCCCGTGGTGTTCGTGATCGAGAACAACCGCTACGCGATGGGCACGGCGCAGGAGCGCAACACCGTCACCGCCGATCTCTCCAAGCGCGGTGCGCCCTGGGGCATTCCGGGCATGCAGGTGAACGGGATGGACGTGATGGCGGTGCGGGAGGCGGCCGAGATCGCCGTTGGCCACTGCCGCGCCGGCAAGGGGCCGTATCTGCTCGAGATGAAGACCTACCGCTACCGCGGCCACTCGATGTCCGACCCGGCGAAATACCGCACCCGCGAGGAGGTGCAGGAGATGCGCCAGAGCCACGACCCGATCGAGGGCGCGCGGGCGGCGCTCGCCGAACTCTACGGGGTGGACGAGGCGCAGCTCCGCCCGATCGAGGAGGAGGTGAAGGCAATCGTGCAAGACGCGGCCGACTTCGCCCGGGCCTCGCCCGAGCCCGACCCCTCCGAGCTCTGGACCGATGTGCTGGTCGAGACCGAGTGAGCGCCTATCTGCCCGGGGACAGACCACGATGACCGAGATCCTGATGCCGGCTCTGAGCCCGACGATGACGGAGGGCAAGCTTGCGAAGTGGCTGAAGAAGGAGGGGGAGCGGATTAAGGCGGGCGAGGTGATCGCCGAGATCGAGACCGACAAAGCGACGATGGAGGTGGAGGCGGTCGACGAGGGGATTCTGGCACGGATCGTGGTTCCCGAGGGAACGGAGGGGGTGGCGGTGAACTCCGTGATCGCTGTGCTCGAGGAGGAGGGAGCGGCCGCCGCGCCAGCACCGACCCCCGCGTCCAAGCCTCTGGCGCCGGTCGCGCCGCCCGCGCCGAACCCTGCGATGGCGTCGCTGGCGCCGGCCGCTCCGGCCGCTGTCGCGGCCTCCGCCCCGTCGCGCGAGAAGGACTGGGGGCCCGTCGCCACCATCACCGTCCGCGAGGCGCTGCGCGAGGCGATGGCGCTCGAGATGCGTCGCGACAAGGACGTGTTCCTAATGGGCGAGGAGGTCGGCCAGTACCAGGGCGCGTACAAGGTGAGCCAGGGGCTGCTCGACGAATTTGGGCCGAAGCGCGTGATCGACACGCCGATCACCGAACACGGTTTCACCGGGCTTGCGGTCGGCGCCGCGTTTGCAGGGCTCAAGCCGATCGTCGAGTTCATGACCTTCAACTTCTCGATGCAGGCGATCGACCAGATCATCAACTCCGCGGCCAAGACCCTCTACATGTCGGGCGGCCAGGTGCGCTGCCCGATCACGTTCCGGGGCCCCAACGGAGCGGCGGCGCGCGTCGCCGCCCAGCACAGCCAGTGCTTCGCCTCCTGGTATGCGCACTGCCCCGGGCTCAAGGTGGTCGCGCCCTGGTCCTCGGCCGACGCGAAGGGGCTTCTCCGCGCCGCGATCCGTGACCCGAACCCGGTGATCGTTCTCGAGAACGAGGTTCTCTACGGGCAGAGCTTCCCCTGCCCGACCGACCCGGAGTTCATCCTCCCGATCGGCCGCGCGAAGGTGGAGCGGGAGGGGACGGACGTCACCCTCGTTGCCTTCTCGATCGCCGTCGGCTGGGCGATGCAGGCGGCGGAGGCGCTTGCCGAGGCCGGCATCTCGGCTGAGGTCGTGAACCTGCGCACCCTGCGCCCGCTCGACATCGAGACGATCGTCGCCTCCGTGAAGAAGACGAACCGGATCGTCACGGTCGAGGAGGGCTGGCCCTACGCCGGCATCGGCGCCGAGCTTGCGGCGACGGTGATGGAGCACTGCTTCGACTGGCTCGACGCACCGCTTGTGCGCGTGCACGGCGCCGACGTGCCCATGCCCTACGCCGCCAATCTCGAGAAGCTCGCTCTCCCCTCCGTGCAGCAGATCGTCGAGGCCGCGCGGCGGGTGGCCTATCGCTGAGCAGCGCAGGCGAGGGGAGGGAGACGATGGCCACCAACATCCTGATGCCGGCTCTGAGCCCGACGATGACGGAGGGCAAGCTTGCGAAGTGGCTGAAGAAGGAGGGGGAGCGGATTAAGGCGGGCGAGGTGATCGCCGAGATCGAGACCGACAAAGCGACGATGGAGGTGGAGGCGGTCGACGAGGGGATTCTGGCGCGGATCGTGGTTCCCGAGGGAACGGAGGGGGTGGCGGTGAACTCCGTGATCGCTGTGCTCGAGGAGGAGGGAGCGGCTGCCGCGCCAGCACCGACCCCCGCGTCCAAGCCTCTGGCGCCGGTCGCGCCGCCCGCGCCGAAGCCTGCGATGGCGTCGCTGGCGCCGGCCCCGGTCGCCGGGCCTGCCCCGGCGCCCGCTCCGGCCAGCGCCACGAGCAACGGCCATGGCGGTGACGGCCGCGTGTTCGCCTCGCCGCTCGCGCGTCGTATGGCCGCACAGGCCGGCATCGACCTCTCCGCCCTCAAGGGCTCGGGCCCGGGCGGGCGGATCGTCAAGGCGGATATCGACGCGGCGCTTGCTGCGCGCGCGCATCCCGCCGCCGCCGCCGCTCCTGCCGCGCCGCCCGCGCCGGTGGTCGCCCCGTCGCCCGTCGTTGCGCCTGCCCCCGCTCCTGCGCCGGCGGCGAAGGCGGCCCCGACGCCGTCCGTCACCGTCACGGCGCCGCATCGACTCGTTCCGCATTCGACGATGCGCAAGGTGATCGCCAGACGCCTCGGCGAGAGCAAGGCGACCATCCCGCACTTCTACGCCTCGCGTGACGTGGAGCTGGATGCGCTGCTCAAGCTCCGCGCTGAGCTCAACGCGAAGTCGCCCAAGGAGGGCCCCGGCGCCTTCAAACTCTCGGTGAACGACCTCGTCATCAAGGCGGCCGCGCTCGCGCTCAGGCGCCTGCCCTCGGTCAACGCCTCCTGGACCGACGAGGGCATGGTTCTCTACGACGATGTCGACATCTCGGTCGCCGTTGCCGTCCCGGACGGCCTGATCACGCCGATCATCCGCAAGGCCGACCTCAAGGGCCTCGCCGCGATCTCGAACGAGATGAAGGACCTCGCGGCGCGCGCCAGAGCGGGCAAGCTCATGCCCGAGGAGTTCCAGGGCGGATCGTTCTCGATCAGCAACATGGGCATGATGGGGGTGAAGGACTTCGCCGCCATCATCAACCCGCCGCAGGCGGCGATCCTCGCCGTCAGCGCGGCCGAGCAGCGCCCGGTTGTGAAGGACGGGGCGCTTGCGATCGCGACCGTGATGACCGTCACGCTCAGCGTCGATCACCGCGTGATCGATGGTGCTCTCGCCGCGGAGTGGCTCGGCGTGTTCAAGGGCATCGTGGAGGACCCGCTGCAGATGATGCTGTGAGTGGCGGCAGGAGCGGAGAAGGGGGGCGGCCATGCCCGACGCGTATGACCTGATCGTGGTGGGCGGCGGCCCTGGCGGCTATGTTGCGGCCATCCGCGCGGCCCAACTCGGCATGCGCGTCGCGCTGGTCGAGCGCGAGCATCTGGGGGGCATCTGCCTCAACTGGGGCTGCATCCCAACCAAGGCCTTGCTGCGGGCCTCAGAGATCAACCACCTCCTCCACACGCTCGACGCCTATGGCTTTGCCGCCGACAACCCGCGCTTCGACCTCCAGAAGGTGATCGGGCGCTCGCGCCAGGTCGCGGCCCAGCTCTCGGGAGGCGTCAAGCATCTCCTCAAGAAGAACAGGGTCACGGTCGTCGATGGCCACGGCGCGCTCGCTGGGCCGAACACCGTTCGCGTGACCAAGGACGGCAAGGATGCCGCCACCCTCACCGCGCCTCACATCATCCTCGCCACCGGCGCGCGCGCCCGCGTGCTGCCGGGGATCGAGCCGGACGGGAAGGTGATCTGGACCTATCGCGAGGCGATGGTCCCAGCGGCGATGCCGAAATCACTGCTTGTCATCGGCTCCGGTGCGATCGGCATCGAATTCGCCTCCTTCTACGCGAACATGGGCGCGAAGGTGACGGTGGTGGAGGTGATGGACCGGATCCTTCCGGTCGAGGACGCCGAGATCTCCGCCTTCGCGCACAAGGCCTTCGTCAAGCAGGGGATGACGATCCTCACGAATGCGACCGTCAAGGCGGTCGCGACGTCAGGCGCTGGCGCTGTCGTCACCGTCGAGGAGAAGGGCGGCAGGACGCATGAGATCGCGGTCGAGGTGGTGATCAGCGCCGTCGGCATTGTCGGCAATGTAGAGGGCATCGGCCTCGAGGGCACCGGCGTGCGGGTCGAGAAGACACATGTCGTCACCGACGGGTTCGGCTGCACCGGCGAGCCCGGCGTGTACGCGATCGGCGATCTCACCGGCCCGCCCTGGCTTGCGCACAAGGCGAGCCATGAGGGTGTCGTCTGCGTCGAGGCGATCGCGGGCCTAAGCCATGTGAGCCCGCTCGACGTCACGACCATCCCCGGCTGCACCTATTGCCGCCCGCAGATCGCAAGCGTGGGGCTGACGGAGGCGGCGGCGAAGGCGAAAGGCCACGAGGTTCGGGTTGGCCGCTTCCCCTTCATCGGCAACGGCAAAGCGATCGCGATGGGCGAGCCCGAGGGGCTGATCAAGACCGTGTTCGACGCCAAGACCGGCGAGCTCCTCGGCGCCCACATGGTCGGGCCCGAGGTGACCGAGATGATCCAGGGCTATGTCGTGGCCCGCACGGCAGAGCTCACCGAGGCGGAGCTGATGCACACCGTCTTCCCGCACCCGACCATCTCCGAGGCGATGCACGAGAGCGTGCTCGACGCCTACGGCCGGGTGATCCATATCTGAGCCATGACCGTCCGGATCGAGATCGACCACCGCAAGACAGGCGCCGCGCGCCACCCGGAGAAGGCGCATCGGCCCGACAACCCTATCCAGCGCAAGCCGGCCTGGATCAGGGTGAAGGCGCCGACGCACCCGGTCTATGTCGAAACGAAGGCGCTGATCCGCGAGAAGGGGCTCGTCACCGTCTGCGAGGAGGCGGCCTGCCCGAACATCGGCGAGTGCTGGTCGAAGCGCCACGCGACGATGATGATCATGGGCGATGTCTGCACGCGCGCGTGCAGCTTCTGCAATGTTGCCACCGGCATCCCCAAGCCTCTTGATGCCACCGAGCCGCAGCGCGTGGCCGAAGCGGTGGCGGCGATGGGCCTTCGCCACGTCGTCATCACCTCGGTCGATCGTGACGACCTCGCGGATGGCGGTGCCGCGCATTTCGCCGCCACGATCCGCGCTATCCGTGCTGCCGCCCCCGGTACCACCATCGAGGTGCTCACGCCCGACTTCCTGCGCAAAGGGGATGGCGCGATCGAGACCGTGGTCGCGGCGCGACCGGACGTGTTCAACCACAACCTCGAGACCGTGCCGCGCCTCTACCCGACGATCCGCCCGGGCGCGCGCTACTTTGTCTCGCTGCGCCTGCTCGCGCGGGTGAAGGAGCTCGACCCGTCGATCTTCACCAAGTCGGGGCTGATGGTCGGGCTCGGCGAGGAGCGGATCGAGCTGATCCAGGTGATGGATGATCTCCGCGCGGCTGAGGTCGATTTCCTCACCCTCGGCCAGTATCTGCAGCCGACGGTCAAGCACGCGGCCGTCGCACGCTTCGTCACGCCAGAGGAGTTCGCCGACTATGCCGCGCTCGCTCGCGGCAAGGGGTTCCTGATGGTTGCGGCGAGCCCCCTGACGCGCAGCTCCTACCACGCCGACAGCGACTTCGAGGCCCTTCGCGCGGCGCGCGACCACCAGCTCGCTGTGAGGGCCGATCGCGCCCGCTGACACACCGTTTTCGTCTTTTCTTCACAGGGCTTGCCCCCAGATACTGGGCACGATGCCAACGCACGCGCAGAAGACCTTCATGCCCTACCGGCCAGACCAGCTCTTCGACCTGGTCGCCGATGTGGGCCGGTACCCCGAGTTCCTTCCCTGGTGCATCGGCGCGCGCGTTCGCGAACGGTCGGACGTCCACCTGGTCGCCGACCTCGTGATCGGCTTCAAGGTGTTCCGCGAGCGGTTCACGAGCCATGTCACGCTCGATCGGCCCGGCCACATCCACGTGCGCTATGGCGAGGGGCCCTTCCGCTACCTCAACAACCATTGGAAGTTCACCCCCGAGGGCTCTGGAACTCTTGTTGATTTCTATGTCGACTTCGAGTTCCGCTCGCGCATCCTGCAGGCGGCGATCGGGGTTGTCTTCAACGAGGCGGTGCGGGTGATGGTCGCCGCCTTCGAGCGCCGCGCACGGCGCATCTACGGTGCGCCTGAGGCTCTTCCGGCCGCGCCGCCCGCGGCGAGTCCGACCGGCTGATCGGGGCAGCCGCGGCCCGCAGCGCTCGGGCAGACCGGCGGCACGCAGCACAAGCTTCTGAGCGGAGCTCAGCCCCGTCCCGGACGTGCCGACGCCGCCGCTCGCGATCCGGCCTTGGACGTTGCCGTAACTCCGGGGCCCGGGCGCGACGGTCGTGCCGTCCCGGTCGCGCTCTGCGCCGCGGCCTCAGGGCAGGCCGAGCACCTCGGCGGCACGCTCGGCCAGAGCAAGCAGAGCGCGATCGGTTCCCGGGGCGGAGAGGAGCGAGAGGCCTACGGGAGCGCCATCGACGCGTGCGGCCGGAAGGGTCACCTCAGGCGCGCCGGAAAAGCCCGAGATCGAGGTCACGCCGATCGTCCGCTCGCGCACATGCTGCACCTCCTCCGGCCCGACGTCGCGCTTCGGCGCGATCAGAGGCGAGGTCGGAAACACGAGCACCGCCCCACCGCCAAGCAGGGAGCGGATCCTCGCCCCCGCGGTCGCCCGAAGGTGACGTGCCCAGGCGGTCTTCGCCGCCGGCTGGTGCGGCGCCTGGTCAAACCGTGCCTGCACCGCCGGCGACAGCTTCGGCTTCACCGAGGCCACCCAGGCCCCGAGCGCGGCGAGGTTCTCCTCGTTGTTGCAGGCACGGAACGCATCGAAGAAGGCCGAGAGCCCCTCGATCGCGACTTCGACCTGAAGCGCCCGTCCGAAGGCTGCCTCGAGGCGCTCGAGCGGCGGGATCAGCGCCGCGGCCACCGCGGGGTCGGCGTTCATCCAGGCTTCCTCGACCTTAAGCAGGGGGCCGAGGGAACGCGGCGGGTCTGGCGGCAACAGCACGTCGCCCACGCGGCGCAGCAGCGAGGCCTCGCGCGCGAACCAGCCCACCGTGTCGAAGGAGGGGCCGAGCGGCAGGACGCCGCAGCTGTTCACCGCCCCCCAGGTCGGGCGTATGCCGTAGAGGCCGCAGTAGCTCGCGGGGATGCGCACGCTTCCTGCCGTGTCGGAGCCGAGCGCGAAGTCGAACAGACCTGCCGCGAGGCCGGCGGCCGAACCGCTCGAGGAGCCTCCCGGAACGCGGTCGGGCGCGGCAGGGTTGATCGGCATGCCGTACCAGAGGTTCTCGCCGGTGAGCCCGGCGGCGAGTTCGACCGTCACGGTCTTCCCCACCATGGTCGCGCCGGCTTCCGTCAGCATCCTCACGCAGGGCGCGGTGATCGCTGCCGGCGGGTGGGTGCGGGCCCAGTCCGGGTTCCCGAAGGTCGAGACGTGGCCGGCGACGTCGAACAGGTCCTTCAGCCCGAAGCTCAGCCCGGCGAGCGGGCCCGAACCAGCGCCGGGAAGGGTGATTCGAGGCCCGGGCATGAAGGCGCCGACGGGGTCGAGGGGGTCTGCCATGGCTTCTGCCCTGCGTGTCAGTGGTGCAGCGTGATCCCCGCACTCTAGACCCGCCACGCGGCCGCACCAGCCCGCTTCGCTCGACCCTCGGTCACTGCAGGGCAGCGAGCAGGGCATCGGCGAGAAAGGCGCCCGGGTAGGCGAGCGCGGCCCCGAGGAGGAGCAGCAGGATGGCCCGACGCAGGCGACGGCCGAGCCCGCGCCGGGCGCGCCTCGGCCGGCCCGTCCGACCGCCGCGCTGACGCGCCGGTCGCCGCCGCTTGCGAACATCTGTCATGGAGATGGTGTTGCCGCGACGACTCGCCCCCCGCCCAGGCCCGATCGCCGATCCGAACCCATCGGAAGCGGCGACCGGCGCGTTGACCGTCTCTGCCCCTGCGCGCAATCTGGCGCCATGATCCTGCTCGTCGACAACTACGACAGTTTCACCTTCAACCTTTTCCACTTCCTCGGCGAGCTCGGTGAGGAGGTGGAGGTGGTGCGCAACGATGCCCTCTCCGCCGACGAGGCGCTTGCGCTCCGCCCGGAAGCCGTCGTGCTCAGCCCAGGGCCTTGCGACCCCGACCGGGCGGGGATCTGCCTCGACCTCATCCGCCAGGGTGCAGGGCGCGTGCCGATGCTCGGCGTGTGCCTCGGCCACCAGGCGATCGGCCAGGCTTTCGGTGGACGTGTGGTTCGTGCGCCGAAGCCCTGGCACGGCAAGGTCGATCGGATCGAGCATTCCGGCACCGACATCTTCGACGGCGTGCCTCAGGGTTTCCGCGCCACGCGCTACCACTCTCTCGTGGTCGAGCGCGACACGCTGCCCGCCGTTCTGGAGGCGACAGCGTTCAACGCCGAAGGTCTTATCATGGCGCTCCGACACCGCTCGCTGCCGATCTTCGGCGTCCAGTTCCATCCCGAAAGCATCGCCTCCGAGCACGGGCACAGGCTCCTCGCCAACTTCATGGCGCTCGCCCGCCGCGAGAGGCGGGCGCCGGTGCCGGCATGAGCGTCACCGTGGTCGGGGCGGCCCCGCGCACGCTCAAGCCCGTTCTCGCGCGTCTCGCCGAGGGCGAGCCGCTGAGCGAGGCGGACGCGGAGGCGGCGTTCGACCTCCTGATGTCGGGCGAGGCGACGCCGGCGCAGATCGCGGGGCTGTTGATGGCTCTGCGCGTGCGCGGCGAAACGGTCGCCGAGATCACCGGGGCGGCGCGGGCGATGCGGGCGAAGATGAGCCGTGTGGCTGCACCCGAGGGAGCGATCGACGTCTGCGGAACGGGTGGCGATGCCGCCGGCACGCTCAACATCTCGACCGCCGTCGCCTTCGTAGTCGCCGGCGCGGGCGTGCCTGTCGCCAAGCACGGCAACCGGGCCGTGTCCTCAAGGTCGGGTGCGGCGGATGTGCTCGCCGCCCTTGGCGTGAATCTCGAGGCGCCCTTTCCCGTCATCGAGGCGGCGATGCGGCAGGCACGCGTGGCCTTCCTGCTCGCACCGCGCCACCACGCGGCGATGCGCCACGTCGCCGGCCCGCGCGTCGAGCTCGGCATCCGCACGATCTTCAACCTGCTGGGCCCGCTCTCGAATCCCGCCGGCGTGAGGCGCCAGCTCATGGGCGTGTTCTCGCGCACCTGGCTCCGCCCGCTCGCCGAGACGCTCGGCCGGTTGGGGTGCGACCGCGCCTGGGTGGTGCATGGCTCGGACGGGCTCGATGAGCTGACGGTGACCGGCCCGAGCCACGTCGCCGCGTGGGAGGAGGGGAGGGTGCGGGAGTTCACCCTCTCGCCCGAGGAGGCCGGGCTGCCGCTTGGCAGCCCTGCGGCGCTGAAGGGGGGCGATGCGGCCGAGAATGCCGAGGCGCTTCGTGCCCTGCTCGATGGCATGGGCGGGCCGTACCGAAACGCTGTGCTGCTCAATGCCGCGGCGGCGCTCGTGATCGCCGGCCGCGCCGATGGGCTGCGCGCGGGGGTAGAGATGGCCGCCCGCTCGATCGACGAAGGGTCTGCGAAGGCGGCGCTCGAAGCGCTCGTCTCGATCACGAAAGGGGGGCGGCCATGAGTGCGGTCGCGGAACGGATGCCGGATGCGCTCGCGCGCATCTGCGCCCGCACGCGCGCCGATCTCGCAGTGCTCAAGGCGGCACGGCCCGCCGCCGTGCTCGAGCGCGAGGCGCTCGCCGCCCCCCCGACGCGCGGCTTCGCCCGGGCGCTTGCGGAGGCCGCGGCACGTCGCTACGGCCTGATCGCCGAGATCAAGAAGGCCTCGCCCTCGGCCGGGCTGATCCGCCCCGACTTCGACCCTACCGCGCTCGCCCGCGCCTATGCCGAGGGTGGGGCGACCTGCCTCTCCGTGCTGACCGATCGGCCCTTCTTCCAAGGTGCTCCGGAACATCTCGTCGCCGCTCGCGGCGCCGTGCACCTGCCCGTGCTGCGCAAGGACTTCATGCTCGACCTCTGGCAGGTTCTCGAGGCACGCGCGATGGGGGCGGATTGCATCCTCCTCATCATGGCCTGCCTCGAGGACTCGGAGGCGGCCTCGCTCGAACGTCTCGCGACTGACCTCGGCATGGATGTTCTCGTCGAGGTGCATGACGAGCGCGAGCTCGACCGTGCGCTCGCTCTCGCCTCACCGTTGATCGGCATCAACAACCGCGACCTCCGTACGCTCACGACCGACCTTGCCACCACCGAGCGCCTCGCGCCGCGCGTTCCGCCCGGTCGGCTCGTCGTCGCCGAAAGCGGGCTCGGCACGCCGGCCGATCTCGCGCGGATGGCCCGGGCCGGGGCGCGCGCCTTCCTCATCGGCGAGAGCCTGATGCGGCAGGGCGATGTCGCTGCCGCTACCCGCTCCCTTCTTGCCTGAACGACGATGAGCGGGCTGACCCATTTCGACGAGGCAGGCAACGCGGTGATGGTCGACGTCTCGGAGAAGGACGTCACCGCCCGCGTCGCCGTCGCAGAGGGGCGGGTGGTGATGGCGCCGGCCACGCTCGCCGCGATCCGCGACCGGGGCATCGCCAAGGGAGACGTGCTCGCGGTCGCGCGGCTTGCCGGCATCATGGCGGCGAAGCGCACGGCGGAGCTGATCCCGCTCTGCCATCCGCTGCCGCTCTCCTCGGTCACGCTCGCGCTCGAGACAGAGGGGGACGAGACGGTGCGGATCACCGCGACGGTGAAGGTGACGGGCCGCACCGGCGTCGAGATGGAGGCGCTGACCGCTGTCTCGGTTGCGGCGCTCACGGTCTATGACATGTGCAAGGCGATCGACCGGGCGATGCGAATCGAGGGGATCCGGCTCGTCCACAAGTCCGGCGGGCGAAGCGGCGTCTACGACGCGCCATGATCTCGGTCGCCGAGGCGCGGCAGCGTATTCTCGCCGCTCTCTCCCCGGTCGGCCCCGAAGTGGTCGCGCTTTCGGCCGCCTGGGGGAGGGTGCTCGCCGCTCCCGTGGCGGCGCGGCTCGACAAGCCGGGGGCGGATGTCTCGGCGATGGACGGGTTTGCGGTGCGCGCGGAGGATTGCGCCCGCCCGCCGGCGCGGCTTCGTGTCGTCGGCTCCGCGCCTGCCGGTCATCCCTTCCGGGGAACCGTGGGGCCGGGCGAGGCGGTTCGCCTGTTCACGGGAAGCGTCATCCCCGCGGGCGCCGATTCGGTCGTGGTCCAGGAGGACACCGACTTCGCCGAGCGGGGCGAGGGGGCAGGCGAGGTCGAGATTCGCGTTGTGCCGAAGCCCGGAGCGCATGTGCGCCCGCGCGCGGGGGATTTCGCTCACGGAACAATGCTGCTCTCGCCGCCACGCCGGCTCACCGCGCGGGACGTCGGCCTCGCGGCTTCGGCCGGCCACGCCTGGCTCACGGTGCGCCGCCGGCCGCGGGTGGCGATCCTTGCGACCGGCGACGAGGTCACCCTGCCCGGCGACCCTGTGCCCGAGGGCGGGGTGGTATCCTCGAACGGTTTCGTGCTCGAGTCGGTGGTGCGCGCTGCAGGCGGAGAGCCGATCCTGTTGCCGATCGCGCCGGACGATCCCGAGGCGATCGCGGCCGCCGTCGCCGCCGCGCGGGGGGCCGATCTCGTGGTCACCTCGGGGGGCGCCTCAGTCGGCCAGCATGATCTCGTCCGCCCCGCACTCGCCCCGCTCGGGCTTGCGCTCGATTTCTGGAAGATCGCGATGCGACCGGGAAAGCCCTTCATGTTCGGCAGGGTGGGCGATGCGGCGCTGATCGGCCTTCCCGGCAACCCGGTCTCGGCCACCGTGTGCGCAATCCTGTTCCTCGTGCCTGCGATCGAGCGCCTGCTCGGCCTTCCCGGTGCGGCGCCTGCGACCGTGCGGGCGCGCGCTGGCGCGAGGCTTGCCGCGAATGACCACAGGGCAGACCATCTTCGTGCCACGCTGGCGCGCGATGCTGACGGCGTTTTGGTGGCGACGCCCGCGGCACGGCAGGATTCGTCGCAGATGGCCGTCCTCGCTGCGGCGGATGCGCTGATCCTGCGGCCGCCCGATGCGCCAGAGGTTGCAGCAGGGGAATGGGTTGACGTGATCCCGCTTGGCGGGAGAGACATCTGAGCCGCCACAGCGGCGCGTGCGGGCGGAGAGGGGCAGGAAGCCATGGGTGGCGGGGAGACGCCTCGAGCGGCGCAGCGCTTCGCGGAAGTGGTGGCTGCACGCCTCTGTCACGACATCAGCGGCCCGCTCTCGATCATCGCCAATGCCGTCGAGCTGGCGCGTCAGGAGGGCGGGCGCGAGGGAGGCGAAGCGATCGGGCTGATGGCCGAGGGCGCCTGCGAGGTCGCCGCGCGCGTCAAGCTGCTCCGCTCCCTGTTCGGTCCTCCTTCCGGCCCTCTCTCTGCCGAGGAGGTCGGGGCGCTCGTGCGCGGCACGATCGGAAGCGGCCGTGTCGAGGTCGATCTCTCCCCGCTCGCTCCCGGAACGGTGTTCCGGCCCGAGACCGGGCGCGTCGTGCTCGCGTCCCTGGTCGTGGCGGCGGAAGCACTGCCGCGAGGCGGAACGGTCCGGCTCCATGGCGGGGCCGAGGATTTCGCCGTGGTGATCGAGGGCCAGAACGCGGCCTGGCCCGCGCATCTGACCGCGGTTCTGGGCGGGGCTGCGCCGCTCGACGCTGCCGTTGCCGGCGGCCCGCGCGGCCTGATGGGGCCCTATCTCGCGCTGCTTGCGCGCGAGGCGGGCCTCGTGCCCTCGCTTCTGATGGGAGCGGGCACGCCGCTCCTGCGCCTTGCCGGCGCCGCGGGCTGAGCGCACGCCCGCGCCCTCTCGTCACGGAGAAGCAACAGATGAGCTACGCGCCCAAACCCGAGGCCATCCCGCCTGGCCTGATCAACCTCTACTCCGACACGCAGACGAAGCCCACGCCCGGCATGCGCGAGGCGATCGCCCGCGCCGAGGTGGGCGACGAGCAGCGCGGCGAGGACCCGACGATCAACACGCTCTGCGCTCGCGTGGCGGACCTCCTCGGCAAGGAGGCGGCGATGTTCCTCCCCTCAGGCACGATGTGCAACGAGATCGCGCTCCTCGTCCATTGCCGGCCCGGCGACGAGGTGATCGGCGCATCCGACTGCCATATCCTGGTCGCCGAGGGTGGCGCGCCGGCGGCGCTCGCCTCCGTCCTTGTCACCCCGCTTCGCTCCGTTCGCGGTCTTTTCACGCCGGCCGATGTCGAGGCGGCCATCCGCCCCCCGAGCCGCTATGCGCCGCGCACACGGCTGTTGGCGGCCGAGCAGACGGCGAACATGGGCGGCGGAACGGTCTGGCCCGTCGCGCAGCTGAACGAGGTTGCGGACACGGCGAAGCGCCACGGGCTCGCCACCCATCTCGATGGCGCGCGGCTGATGAACGCCGTCGTTGCCTCCGGCGTTCCCGCAGCGGAGCACGCGAAGGGCTTCGATACGGCCTGGATCGATTTCACAAAGGGGCTCGGCGCTCCGGTCGGCGCCGTGCTCGCGGGCTCGCTGGCGCTGATCGGCGAGGCCTGGCGGTGGAAGCAGCGGCTCGGCGGCGCGTTCCGCCAGGGCGGCATCTGCGCCGCCGGCTGCCTCTACGCGCTCGACCATCATGTCGAGCGTCTGGCCGAGGACCATGCGCATGCGCGCCTGCTCGTCGCTGGGCTCGCCCAGCTTCCCGGCATCGCCGTCGAGACTCCCGAGACCAACCTCGTCTTCTTCGACGTCTCCGGAACCGGAATGACCGCGGAGGCGTTCTGCGTTGCGCTCGAGGCGGAAGGCGTGCGGATGGGCGCGATGGGGCGGACGCGCGTGCGCGCCTGCACCCACCTCGACGTGACCGAGCGGGACATGCGAACCGCGCTCGGTGCGGTTGAGCGCGTTCTTGCGGCCGTGCGCCGCGCGGCCTGATCAGCCGCCGAACCCGGCCATGAAGCGGTCGAGCAGAACCGGCAGGGCCTCGACCGCGTATCCGCCCTCCTGCACAATCACGGTCGGCAGGCCGAGCGCCGCGATGCGCGCTCCGGCGCGGGCGAAGGCATCATCCGAGACCTCGAGGAAGCCGAGCGGCTCGTGCGCCGAGGCATCGAAACCGAGCGCGAGCACGAGCGCGTCCGCCCCGAACCCGGCGATCGCATCGCAGCCGGCGTCGATCGCCTCGAGCCAGGGCCCGTCTCCCGCACGTCGCGGCAGCGGATGGTTGAGGTTTGCGCCTTCTCCGCCAGGGCCGCCGCGCTCGCTCGCGTGACCGACATACCAGGGATAGTAGAAGTTCGGATCGCCGTGGACGCTGACCGTTAGCACATCGGGCCGATACCAGAAGATCCCCTGCGTGCCGTTGCCGTGATGGCTGTCGATGTCGAGCACTGCGACGCGCGCAGCCCCCGAGGCCCGCAGCGTCTCGGCCGCGAGCGCGCTGTTGTTGAGGTAGCAGTGCCCGCCGGCGCGCGCGGCATAGGCGTGATGGCCGGGCGGCCGGCAGAGCGCATAGGCCGCCCGTGCACCGGCGGCGACCTCCGCGGCGGCGGCGGCTGCGCACGCGGCGGCGGCCACAGCCGACGCCCAGGTCGCGGGACCGATCGCACAGGCCGTGTCGGCCATGTACCAACCGGCTTGCGAAACGATCCCGCTGCCCATCCGCCCGCCTTGGGCGAGCATCTCCGGTGTCGGGTGCATGTTGGGAACGATCTCCGGCCCCGCCTCGTGCTGCGCCGACCACGCGGTCCAGCCCTCGCGCAGGAAGTGGAGATAGCCCTCGTCATGCACCGAGGCGAGCAGCGGCGGCGGCGCGGCGGGAGGGGTGACCACCGTCAAGCCGAGCGCTTCCGCCCCGGCGAGCAGAGCGGCAGCCCTCGCGGGCACCTCGAAGCAGGGCACGACCTTGCCGCGCATCAGGAAGAAGCGTGGGGCATGCAGCATCTGGTCTGGGTGATGGAAGACGCGCATCGCTCCCTCCTTGGCACGGCCCGACGCTAGGTCGGGCGCGCGCTGCAGGCAACCTGCCTTGCCGCCATCGCTCTGCCCGCGATAGCCTAAGCGAGGGAAGCTTGTGAGAGGGGGACAACCAGATGATCACCGAAGCGACGCTCGACCGCCGCACCCTGCTTGCCGGTGCCGCCGCTGCGCCAGTGTTGATGACGGCCGCCGAGGCGCTGGCGCAAGGGCGCGAGCCGCGCCGCGGCGGCATCCTGAACAGCATCATCACGCCCGAGCCGCCTCTGCTCGTGCTCGGCGTGAACAACCAGGGGCCGACGCTGATCGTCGCCTCGAAGATTTATCAGGGCCTCCTCACCGTCTCGCCCAAGCTCGAGCCGGAGCCCGTGCTCGCAAGGTCCTGGGCCCGCAGCGAGGACGGCCTGACCTACACCTTCTCGCTCGAGCGGGGCGTGAAGTGGCATGACGGGCGCGACTTCACCGCCGAGGACGTGATCTTCTCGATCATGAAGTTTCACATGGAGGTGAACCCGCGTGCGCGGGCGATCCTGCAGCGGATCGACAAGGCGGAAGCGCCGGACGCGCACACCGTGCGCTTCACGCTCAAGGCACCGTTTGAGCCGTTCCTCCTGATCTTCGACGTCACCGGCTGCGCGATCGTGCCCAAGCACATCTACGACGGCACCGACTACCGAAACAACCCAGCGAACGCGACTCCGATCGGAACCGGACCGTTCCGCCTGGCGGAATGGCAGCGCGGCAACTTCATCCGCCTCGTCCGGAACGACGCCTACTGGAAGCCCGGCCAGCCCTATCTCGACGGCATCACGTGGCGGATCGTCCCGGACAGCCAGAGCCGCGCGCTCGCCCTGCAGACGGGCCAGGTGCAGATGACCACCTCGAACGACATCGAGCCGTTCGACGTTCCGCGCTTCCAGGCACAGCCGAACCTCGAAGTGCGGCAGGACGGTTGGGAACTGTTCGCCCCGCTCTCCTGGATCGAGATCAACAATCGGCTCGACAACCTGAAGGACCCGCGCTTCCGCCGCGCGATCGCGCATGCGGTGGACCGGAACTTCATCGCCCAGAGGCTGTGGTTCGGCGTCGGCAAGCCAGCGACCAGCCCGATCGCCTCGGCCACACGCTTCCACGATCCCTCCGTGCAGATGCCGGCCTTCAACCCGCGCGAGGCGATCGCGATCCTCGACGGCATGGGCTTGCGGCCGAACGCGCAAGGCATCCGTGCCTCGTTCAAGATGATGCAGCTTCCCTATGGCGAGGTGTGGAACCGACTGTCGGAGTATCTCCGCCAGGCATTGCGGCAGGTCGGGCTCGAGGTCACGCTCGAGAGCACCGATGTCGCGGGCTGGGTTCGCCGTCTCGCGAACTGGGAGTTCGAGACCACGATCAACTTCGTCTATCAGTGGGGCGACCCGACCCTCGGTGTCGAGCGAACCTACGTGACCTCGAACATCCAGAAGGTCGCCTTTACCAACACCGCCGGATACTCGAACCCCGAGGTCGACCGGCTGTTCGAGGCGGCGCGCAACGCCGCGCAGGCGGAGGAACGTCGGCGTCTTTTCTCCGAGGTGCAAAAGAAGCTGGTCGAGGACATGCCGCTTGTGTGGCTCATGGAGCTCTCCTTCCCGACGATCCATGACCGTCGCCTGCGCAACGTGATCACCACGGGCACCGGCGTGCACAAGAGCTTCGACGACGTCTTCTTCGCCGCCTGAGGGCGCAGCCGACCGCGGTCGATGGGTGCGACGAAGCTTCTGAGGTTCCTTGCCGGCAGGAGCGTGAAGGCGGTGGTCGTGATCATCGCGATCATCGTCTTTCAGTTCCTGCTGATCCGGCTTGCGCCCGGCGATCCGGCAAGCGTGATCGCCGGGCAGTCCGGTGCCGCCGATCCGCTCTTCATGCAGCAGCTCCGCGAGCAGTTCGGTCTTGACCGGCCGCTGCACGAGCAGCTCTTGATCTATCTCCGCGACATGCTGAGCCTCGATCTCGGGTTCAGCCACAGGCAGCAGCAGCCGGTGGCGCAGCTGATCTTTGAGCGCCTCCCGGCCACGCTCCTGCTCACCGGCACGGCCTTCCTGTTCGCCGTCTCTGTCGGTGTGGCGCTCGGCGTGATGGCGGCACGTCGCGTCGGGCGAGCAGCGGACAGCGTCATCACCGTGCTCGCGCTGACGTTCTACGCGACGCCGATCTTCTGGGTCGGGCTTCTGCTCGTGCTCGTGTTCTCCGTCTGGCTCGAGTGGCTGCCGAGCTTCGGCATGCACACGGTCGGCGCCGAGCTCGGCGGCCTTGCCCGAGCGCTCGACGTGGCGAAGCACCTGGTCCTGCCCGCCCTGACCCTCGGCCTCTTCTTTCTTGCGATCTACGCCCGGCTTGCGCGCGCCTCCATGCTCGAGGTGGCCGACCAGGACTTCGTGCGCACCGCCCGCGCCAAGGGCGTTCCGGAGGGGCGGATCGTGCGCGCGCACATCCTGCGCAACGCGCTCCTGCCCGTGATCACCTTCGCCGGAATCCAGGCAGGCCAGCTCGTGGGCGGATCGATCCTGGTTGAGACCGTGTTCGCCTGGCCCGGTATTGGCCGCCTTGCCTTCGATGCTCTGCTCGCGCGCGACTATGCGACGCTGCTCGGGGTGTTCTTCTGCACGGCGGTGATGGTCGTCCTCTTCAACCTCGTGACCGACCTCCTCTACGCGGTGGTCGATCCCCGGGTGGAGGTGGCATGAGGGCCGCCCGGTGAGCTTCTGGCGTCGCTTCGCCCGCAATCTCGGGGCGATGGCCGGGCTCGTGATCCTTCTCCTCGTCGCCCTGATGGCGGCGCTCGCCCCCGTGATCTACCCATTCAGCCCGTGGGAGATGCGCGGCATCCCCTTCATGCCGCCGGGCGAGGGCGGCTTCCTGCTCGGCTCGGACAGCCTCGGCCGCGACGTCGCCGCCGGGATCGCGCATGGCGCTCTCGTCTCGTTCCTTGTCGGCGGCGTCTCGACCGTGGTGGCGCTCGCGCTCGGCGTCACGCTCGGCTCGGTGGCGGGCTATTTCGGCGGCTGGGTCGATGACGCGATCATGCGCTTCACGGAGTTCTTCCAGACAATCCCGAGCTTCGTGCTCGCGGTGGTTCTGGTCGCGATCTTCACACCTTCCATCACCTCGATCGTCGTCGCAATCGCTCTGGTGTCCTGGCCGCCGGTGACGCGCGTGGTGCGGGCCGAGTTCCTGTCCTTGCGCTCGCGCGAGTTCGTTCAGGCGGCGGAGGTGCTCGGCCGCGGCCCCATCGCCATCATGGCCACCGAGATCCTGCCGAACGCGCTCTCGCCCATCATCGTTCTCGCCTCGCTGATGGTCGCGACCGCGATCCTGCTCGAGAGCTCGCTCTCCTTCCTTGGCTTGGGCGATCCGAACCTGATGTCCTGGGGGTTCATGATCGGCTCCGGCCGAAGCGTGATCCGAATCGCCTGGTGGATGAGCGTCTTTCCAGGGATCGCCATCTTCCTCACCGTGCTCGCCTTGAACCTTGTCGGCGAGGGGCTGAACGATGCGCTGAACCCGCGGCTTGCCCGCCGCGGCGCGCTGCCGGCGTGACCGCTCCGGTGCTTGCCATCGAGGGGCTGACGATCGGCCTCCCCGCCGGCGGCGACCGCGCCAACGCCGTCGAGGACGTGTCGCTCTTGGTACGGCCCGGAGAGATCGTCTGCGTCGTCGGCGAAAGCGGGTCGGGCAAGTCGATCACCGCTTCGGCGGTGATGGGGCTTCTGCCCAAGGGCCTGCCGATTCGGTCCGGCCGGATCATCTTCGAGGGGAAGGATCTCCTGAGGCTCCCGCCGGAGGCGCTGCGCGCGCTCCGCGGTGCCCGGCTCGGGATGGTGTTCCAGGAGCCGATGACCGCGCTCAACCCGCTGATGCGGATCGGCGAGCAGATCGCCGAAGCGTTCTGCGTGCACGGGGTGCGCGGCGACCTGCGCGCGCGCGTGCTCGCGCTGCTCGAGGATGTGCGTCTGCCCGACCCGCCCGCGATCATCGACGCCTATCCGTTCCGCCTCTCCGGTGGGCAGAGGCAGCGGGTGATGATCGCGATGGCGCTGGCACTCGGCCCCTCGCTTCTCATCGCCGATGAGCCGACCACTGCCCTCGATGTTACGACCCAGATGCAGATCCTGCGGCTGATCCGGAACCTGCAGGAGCATCGCGGCACCGGGGTTCTCTTCATCACCCACGATTTCGGCGTCGTCGCCGAGATCGCCGACCACGTGGTGGTGATGCAGCATGGGCGCATCGTCGAGCAGGGGGACGCGGGTCGCGTCCTCAACGCGCCATCGCATCCCTACACGCGGGCGCTGATCGCGGCCGTGCCGCACGGCAGGGCCCGGCCAGCCGCTGCGTCGGCGTCGGAACCCGTGCTCGAGGTGGAGCGGCTCGACAAGTCGTTCCGGCGCGGGGCTGGGCTGTTCCGCCGCGGCGTGCCGGTGCCGGCGGTCGCGGATGCCACCTTCACTCTCAGCAAGGGCGAGACCCTGGGCGTCGTTGGCGAGAGCGGGTCGGGCAAGAGCACGCTCGCGCGCTGTGTGGTTCGGCTGATCGAGCCTGACCGTGGCAGGATAGCCTTCCGCGGCACCGATCTCCTCGCGCTGCGCCGCGCCGCGATGAAGCCGTTTCGTTCGCGCATCCAGATGGTATTCCAGGACCCGTACGCCTCGCTCAACCCGCGCCGCCGCGTGGGCGACATCATCGCCGAAGGGCCGGTCAGCCACGGCATGCCGCGCGCCGAGGCGCTGGCACGGGCGCGCGAGCTCCTCTCCCTCGTGCAGCTTGACCCGGGCGCGATGGACCGTTTCCCCCACGAGTTCTCGGGTGGGCAGCGACAGAGGATCGGAATCGCGCGGGCGCTCGCTCTCGAGCCCGAGCTGCTTGTCGCCGACGAGCCGGTGAGCGCACTCGATGTCTCGGTGCAGGCGCAGATCCTCGAGCTGCTCGACGGGCTGCGTCGGCGGCTCAGCCTCACCATGCTGTTCATCACCCATGACCTCCGCGTGGCGGCACAGGTGTGCGACCGGATCGCCGTGATGCAGAAGGGCAGGATCGTGGAGCTCGGGGAGACGGCCAGGGTGTTCGGTGCGCCGCAACACCCCTACACGCGCGAGCTTCTCGAGTCCATTCCGGGACGGACATGGACGCCGCCGCTCGAGGCGGCGTGAGGGGAAGGCGGAGATGATCGATCCCGGCGCGAGGCGCGCGATCCTCGAGGCGGCGGCAGAGCTCGAGGGCGAGGCCGAGGCGATGCTCGCCGACCTCGTCCGCTTCCGCTCGACTCTCGGCGACGAGGGTCCGTGTCTCGATCATGTCGCTCGTCTGTTCGCCTCGCTCGGGCTCGAGGTGCGGCGGATTCCCACTGATCCTGCCGCGCTTGCGGGCCACGCGGGCCTCTCGCCGCCGCTCGTTTCCTATGCGGGTCGAGACAATGTCGCCGCTTTGCACACGCCGCGCGCGGGCGGCGGGCGCAGCCTCTGCCTTCAGGCGCATCTCGACGTGGTGCCCGAAGGCGCGGCCGAGCTCTGGACGACACCGCCCTTCGAGCCGGCGATCCGCAACGGGCGGATGTACGGCCGCGGCGCGGGCGACATGAAGGCAGGGCTTGTCGCCAACATTGTCGCGCTGAAGGCGCTTGCGGCCGCGGGCCTCGCTCCCGCGGGTGCGGTGCAGCTCCACGCCGTCATCGAAGAGGAGTGCACGGGCAATGGCGCGCTCGCCACCATGCTCGCGATGCCGAAGCCCGATGCGGTGATCATTCCCGAGCCCGGGCCTGGCTTCCCGGCGATCTACAGCGCCGAGGTCGGCGTGGTCTGGGCATGGGTGACGGTGACGGGGAAACCTGCACACGTGCGCGAGATGCAGGCAGGGGTGAATGCGATCGAGGCGGCGATCGCGGTCGCCGCCCGGTTCAAGGACTACGAGAGCGAGATGAACCAGGCCGAGCGGATCCACCCTGCCTTCCGTGGCATCAACCACCCTGTGAACGTCAATCTCGGCACGATCGAAGGAGGGGAGTGGAACAGCTCCGTGCCGACGCGCGCGCGAATCGGCCTGCGTGTTGGGGTGATGGCGGGCCGCACGGCGGCCGAGACGAAGCGTGACATCGAGCGGATCGTCGCCGAGGCGGGGGGCGACCCGAAGCTCAGGGGAGCGACGCTTGCCCTCTCCTGGGGCGGCTTCATGGCCGACCCGTGCGTGTTCGACATGGAGGCGCCGATTGTTCGCCTCGCGCGCGAGGCCTATGCCGAGGTGACGGGCGGGTCTTTGCGCGACTACCCGGCCACGGGGCTCACCGACGGGCGACTCTTCGCCCTCTATCAGGGCACGCCGGTCGCGGTGTTCGGGCCCGAAGCGGACGCAATTCACGGCATCGACGAGAGCGTGAGTCTCGCGTCGATGCATGCGATCACGCGCACGATCGCGCTCACCATCGCCGCCTGGTGCGGCACGGAGCCTGCGTGATGCTGGCCAACCTTCCCGTCTCGGGCGAGCGGCTGTGGGCCAGCATCATGGAGATGGCGCGGATCGGCCCAGGTCGCGCCGGCGGCTCGAACCGCCAGGCGCTGACCGACGCCGACGGTGAGGCGAGGCATCTGCTTCGCCGCTGGTGCGAGGCGCTCGGCCTTGAGATGACGGTCGATCGCGTCGGCAACATGGCGTTCCTCCGCCCTGGTGCTGATCCGTCCCTCCCGCCAGTCGCCTTCGGCAGCCATCTCGACACGCAGCCGACGGGGGGCAGGTTCGACGGTGTTCTCGGGGTGCTAGCCGGCCTCGAAGTGATGCGTGCGCTCGACGACTCCGGAACGGTCACGCGCGCGCCGCTTATGCTTGTGAACTGGACGAACGAGGAGGGGGCGCGCTTCTCGCCGCCGATGATGGGCTCGGGCGTTGCCATGGGCCTGTTCGACGAGGCGGAGGTGCTCGCACGCACAGACGCCTCGGGCGCCGTGTTCGGTGAAGAGCTCGCGCGGATCGGTTGGCGCGGCGAGGCCGATCCCGCGATGTTCCAGAGGCTCGGAGCCTATTTCGAGCTCCACATCGAGCAGGGGCCCTTCCTCGAGGCCGAGGGCGCCGAGATTGGCGTGGTCACCGGCGCCTCGGCGCAGGCATGGTTCGAGGTGACGGTGACGGGCGCGGAGGCGCATGCCGGCAACGGCATGGCGCTGCGGCGCGACGCGCTGGTCGCCGCGGCCCAGATGATCGTCGCGATCGAGGGGATCGCGCACGAGACAGGCGGAAACGGCACGGTCGGCCGCATCGTCGTTTCTCCCGACAGCCGCAATGTCGTTCCGGGAAGCGTATGGTTCACGGTCGATCTGCGCCACGCGAGCGCGGCGACGCTTGCGCGCATGGAGGCGATGCTGCGCGACCGCCTCCGCGCGCTCGCTGCGGCGCGCCGTGTCTTGCCGGCGATCACGCCGTTCTGGTCGTTCCCCGAAACGCCGTTCGACCCGGTGCTCGTCGCCCGGGTCCGCGAGGCGGCGATCGCCCGCGGCCTCACATGGCGCGAGATGCCGACGGGAATCGGCCATGACGCGGTCTATCTTGCCCGTCGCGTTCCGACGGCGATGATCTTCTGCCCCTGCCACGGCGGCTTGAGCCACAACGAGGCGGAGAGCATCACCCAGGCCTGGGCGGAGGCGGGCTGCCGCGTGCTCGCCGATGCCGTGCTGGCCACGGCGGGGCTAGCGTGAAGGGATGAAACGGATGCGAATCGGTGTCGCGGGATTTCAGCACGAGAGCCATTCCTTCGCCCTGTTTCCGGCCGACCTGTCGGCCTTCGAGAAGCCGGGCGGCTTCCCGCCGCTGTCGCGCGGCGAGGCGGTTCGCGCCGCGCTTGCGGGAACACGCGTTCCCGCCGCAGGGGCGATTGAGGCCGCCGAGGCGGAAGGACACGAGGTGCTCCCGCTCGCGTGGGGCATGGCGATGCCGTCTGCACCGGTCACGCGCGAAGCGTTCGAAACGATCGCCGCTTGGATCGTCGAGGCAGCGGCGGCGGCGATGCCGCTCGATGGTCTGTATCTCGACCTGCACGGGGCGATGATGGCCGAGCACGCGCCGGACGGGGAGGGCGAGCTTCTCAGGCGGCTGCGCGACCGGCTCGGGCCGGACCTGCCGATCGCAGCGAGCCTCGACCTGCACGCCAATGTCACGCGCGACATGGTTGAGCTTGCCGATGTGCTCACCGCCTATCGCACCTATCCGCACATCGACATGAAGGAGACCGGGGCGCGGGCGATGGCGCTCCTGCTCCGCCGCATCGCTCATGCGCGGCCCTGGGCGCGCGCCTTCAGGACGATCGACTTCCTCATTCCGGTGCCGGCGCAGTGCACGATGATGCCGCCGATGCAGCAGGTCTAC
The DNA here is from genome assembly GCF_019203965.1 of Elioraea tepida. Taxonomy (NCBI): domain Bacteria; kingdom Pseudomonadati; phylum Pseudomonadota; class Alphaproteobacteria; order Acetobacterales; family Elioraeaceae; genus Elioraea; species Elioraea tepida. The sequence goes on from NZ_CP076448.1 coordinate 186,503, forward strand.
GCCGTTCTGCCGGAGCTCGAGGCGGCCACCGGCACGGCCGATCTCTCGCTGTCGCTCGGCTTCCCCTATTGCGATTTCGAGGGCTGCGGCCCTGCCGTCACGGCTTACGCCGAAACCGCGGCATCGGCCGAGGCGGCGGCAGAACGGCTTCACCGGATGGTGCTCGACCAGCGTGGCAACCTGGCCGTCCGGCTCTGGCCGGCCGAGGAGGCGGTGGCGCATGCGCGCGCCCGGGCAAGCCTCGGCGGCCCGCCGATCGTGCTTGCCGATACGCAGGACAATCCCGGCGGCGGCGGCCATGGCGACACGACCGGCCTGCTCGCCGCGCTCGTCAACGGAGGCGCGCACGGCGCGGTGATCGGCGTGTTCAACGATGCCGCCTCTGCCACCGCCGCCCATGCTGCCGGGATCGGCGCGACGGTCGAGCTTGCGCTCGGCGGGGTGAGCGACGGTGTTCCGTTCCGTGGCCGGTTCAAGGTGCTCGCCCTCGGCGACGGACGCTTCACCTGCACCGGCCCGATGACGCGCGGCAACATGGCCGATCTCGGCCCGACAGCCCTGCTCGAGACCGGTGGCGTTCACGTCGTCGTCGCGAGCCGGAAGATGCAGGCCTATGACCAGGCGATGTTCCGTCACGTGGGCATCGAGCCTGCCTCCGTGCCGATCATCGCGCTCAAATCGAGCGTGCACTTCCGCGCCGACTTCCAGCCGATCGCGAAGGAGATCCTGGTGGTGCTCGCCCCCGGCCCGGTCGTTGCCGATCCGGCGACCTTGCCCTTCACCCGGCTTCGGCCGGGGCTCGCGCTCCGGCCCTGATCAGGAGCGGAGGAGGGCTCGCACCTCGGCCTCGCGCGGGATCGGCGCGACCGCGCCATAGCCGGTGGTGGAGAGAGCAGCCGCGGCGTTGGCATAGCGGAGCGCCGCCTCCGGCGGGTCGCCCAGCACGATGCGGGCGAGGAAGGCGCCCGAGAAGGTGTCGCCCGCACCCGTCGCGTCCACCGCCTCGACCCGGTGCGCTGGGGCGCGCGCGCGCAGGCCCCCGGCGGTCGCAAGCAGCGCTCCCTCCGCCCCGCATTTCACCGCCACCAGAGGGCAGCCGAGGCGGAGATAATGGTCGGCGATCGCGTCCGGGTCGGAGAGGCCGGTCATGGCTTGCGCATCCTCGCGCGAGGGAAAGGCCATGTCGGACTGGGCGATCGCCGCCTCGATGATTGCGCGCGCACGCGCCACCGGCCACAGGCGGAGCCGCAGATTGGTGTCGTAGGCCACCTTCACCCCGTGCTGTCGCGCAACCGCGATGGCATGGAACACCGCATCCGCGGCCGAGGTGCTGATCGCCTGGCTGATGCCGGAGGCGTAGAGGATCCGCGCCCGGGCGATCGCCGCTTCCGGAACGTCGCGCGGCGTGATGCGCGAGGCGGCGGAGCCGGTTCGATAGAAGGTGAAATGATGCCCTTTCGCATCATGCGTGACGAAATAGACGCCGGTCGGTGCCTCCGCCGTCCGGATCACCGTCGAGGTGTCAACGCCTTCCGACTGCCAGAGCGTCATGAAACTGTCGCCTGCAGCATCCTCTCCGATCACGGTGATGTAGCCCGTGCGAACGCCCTGCCGTGCGGCAGCGATCGCCGCGTTCGAGGTGTCACCGCCATGACCCTGCAGATAGAGCACGCGCCCCTGGGCATCGGGGGGGAGCTGGTTGAACTCCAGCATCGGTTCGCCCATGCAGAGGATGTCGACCGCCATCTTCGCCCTCCTCACGCGGGCCTGGGCACGAGACCCTGGCGAGCCGTCCGCGACATACGCACCACGGCGGAGGCCCGTCAGGCGGCGAGCGCGGCGCGCGCCGCCGCCATCACCTCGTCCTTGGCTCCGGCGGCGATCAGGGACTCGTCGACCAGCCTTCCGCCGATGCCGACGAAGGCCGCACCGGCGTCGAGATAGGCGCGAACATTGCCCGGCTCGACCCCGCCTGTGGGGCAGAACGCGACGTCGGGAAAGACGGTCTTGAGCGCGCGGAGATGCGCCGGGCCGCCCATCGAGGCGGCGGGAAAGATCTTCACCGCGTCGGCGAAGCCCTCGAGCGCCTCCACCACCTCGTCCGGCGTCAGCGCGCCGAGCATCACGAGCGCGCCGAAGCGCCGGCCGGCGGGGACGATTTCGGGCTCGTTCCAGGGGCAGACGATGAACCTCGCCCCGGCCTCGCCGCAGGCATAGGCTTCGGTCGCCGTCCGTACCGTTCCGGCGCCGACGAGCAGGGCGGGATCCGACGCGAGCTCGCGGATGAGCTCGGTCGCTCCCGGAACGGTGAGCGTGATCTCGAAGGTGGAAAAGCCCGCCTCGCGGAGCCAGGCGACGGCAATGCGCGCCGAATCGGCGCTGCGCGTGCGGATGACGGGGATGACGCGCGCCTCGACAAGGCGCGGCAGCAGCGGGTGGCTCATTCGGCAGGTCTCCGGCAGGATCAGCGCGTCTGGTTCACCGGGTGCAGCGGCGTCTCGCCCTCCAGCACGCGTGCGACCTCTTGAGCCGCCTTGCGCTGCAGTTCGGCGATCGCCTCCTCGCTGTACCATGCCGAATGGTCGGTCAGAACCACGTTGTCGAGGCTCCGCAGCGGGCTGTCGTGACGCAAGGGCTCGTTCTCGTACACGTCGAGCCCGGCTGCCAGCACGCGCCCTTCCGCGAGCGCGGCGGCAAGCGCCGACTCGTCGATCAGGCCGCCGCGCGCCGTGTTCACGAGCACGAGTGTCGGCTTCGCGAGCGCGAGGAAGCCGCGGCCGATGATGTGTCGCGTCGCGTTGGTGAGGGGAGCGTGCAGGCTGATCGCATCGCTTTCGGCGGCGATCGTGTCGAGGCTTGCGAGCGAGGCTCCCGCCGGAACCTCGCGGACGAAGGGATCATGCACCAGCACCCGCGCGTAGCCGAGCGCCGCGGCCTTGCGATGGAAGGCGGCACCGATCCGCCCGTAGCCGATAAGGCCAAGCGTGCCGCCGCGTATGCGGTGGATCTTTCGATCGATCGGCAGGCCCCAGCCATGCGCGCGGACGCGCCGATCGGCCTCGGCGACGCGGCGGATCGCTGCGAGCAGGAGAGCGAGCGCGTGGTCAGACACCTCCTCGGTGCCGTGGTCGGGCACGTTGCAGACGACGATGCCGCGTGCGGCTGCGGCGGCGGTATCGATGTTGTCGTAGCCCATACCGTAGCGGACGATGACGCGCGCCTGCGTTGTTGCGATCGCCGCGGCATCGATGGGCGTCTCGCGCACGAGCACGCCGTCGGCCTCGCCCATCGCAAGCGCCGCCTTCGCCGCATCGCCCCGGCAGGGGCTGAGGACGAGCTCCGCCCCCGCCGCGGCGAGGATAGTGCGTTCCGTCTCGTAGTCGGGGTAGCCGTCGTCGAGGACGACGACGCGCCATGGCCTCGCCACGTCAGCCGGTCCGGATCACCTGCCATCCGGAGCGGCTCGCGGCGGACCGCGCTTCGGCAGCACCAGTCGACCGCCGAGCGAGGGCGAAGCCGGCCGTCATCGTGATGCCGCCGCGGTCAATCATCCGAGGCGCGTTTTCTCCTCCAGACTTGACAGCACTCCGGAGTATACCCGACCCGCAACCTGCGCCTACTGGCGGCGACCAGGGCCGTCGTGGTTGCGCGGCAGATGCTCCCCCGGTCCGTTCCCGCGCCGTGTCAGGGCCGGGCGCGCGCCAGCACCTCGTCCGCCCAGGCTTCGAGCGCACGCGCCTCGATCGCGAGCCGCTCGAGGTCATGGCCCACACAGGCGAGTTCGTCGCCGTAACGCACGAGCCCTGCCTCCAGGCCCAAGACGGCGTGGTCGAGATCGCTCAGCGCAAGCCGGAACCGGTCGATCGCGTCGCGCTGTTCCGCAAGCGCCAGCTCGAGCGTGTTGAGGGCGCGGCTGAGCCGGTCCTGCCCTGCCGCTTCTCCGGCCGGAGCGGTGTCCTTGCGCGGGCGGAAGGGAATGACCGTGGCGCTCTGTGCCATCGCCGTCTCTCCGAGATGATCCATAGGTTAATAGAACGTAAAAACGGCAGCAAAAGCAATCCACGCGTCCGCGTGTCGTGCCGACTACGATCGGCTGTCCAGGATGCGCCGTGCCTGAAGAAGATGCGGCCGATCCAGCATCCGTCCTTCGAACGACACCACACCCGCGCCCGGGTTCGCGGCGAAGGCGGAGACGACCGCTTCCGCCCAGGCGACCTCCTCTGCCGAGGGCGTGAACGTGGCGAGGATCACCGGAACCTGCGCCGGGTGGATCGCCATCCGCCCTGCGAAACCCATGCGGCGCGAGTCGGCACACTCCGCGGCGAAGCCCGCTTCGTTGCGGAAATCGGCGTACACCGTGTCGATGGCCGGTACCTCGGCCGCTGCTGCCCCTGCGAGCGTGAGAGAACGCGCGAGCCGGAAGAGCTCGTCCCAGGTGCCGTCAGCGAGCCGGTTCGCCTTCGCGCCGACGCTTGCGGCGAGATCCTCCCCGCCCCAGGTCAGCGCGGCGAGCCGCGGGCTGCCGGCATAGGCGCCAAGCGCAAACAGCGCTGCCGGCGTCTCGGTCGCGATCGGCATGACGCGGATCGAGCGGTCGGATAGGCCCTCGCGCGCCTCGAGCGCGGAGAGAGCCGAATCGAGTCGGCGCAGCTCATCGGGCCCGGAACATTTCGGCAGGACGATTCCGTCCGGCCGGGCGCGGACGACTGCGGCGAGGTCGGCCATGACGAGACCGCTGTCGAGGGCATTGACGCGCACCCACGCCTGCGGCGCCGCCTCGCCGCGGCCGGCGAGCCAAGCCGAGGCCATCTCCCGGGCAATCGCCTTGCGCTCGGGCCCGACGCTGTCCTCGAGGTCGAGGATCAGCGCGTCCGCTCCGCTCTCGGTGCCGCGCGCGAGCTTGCGCTCGCTGTCGGCCGGCACGAACAGGAAGGCGCGCGGCACCTTCACGCCGCCGCCTCGCCGTGTGGGCGCTTGCGCATCAGCGCTGCGCGCCGGCAGCGCGCCACGAGCACGCCGTCCTGGCGGAATGCCTCGTGGAGGAAGGTGACGATCCCTTCGCCCGGGCGGGAGCGGCTCTCGCGCACCGCAAGCACGGTGGAACGGACGGACACCGTATCGCCGGGAAACAGCGGGGCGGGAAAGGCAACCTCCTCGAAGCCGAGATTGGCGACCGTGGTGCCGAGCGTGGTGTCATGCACCGAGATCCCGACCATCAGCCCGAGCGTGTAGAGCGAGTTCACGATCGTCCTTCCGAACGGAGTCGCCTTCGCCGCCTCGGCATCGAGATGCAGCGCCGCCGGGTTCATCGTGAGCGCGCAGAACAGCACGTTGTCGGCGTCCGTCACGGTGCGTCGGATCGGATGGTCGAAGACCATCCCCTCGCTGAACTCCTCGAACCAGAGGCCGGGCATGGTCGATCACTCGGCTGCGAGGGTGCGGAACTTCCGCGCTGGAACCGAGGCGCGGTTGGCGTCTTTGAAGCCGAGCGCGTCCTCGGCGATTAGCACCTTCTGCACGTTCTGCGACCCCTCGCCGACATTCAGCATCTCGATGAACCCCTTGAACATGCTGATCGGATATTCGTCGGCGAGCGCGTAGCCGCCGAAGATTTCGGTCGCGTTCGCCACCGCCGTCTTGGCTGCGCGCGACGCGAAATATTTGGCGAGCGAGGCGAGGCGGTTCGCCGGCTCGCCCGCGTCCATAACCTCTGCGAGCTCGCGCACGAGCGCCCGCGCCGCAGCGATCTCGGCCGCCATGTCGGCCACCAGCCCCTGCACGAGCTGGTGGCGGCCGATCGGCTTGCCGCCGACCTCGCGCTCGCGCGCATACGCCACCGCATGGTCGAGGCAGCCCTGGGCGGCACCGACGAGGCGTGCGGCCACGGTGAGCCGGCCGAACTCGAGCGCGTTCATGGCAATGCGGAAGCCTTCGCCCTCGGCACCCAGTCGGTTCTCAACAGGAACGGCGAAGTCGTCGAGGAACACAGAGCAGGAGGCGAACACCGGGGAGAGGCCGCGCATCGGGATCGGCACGGCGCGATAGCCCGAGCCTGATTTCGGTTCGACGATGAAGGCGGTGATGCCGCGATGCCCGGCCGAGGGGTCGGTCTTGGCGAACAGGACGCCGACATCTGCCTCGTTGCTGAAGGTGATCCACTGCTTCGAGCCATTGAGAATGTAACGGTCGCCCTCCCGGCGCGCGGTGGTGCGCATCGCCCCGGCTGGGTCGGAGCCGCCGCCCGCCTCGGTGAGGGCGAACATGCCGATCGTCTCGCCGGCGATCAGGCCGGGGACGAAGCGGGCGATCTGCTCCTCCGTCCCCCAGTTGAGGATGGTGAAGGGGCAGGTCATTGCCTGCAGGTTCATGCAATAGCCGAAATCGGGCCGGATCCGGCTCACCTCCTCCGCGATCACCGCGACGGCCCGGAAACCGAGGTCGCTGCCGCCCACATGTTCGGGAAAGGCGGCGCCGAAGAGGCCGGCTTCTCCCATCGCCCGCACGAGGGGACGGGGAAAGGTGCGGCGGGCTTCCCAGCTGCCGATCTCGGGAACGATCCGAGAGGCGAACAGCCGGGTCACAGTGTCGCGGACCGCGGCAAGCGGCGGGGGAAGCGGGGTGGTCGGGGGCAGGACGCGCATCGGTCACCCGTCCCCGTTGCGCGCCTTGGCGATCGGCGGCGTGAACTGCGGCTCGGTATCCCAGGGGAAGAGGATCCAGGTGTCCTGGCTCACCTCCGTCACGTAGGTGTCGACCATCGGCTTGCCGGCCGGCTTGGCGTAGATCGTGGCGAGATGGGCCTCTGGCAGGAGCGCGCGCACCACGCGCGCGGTCGTGCCCGTGTCGACGAGATCGTCGACGATCAGCCACCCCGCGCCCGACCCAGCGGCCGTGGGGGGCTTGCTCAAGCGCGGCTCGCCGCGCGTCTCCTCGTCATAGGTGATGACCGAGACCGTCTCGATCACCCGGCAGTCGAGTTCGCGGGCGATGATCGCCGACGGGATCAGCCCGCCGCGGGTGATGGCGACGATCCCCGCCCAGGGCCCGAGCGGCAAAAGCTTCCAGGCGAGCGCCCGGCCGTCACGATGTAGCTGATCCCACGTCACCGTATAGTATCTGTGGCCCACGCGCGCGTCTCTCCCCCCCTTGTCGAGGCCTCTGCCGACGGCCGTTTAGCACGGGGCCGGACGAGGTGACAGGCTGGGCCCGATGCGGCTAGCGTCCGGCGTAGGAACGTCTTCGGGAGGCTCCGCAATGCCGTCAAGGATCTTGGCCGGGTGTGGCCTCGCACTCGCTCTCGCCACGGCGCCTGCGTCAGCGGAGGTCGCGCTCATCGACCCTCCGGCGCCGCTCTCGCCCCCGGTGAAGCTCACCGTCGGCGTGGTGAAGGTGCCGCATGTCGTGCCCTTTGCGCTCGTGCCCGAGCTCGCGCGGCCGCTCGGCGTTGAGATTGAGATGGTGAACTTCGTCCGCTACGCCGATGTGCGCACCGCGCTCGCCTCCCGCTCGATCGAGATCGGCTCGATCGGCCCGGCGGATGTGCCGATCGCGGTCAGCCAGAACCTGCGCGGCATCGTCGGCCTGTTCGGCGTCGGCGTGTCGCCGAAGCACCCGATCGTGCGCAACGGCGTGTCGCTGAACAGCTGAGAGGACCTCTACGGAAAGCGCGTGGCAATCGCGCCCGGCTTGGCGGTGTGGTTCCAGTTCGCCGCGACCGTGACGGAGGCGAACATCAACTACGGTCGCCTCAACATCGTCAACATCCAGGGCGGCGGCCAGCCCTTCGTGCAGGCGATGCAGCGCGGCGACATCGACCTCTTCATCGGCTGGTTCATCGGCTGGGAACCGTTCGAGAGCATGGCGATCCAGCAAGGGCTCGCGTGGCGGCAGACGGTGCTCGACTACTCGAAGTCCCGCGCCGTCGGCGCCGAGCTCGGCATGGTCGGCGCCAGCCGGGCGGCGTTGGACGGCAAGCGCGAAGCCGTGCGCCGACTCGTCTACGCCTACCTTCAGGCACAGAACCGCGTTTCGGCCTCGAAGGAGACGCTCGCCACCGCGATCGCTTCGTGGACCGGTCTCGATACAGCCGTGGCGCGCGAGGTCGCTGACAAGATGACGCTCGAACAGTCCCTGACGCTCGCCCAGATCCAGGCCCAGGCGCGCGAGTTCCATCGCCTCGGCGTGCTGCAGCGTGACGTCTCGGCCGAGATGCCGCAGTTCTTCGACCACACGATCATCGCCTCGGTGCGACGCTAGCGAGCGCGACCCCGATGCCGGCAGGCGCGGGCTCGGCCCCGCCGCCCCTGCTCGGCCTCGCCCTTCCCGCCACGCTCGTCGCGGTGTGGGAGGGCTTGGCGCGGGCGGGCGTTGTGCCGCAAGGGATCCTGCCTGCGCCGAGCCTCGTCGCCACCACCTGGTGGGACTGGGCGTTCGGCGCCCGCGGCATGGGGCTGAACCCCTATCTCGGCACCTGGCGCGAGACGGTGCTGTTCAGCGCGCGGCGTGTGTTCACGGGCTTCGCGGCGGCGATCGCCATCGGCGTGCCGCTCGGCGTCATGATCGGCTGGAACCGGCTCGTCGCCGGAACAGTCGATCCGCTGATCCAGTCGCTCCGGCCGATCCCGATCACTGCGTGGCAGCCGTTCGCGATCGCCGTGTTCGGAATCCGCGATGCGGGAGCGGTATTCCTGATCGGCCTCGGGGCCTTCTTCCCGATCGTCGTCAACACCACCGCCGGCGCGCGCGACACGCCGCGCAACCTGATCCGTGCGGCGCGGATGATGGGTGCGACGGAACGGCAGCTGCTGTTGCGCGTCGTGCTGCCGAACGCCCTGCCCTCGATCTTCACCGGCACGCGGCTCGGCCTCGGCATCGCTTGGACGGCGGTGATCGTGGCGGAGATCGTCGCGGTGAAATCCGGCCTCGGCTACGTGCTCTGGGATGCCTACTACGTCGGGCGGATGGACGTGGTGATCGCCGACATGGTCTCGATCGGTCTCGCCGGCTTCCTCTCCGACCGGGTGCTGATCGCGATCGGCTACCGGGTGCTGCACTGGAAGCAGTTCGGAGCGCGTTGAGCGTGGGCGCGACGGCGGGAGCAGGCTGATGGCCGCGGTCGACATCACGGGCGTGCGCAAGGTCTTCCACGGCCGGGCCGGCGAGGTCGAGGCGCTCGCTGCAATCGACATGACGATCGCAGAGGGCGAGTTTGCCTGCATCCTCGGCCCCTCCGGATGCGGCAAGTCCACCTTGCTCAACGTGATTGCCGGCTTCGAGGGGCCGACGGCGGGTGCGGCGCGGGTGTTCGGCGAGGCGGTGGCGAGGCCAGGGCCCGATCGCGCGGTGGTGTTCCAGGAGGCGAGCCTGTTTCCCTGGCTCACCGTCTGAGAGAATGTCACCTTCGGGCCGCGTATGCTCGGCCGGCCGAAAGAGGAGACGGAGGCGCTCGCGCGCAAGTTCCTCGGCCTCGTCGGCCTCACCGGATTCGAGCGGCACCTTCCCGATCAGCTCTCGGGCGGCATGAAGCAGCGCGTCGGCATCGCTCGCTGCCTGATCCTCCGGCCGCGCGTCTTCCTGATGGACGAGCCGTTCGGCGCGCTCGATTCGCAGACGCGGATGCAGATGCAGGAGCTCCTGTTGCATGTCTGGGACGAAACGCGTGGCACCGTCCTGTTCATCACCCATGACATCGACGAGGCGATCTTCCTCGCCGACACGGTCTATGTGATGACGGCGCGGCCTGGGCGAATACGCTCGCGCATCGCGATCGACCTGCCACGGCCGCGCTCGCTCGAGGTGCTCACCGATCCGCGCTTCAACGCGCTCCGCGCCGACATCCTGCACCAGATCCGCGAGGAGGCCTCGAAGGCCACGCGGGCGGTCGAGGAGGAGGAGCGACGGGCGCGGCGCTGAGCGATCGCCGCGGCGGGCGGATGCTGGCGCATCGCCGTAGCGGTGTGGGGGCGATGGTCGTGTGCACGTGACGATCGACGCGCCCGAGCGCGCCCGCCGACGCCGTCCTGGAGGACCGCGCAGCCTTGCCGTGGGCACTCTGCTCGCGGCGACCGAAAAGCGACTCGCCGCAGTGGTACTGATCGCGATCGGGGCGCCGACCATAGCCGCCCGGGCGGGCGTCCGATGCGAGCCTGAGCGACAGCTGACGCTCCGTTTCGGTCGTAACGCCTCAGATGATCGCGTGCCGAACTCGGGCCGAGACCCACTCGCTCACGAGCACGGTCACGAAGATCAGCAAAAGGATCAGCGACACCTGCGGCCAGGCGAGCGTGCCGATCGAGGCCTGAAGCTGCACCCCGATCCCTCCCGCCCCGACAAGTCCGAGCACCGTCGCCTCGCGGATGTTGATGTCCCAGCGGAATACGGAGATGCCAGCGAAGGCCGGCATGACCTGGGGCACGATGCCCCAGGCCAGGACCTGCGTCCCACTGGCCCCGGTTGCCCGGATCGCCTCAACCTGCGAGGCGTCGATCTCCTCGATCGCCTCGTAGAGCAGCTTGCCGATGAAGCCGATCGACCGCAACGCGATCGCGAGCACGCCGGCGAGCATGCCGGGGCCGAAGATGACGACGAGGATCATCGCCCAGATCAGGCTGTTGACCGACCGCGAGGCGACGACGATGACGAGCGCCACCGGCCGCACGAGAAGGACCGACGGCGTCGTGTTGTGCGCCGCGAGGAAGGCGACCGGAACGGCGATCACGATCGCAAGCAGCGTGCCGAGGGTGGCGATGTTGATCGTGTCCCACAGAGGCCGCCACAAAACCGAGCTGTAGTCCCATCGTGGCGGCACGGAACGGCCGAGGAGGTCGGCGGCCTGCTGCGGCGCGTCCCACACGAACGGCCAGATCGTCTGGGCGCTAATGAACTGGAAGCAGGTGACGGTGAGCGCGACCAGCAGCAGCCACCCGCCCCAGGCGGCGAGATCGCCCGCCGTGCTTCGGCGCATCCAGATCTTGCGCCCGTCCGGTCGCGTCAGCACAGGCATCACGCGCCCCCGCTCACTGAACGGCGCGGCGTATCCAGCCGCTCGTATACTCGCACACGAGCACGATGCCGATGATGATGAGAAGGATCGCCGCAGAGGTGCCGAACTCGTAGCGGTCGAGTGAGGAGTTCAGCGTGTCGCCGATTCCTCCCGCACCGACCAGCCCGAGCACGGCGCTCTCGCGGAAATTGATGTCGAAGCGATAGGCGGAGAGCCCGATAAAGCGCGGCAGAACCTGAGGTTGGATGCCCCAGGCGAGCAGCTGGAACCACGAGGCTCCGGTCGCGCGCACCGCCTCCGCCTGGGCACGCTCGATGTCCTCGATGTCCTCGGCGAGCAGCTTGCCGAGGAAGCCGATGGTCGAGAAGGCGAGGGTGAGCATGCCGGCGAGCGGCCCGAAGCCGAACATCGCCACGAACAGGATGGCGATGATCACCTCCTGGAAGGTGCGGCTCACCGCGATGATGGCGCGGCAGAGGAGATAGACCGGAAGCGGGGCGATGTTGCGCGCCGCGCCAAGGGCGAAGGGAACGGCGAGGGCGACGCCGAAAACGGTGGCCGTGACCGTCATCGTCAGGCTCTCGAGCAGGCCCTCCTCGATCTCCCGCCACTGGCTGACGAAGTCGGGTGGGAAGAAGGCAGCGAGGAAGCGGCCACCGCGCTCGAGCCCCTCAGCGGCGCGCGACCAGTCCACCTCGAACGTGCCGACGGCGATGACAGCGTAGATCAGCGCGAGCGCGTAGATGCCCCAGCGCCACAGTGGCGAGGTGATCAGCGGCGGCGGCCGCCAGGCGCGGGCGGCGGCGCGCGCATCGAAGGCGGCGGTGGCGGTGTTCATTGTGCGGCGGCGATCCTCACCGGGTCGGTGGCCGTCTCCGCCTTTCCGCCCTCTCCCTCGCCGTCGTCCTCTTCCCCCTCGCGGCCCTTGCGGATCGTCGCCGACCAGTCCTCCTCGCCGTAGATCGCGGTGAGCACCTCCGGGGTCAACGCGCCAGGCGCGCCGTCGAACACGATCCGTCCGGCATGGAGCCCGACGATCCGCTCGGCGAATTGCTGCGCGAGCATAACGTCGTGGATGTTGATGATGGCCGCAAGCCCGCGCTCCTTCGCGAGCTCAACGATCAGGCGCATGATCTGCCGGCTCGTCTTCGGGTCGAGGCTCGCGGTCGGCTCGTCGACGAGCAGAAGGTCCGGGTTCTGCATCAGGGCGCGCACGATCCCCACGCGCTGGCGCTGCCCGCCCGAGAGCGCATCTGCGCGCTTGTCGACCATGTGGTCAAGTCCGACACGGTTGAGCAGGCGGAACGCCTCCTCGATGTCGGAGAGCGGAAAGCGGCGCAGCCAGGACCGCCAGAAGCCGACATAGCCGAGCCGGCCGGACAGCACGTTCTCCATCACGGTGAGACGCTCGACGAGAGCGTATTCCTGGAAGATCATGCCCATCCGCCGCCGGGCGCGGCGAAGCGCGAGGCCGCCCAAGCGCGTCAGCTCGGTGTCGCCGAGCCGCACTGTCCCTGCCGTCGGCTCCACGAGCCGATTGACGCAGCGGATAAGGGTCGATTTCCCGGCACCCGAGGGGCCGATCAGCGCCATCACCTGCCCATCAGGCACGGTGAGGGAGACGCCATCGAGGGCGAGATCGCCCGTCGGGTAGCGCTTGGTCAGGCCCTCGATCACCAGCATCCGGCGGTGTTCCTCACACGATGGGGGCGACCGGGCGATGGCCGCCCCCGTTCAAGCGGCGATGGCGCCCTCAGCGGCAGGTATAGCTGACGCCGGAGGCCGTATCGACGTCGCGGATCACCGCCCAGTGCTGCTTGTAGGTGATCGGGATGAACGTCTCGGCCGGAGGGGTGTTCTTCCCGAATTCGGCAAGCAGCGCCGTGCCCTCCCAGTTGAAGGAGAAGAACGCGTCGCGGATCTGCGCCTGCAGCGCCGGTGTGAGGTTGTGCGCCGTGCCGTAGGCCGTCGTCGGGAACGCGTCACTCTTGTAGATCGAGCGGATCGCATCGCGCGGCACGACGTTCCGCTCGAACATTCGGAACATCACGCTGTTGGCGATGGGGGCAGCGTCGTAGTCGCGGTTGGCGACGCCCGTGACGCTGTTGTCGTGCCGGCCCGAGAACGACACCCGGTAGTCCCGGCCTTCCTGCAGGCCGAACTTCTCCCGCAGAAGCCAGGACGGATACTTGTAGCCCGAGTTCGACGTTGGCGCGGAGAAGGCGACGTGTCGGCCCTTGAGGTCCTCCACCCGCTGGATCGGGCTGTCGCGATGGACGATGATCTCCATGTTGTAGCCGTAGGAGCCGTCACGCGAGGCCATCATCGCGAATGGCACGAAGCCGGCACAGTTGACGGCGAGCGGAACGGAGCCGGTGTTGAACCCGGCGACATGCAGCCGCCCGGCTCGCATCGCCTCGATCTGCGCCGCGTTGGACTGCACCGGGAAGAACTGCACCTGACGCCCCGTCACCTTGGCGAGGTGGTCGAGGAACTCGGCCCACACACGGCGATACACGGCCGGGTCCTCGACCGGCGTGTAGGCGAAGATGAGCGTGCGTGGGTCAACGAGCTGGCGCGCGTCGGTCGGGGTGTCGGCGACGAGGTCGCCGTCGCGGTCGCAGAACCGGGAATCGAGCGTGCCGCGCGGGCACTGTTCCTGCGCCGCCGCCGGCGTGGCGGCGAGGCCCATGAGCAGCCCGATGGCTGCGGCGGTTGCGACTGTCCTCATCGCGTGGTCTCCCTCTCTCCCGGCCTTCCGACCGCCGCCGAACGGGCGGCGAGGCGCACTCGCGGCGCAAATACGGGCGCCGGGTTGATCAGGCAAATGACAGAACCATGACAGATGCGTCCAGTCGTTCCGCGCGCCGTCAGAACAGCCGGCCGCCATCCGGCACCTTGAAGTCGGGCCGGACGAGCACCACCCCGCCGTCCTCGTCAGGGAAGCCGAGCACCAGGAACTGGCTCTCAAAGCCGGCGATCCGCTTCGGCGGGAAGTTCACCACGCCCGCTACCTGCCGGCCGATCAGCGCGTCGGGCTTGTAGTGGACGGTGAGCTGCGCCGAGGTCTGGCGCGTTCCGATGATCGGGCCGAAATCGACCCAGAGCTTGATCGATGGCTTCCGCGCCTCGGGGAAAGGTTGCGCGTCGATCACCGTGCCCACGCGGATCTCCACCCGCTCGAAGTCCTCCCAGGCGATCGTCCCTGGCCTGCCTCCCTCCATGACGAGCCCTCCCGAAGCCCGGGGCGATCATGGCCGAGGGCGTCGGGCTTGTCATGGCCCCCTGGCTCCCCTGGGTCACCTCGGCCTGTCAGAGCGGATCTGCGGCGGCGGTCATTCCCCGCGGCGGGCCGACCCGCCCGCGACCGTCTCCCCCTCTGTGTCGATGGCGGCTGGACCGCGGAGGAACGGCGTGGCATCAGCCGCCGCGTCAGCCAAAGGAGGGAGGGCAGATGGTGGTCGCTGGCTCCGAGACGCGGTTCCCGACGACGCCGAGCTTCCGGCTCGACGGGCAAAGGGCGCTGGTGACGGGCGCCTCGAAGGGCATCGGCCGGGCGGTCGCGATCGCCTTCGCCGAGGCCGGTGCGGAGGTGCTACTGACCGCCCGCTCCCTGCCCGAGATGGAGGCGACGGTCGAGGGGCTCGCGGCGAAGGGGCTCGCGGCGAGGGCGCGCACCCTCGATGCGACCGACCGCGCCGCCGTGCGCGCCCTTGTCGACGCCGAGGGGCCATTCGACATCCTGTTCAACAACGCCGGAACCAACATCCGCAAGCCCTTCCTCGAGGCGTCCGACGCCTCGATCGATGCGCTGATCGACCTCAATATCCGTGCCGCGATCACGGTCGCCCAGGCGGTCGCGAGAGGCATGGTCGCTGCCGGGAAGGGGGGGGCGATCATCAACGTCTCCTCCGTCAACGGCCATGTCGCAGGCGTGAACCGAAGCATCTACACGGCCTCGAAGCACGCGATCGAGGGCCTGACCAAGGCGATGGCGGTCGAGCTCGGGGCGAAGGGAATCCGCGTCAACGCCATCTGCCCGACCTTCATCGAGACCCCGCTCACCGCGGGCGTTCTCTCCGACAAGGCCTTCCTCGAGCGGACGATCCGGGCCATCCCGATCGGGCGGATCGGCCAGGTGGAGGACGTGATGGGGGCGGCGGTGTTCCTCGCCTCGCCGGCGGCGGCGCTGATCAACGGTGCGTCGCTTCTGATCGATGGCGGCCTCGTCTGTGTCTGAGCCGAGGGCAGAGAGGGTGAGACAAGAACAGGGCTTCTCTGATGCGTGACTTCCACCGCCCCGGCCGAAGCCCGGCGCGCGGCACGCGCGGCATGGCTGCGACCTCGATGCCGGTGGCCACACTCGCCGCGCTCGACGTGCTGCGCGCGGGCGGCAACGCCCTTGATGCCGCGATCGCCGCTGCCGCCGTTCTTGGCGTCGTCGAGCCGCACTCCACAGGCATCGGCGGCGACTGCTTCTGCCTCTACGCTCCCGCCGGAACCGGCGAGGTGATCGCGATGAACGGCTCGGGCAAGGCGCCAGCCGCGGCGAGCATCGACTGGTTCGAGGCCGAAGGACTCACCGCTCTCGACCCGACCTCGGCCCATAGCGTGACCATCCCCGGCGCGGTTCGGGCGTGGGAGGCGCTCGCCAACGCGCACGGGCGCAAGGGGCTCGATGAGCTCCTGCAACCGGCGATCCGCTTGGCCGAGGAGGGCCACCCGGTTCATGACCGCGTGGCGACCGACTGGGCGGCCGCGACCGCGAAGCTCGCCGCCGACCCTGACAGCCGCGTGCGCTTCCTCTTTGACGGCACCGCACCCCCGCCCGGCTTCGTGTTCCGCCAGCCCGAGCTCGCCGCCACCCTGCGCCGGATCGCTCGGGAGGGATCGAAGGGCTTCTACGAAGGCCCGGTGGCGGCGGACATGGTGGCGAAGCTGCGCGCCCGCGGCGGGCTGCACACGGAGGAGGACTTCGCCAACGCCACCGCCGAGTTCGTGACGCCGATCCGGTCGCGCTGGAAGGGGCACGAGATCGTGCAGTGCCCGCCGAACGGCTCTGGCCTTCTGGTGCTGATGATCGCGGGCATTCTCGAGGGCTTCGCGCCTGCCGAAGCCGGACCGATGTCGGCCGAGCGCTGGCACCGGCATATCGAGGCGGCGCGGCTCGCCTATCGTGACCGTGACGCCTTCCTTGCCGACCCGGCACAGGTCGAGGTGCCGGTCGCTCGCCTGACCTCGCCCGACTATCTCAGCGCGCTGCGAGAGGTGATCGACCCTGCCCGCGCGATGCGCGAGCTTCCGCCAGCGGGGCTCGCGGCACGTCTGCCCGCGCATGCCGACACCGTCTATCTCTGCGTGGTGGACGGAGAGGGCAACGCCTGCTCGTTCATCAATTCGCTGTTCCAGAGCTTCGGGTCGGGAATCCTCGCCCCCGGCTCGGGCGTGATGCTGCACAATCGCGGCTACGGGTTCCGGCTCGAACGCGGCCACCCGAACTGCATCGCGCCCGGCAAGCGTCCGCTTCACACGATCATTCCGGGGCTTCTCGTGAAGGACGGGCGCGCCGTGATGCCCTTCGGCGTGATGGGCGGGCACTACCAGCCGATGGGGCAGACCACGTTCCTCGCCAATCTGTTCGACTACGGCATGGACCTCCAGGAGGCGCTCGATGCGCCGAGGCTCTTCCCCTGGGCGGGCAAGGTCCAGGTTGAGCGCGGCATTCCGGACGCGACTCTCGACGCCCTCGCACGCCTCGGCCATGTGCCTGAGCGCGTCGAGCTGCCGCTCGGCGGCGGCCAGGCGATCTGGATCGACCACGCCTCGGGCTCCCTCGTGGGCGCGTCCGATCCGCGCAAGGACGGTTGCGCGATGGGCTTCTGAGCCGCGGGCCACTGGGAAGGGATGCCGATGAGCAACACGGCGCTTTGCGAGCTCTCTGCGATCGAGCAACGCCGGCTGATCGGGCGCAATACGATCAGCCCGGTCGATCTCCTCGATGCGCATCTCGCCCGCATCGAGCAGGTCAACCACGCCGTCAACGCGATCGTCTCGATCGACGAGGCGGGGGCGCGAGCGGCCGCGAAGGCGGCAGAGGCGGCGGTGATGGCGGGCGAGGACCTGCCGCTCCTGCACGGCCTGCCCGTCGGCATCAAGGATCTCGAGGAGACGAAGGGGCTGCGCACGACCTATGGCAGCCCCCAGTTCGCCACCTTCGTTCCGGAGGAGGATTGCGGCATGGTCGCGTCGCTGCGCGCGGCCGGGGCGGTGATCGTCGGCAAGACCAACACACCCGAGTTCGGCGCCGGCGCCAACACGATCAACCCCGTGTTCGGGCCGACCGGAAACCCCTTCGACCCGGCCCGTTCCTGCGCCGGCTCCTCGGGCGGTTCGGCGGTCGCGCTCGCAACCGGCATGGTGCCCCTTGCCACCGGCTCGGATCTCGGCGGGTCGCTGCGCAACCCGGCAGCCTATTGCGGTATCGTCGGCTTCCGGCCCTCGCCCGGTCTTGTGCCGTCGGAGAAGCGCGGTTTGGGCTGGTATCCTGCCTCGGTGCTCGGGCCGATGGCGCGCAACGTGCCCGACCTCGCGTTCCTGCTCGCCGCGATGGTCTCCGACGACCCGCGCGACCCGCTTTCGCGCGCAGTGTTCGGGCGGAAGATGGTCGCGCCCGCCGAGTTCCACCCGCTGCCGGAGCTCGACCCCGCGGCGCTGCGCGTGGCCGTTACGGCAGATTTCGGCTTCGCACCGACCTCGGCGGAGGTGCGCAGCCTGTTCGCCGATCGCGTCGCGCGGTTCCGCGGCCTGTTCGCCTCCGTCACCGAAGCCCATCCTGACATGACGGGCGCTGAGCGCGCCTTCGGTGTGCTTCGGGCTGAGGCGTTCCTCGCCAAGCACCTTCCCACCTACACCACCGCGCGCCACATGCTCGGGCCGAACGTCGTCGAGAATGTCGAGGAGGGGCTCCGCTACACGCTTGCCGACATGGCAGAGGCGCACGTGCTTCAGACGCAGATCTACCGCCGCTTCGGCGCGTTTTTCCGCGAGGTCGATCTGATCATCTCGCCGGCGATGACGGTGCAGCCGACGCCCTGGACCGAGCTTGCGCCGCGCGAGATCGACGGCAGGAGGCTTTCCACTTACTACGCCTGGCTCGCGCTTGCCTACGGCGTGACCCTCTCGACGCACCCGGCGATCGTCCTGCCTTGCGGCGTCGATTCGCGGGGCCTGCCCTTCGGCATCCAGATCGTCGGCCCGCGCGGCGGGGACGCGTTCCTGCTCGCCGCCGCCGCCGCGATCGAGCGGGCGCTCGCCCTCATCCCGGGCTGCGGGCGGCCCGTTCCCGATCTCGAGACGCTCGCCAAGGCGCCGCCGATCCACTCGCTTCCGGGAGCGGATATGCTCGCCCATGTCGGCCGCGCCGCCTGACCCGGCGCTTCGGATCGGCCTGGAGCCATGCCCGAAGCCCCTTTTTCCCCCGCATAAGGGCGAAGGGCGGCGAGACTTGCCGCAGGGCGCGGCGCGGCTAGGATTGATGCATGATCACAGGCCCGGAACGAGGCGGACGCCACGACACGGGTGGCGACAGCCGCGGCTGCTCGCCCAATCCGTCGCGGCCGACGCGCGCTGGCACGTCGCGGGCGAGTGGGGCGTGAACGCCCGCTTCCGCCCAGGCGATGCGGTTCGGGTCGCCGCCGAACGGCCGGCGATCTCGGCCGGCCGCCCGCACTTCCGCACGCCGCACTACGTGCGCGGGCGGAACGGCGTCGTGGCCGAGGTGATGGGCCCGTTCTGCAACCCGGAAGGGCTCGCGACCGGAGGCGACGGACTGCCGATGCAGGTTCTCTACCGCATCCGCTTCTCCAAGCCGCAGCTCTGGCCCGACTATGCCGGGCCGGGCGATGACCCGCTCGAGGTCGAGATCTACGAGCACTGGCTGGAGCCGCACGATGCATGATCCGCACAGGCCTGAGGATCGCGATGGCCGCGCGCGCGCAGCATAGGGCGGCCATCCCTCGCTCTCCGCTCCTGCCGCCGCGCTCGGCCGGGACGGAGGGCAGGAACGAGGCGGAGCTCTTCGCGCTCCTGGCGCGCGGCCGCATGATCGGGCCGGCCGTTGCGGCCGCGTGAGCGTTCAGGACCAGAGGGGGGAGTTCATCGCATGACCATACGCCGCCGCCGCCTGCTTGGCACCGCCGCCGCCCTGCCTCTGGCGCCGGCTGCCATCGGAGGCCTCGCTGCGCCTGCGATCGCCCAACGCGCCCCGATCAGGATCGGCATGATCACCACCCTCTCCGGCCCCGGGGCGGCGCTCGGCAACGATATCCGCGACGGGTTCGCTCTCGTCGTGAAGAACGCAGGCGGCCGGCTCGGCGGCTACCCGGTGGAGGTGGTCGTCGCCGATGACGGTCTCCGCCCCGAGAACGGCCGCGCCATCGCCGAACGAATGGTCCGGCGCGAGCGGATCCAGGTTCTCACGGGGATCGTGTTCTCGAACGTGATGCTCGCCGTCGCCCCGGTCGTGCTCGGGCCCGCGACCTACATCAGCGCCAATGCCGGCCCGAGCCAGCTCGCGGGCGAAGGCTGCAACCCGAACTACTTCAACGTTGCGTGGCAGAACGACAACCTGCACGAGGCAGTCGGGCAGTACGTCACGCGGCAGGGGGTGAAGCGCGCCTTCATCCTCGCGCCGAACTATCCGGCCGGGCGGGATGCGCTCACGGGCTTCAAGCGGTTCTACAAGGGCGAGGTCGTGTCAGAGACCTACACCCGCCTCGACCAGCTCGACTATGCCGCGGAGCTCGCCGCGATCCGCGCCGCGAACCCGGAGGCCGTCTTCATCTTCCTCCCCGGCGGCTTGGGCATCAACTTCATCAAGCAGTATGCTGCCGCCGGCCTGCGCGGGCGGATCCCGCTCTACGGCCCCGGCTTCTCCTTCGACCAGGACGTGCTTCCGGCGGTGGGCGACGACGCGCTCGGCTGTTTCAACTCCTCGCAATGGGCGCTCGACCTCCCGTTCCCGGCGAACCGCCAGTTCGTCGACACGTTCGAGGCCGAGTACAAGCGCCTCCCGAGCCTCTATGCGAGCCAGGGCTATGACGCGGCGCTCTTGATCGGTTCGGCGCTCGCAGCGACGCGCGGAGAGGTCAGCGACCGGGCGGCCTTCAACGCCGCGCTCAAGCGGGCCGCGTTCCAGTCGGTTCGCGGGTCGTTCAGGTTCGGCAACAACAACCACCCGATCCAGACGATCTATATGCGTGAGGTGGTGAAAGACGCGCAGGGCCGCATGGTGAACCGAACGATCGGCACGGCGTTCGAGAACCACCAGGACGCCTACGCCGCGCAGTGCAGGCTGCCGGCCTGACCGGCCTGCGGGGGAGCGCCGCCTTCCCCGCCGCTCCACGATGACCGCTCTTCTCTTCGTCGAGCAGACTCTGAACGGGCTGCAGCTCGGCGTGATGCTGTTCATGATCGCCGCAGGGCTGACGCTGATCTTCGGCATCATGGACGTGATCAATCTCGCGCACGGCAGCCTTTACATGGCTGGCGCCTTCGTCGGCGCGACCGTGACCGCGCGCACAGGCTCCTTCGCTCTCGGCGTGCTCGCGGGCGCGGCGGCCGGGGCGCTGATCGCGCTCCTGCTCGAGCTTGCGGTGATCCGCCGCCTCTATGCCCGCGACCATCTCGACCAGGTGCTCGCCACCTACGCCCTGATCCTCACCTTCAACGAGGCGGTGAAGGTGCTGTGGGGCCCGGCTCCGATCTTCCTCGCCGCACCGCCGCTTCTTTCGGGCACGGTCGAGGTTCTGCCGGGCATCCCGTATCCTGCCTATCGGCTTGCGGTCATCGCGGTCGGGCTTGCCGCGGCGCTCTTCCTCGGCTGGCTGATCGGGCGCACGCGGCTTGGCATGCTGATCCGCGCGGGCACGACGAATCGCGAGACGGTCCAGGCGCTCGGGGTCGACATCGGGCTTCTGTTCGCCCTCGTCTTCGCCCTTGGCGGGGCGCTCGCGGGGCTTGCCGGAGTGATGGCAGGTCCGGTGCTCGCGGTGCAGGTGGGCATGGGCGAGCAGATCCTGATCCTCGCCTTCGTCGTCATCGTCGTGGGCGGCCTTGGCAGCGTGCGAGGCGCGATGGCCGGGTCCCTGCTCGTCGGGCTGGCCGACACCTGGGCGCGCGCTCTCCTTCCCGTTCTCTTGCGCGGGCTGTTGCCGCCCGCCGCCGCCGACCAGGTGGCGGCCAATCTCGGCTCGGTCGCCGTCTATCTGCTGATGGCTGTGGTGCTTTCGGTGAGGCCGCAAGGGCTATTCCCGCGCCATGCGTGAGCGGCTCGCGGTCGCGTTTGGCGCGGCGACCTTCGCCGTTGCGCCCTTCGTGCTGGAGGCGCTTGACGAGAGCTTCCTCCTCTCGGTGCTGACGCGGATGCTCGCCTATGCGCTCGCCGCGGCCGCGCTCGACCTCGTGCTCGGCTATGGCGGCATGATGAGCTTCGGCCACGGGGCCTTCCTCGGCACGGGCGCCTATGTCGCGGGGGTGTTGCTCCACCACCGCGCCGAGGGCAGCGCGGTGATGGAGTGGCCCCTGCGTGTCGGCGGCACGGCCGAGGTGCTGATCGCCTGGCCCGCGGCGGCCGCGGTGTGCGGGGTGCTCGCCGCCGCGATCGGCGCGATCAGCCTGCGCACGCGCGGAGTGCATTTCATCATGATCACGCTTGCATTTGCGCAGATGGTCTATTTCCTCGTGCTCGCCCTGCCGCAATACGGCGGCACGGACGGGCTGATGATCCCCTCCCGCAACGTGCTCGCCGGCTGGCCGCTCGCGGGGGACGCGCCGCTCTACTGGGTGGCGCTCGTGCTGCTAGCTCTGTTCCTCGTTTTCGCGCGCAGGGCGATGGCGTCGCGCTTCGGGCTCGCGCTCCGCGGCGCGCGCATGAACGAGCGCCGGGCGCTCGCTCTCGGCCTGCCCGTCTATCGCCTGCGGCTCGTGGCCTTCACCCTCTCCGGTGCCGTGACCGGCCTTGCCGGCGCGATCCTTGCCAACCAGGCCTCCTTCGTTTCGCCCGACCTCCTCTCCTGGCAGCGATCGGGAGAGCTGCTCGTGATGGTGATCCTTGGCGGCCAGGGAACGCTCTTTGGCCCGGTGCTCGGCGCGCTTGCGCTGCTCGCGGCGGAGGAGGAGCTCGCGCAGATCACCGAACACTGGATGCTCGTCCTCGGCCCGGTTCTTCTGCTCGTCGTGCTGTTCTTCCGCGGCGGCCTCTGGCGCGTTGTGGCGGGGGTTCGTGGCGATGCCTGAACCGCTCCTTGAGGCCGTGGGCCTCACCCGCCGCTTCGGCGCGCTCGCCGCGAACGAGGACGTTTCGCTGACGCTTCTTTCCGGCGAGTGCCATGCGGTGATCGGGCCGAACGGCGCGGGCAAGTCCACGCTCGTCGCCATGCTTGCCGGAGAGCAGCGTCCGGACTCGGGAAGGGTTCTGCTGGCGGGCGAGGATGTCACGGTGCTCGGCCCTGCCCGGCGGGCGCGGCGGGGAATCGCGCGCAGCTTCCAGATCACCCAGCTCTGCCGCGGCCTCACGGTGCGTGAGAACGTGATGCTCGCGGTCCAGGCAGCGGAGGGCCGGAGCTTCCGCTTCTTCCGGCCGGTGCGTAGCGACGCTTCCCTGACCGCGGCGGCCGACTCCGCGCTCGCCGACGCAGGTCTCTCGTCCCGTGCCGAGACGCCCGCCGCGCGTCTCAGCCACGGCGAGCAGCGCCAGCTCGAGCTTGCGCTCGCGCTTGCCCAACGCCCGCGCGTGCTTCTGCTCGACGAGCCGGCGGCAGGGCTCGGCGCGGCCGAGACGCCGGCGCTTACCCGACGCCTCGCCTCGCTCAAGGGCAGGGTGGCGATGCTTCTTGTCGAGCACGACATGGACACGGTCTTCGCTCTTGCCGACCGGATCACCGTTCTTGCCGGCGGGCGCGTCATCGCCTCAGGCACGCCGCAGGCCATCCGGGCCGACCGTGCGGTGCGCGAGGCCTATCTCGGCGAGGTCGTCGATGCCTGAGACGCTGCTCGAGGTGAGCGGCATCGCCGCGTTCTACGGTGCCGCCCAGGCGCTGTTCGGCGTCTCACTTTGCGTGCGCGAGGGAGAGGCGTTGGCGCTTCTCGGCCGGAACGGCATGGGCAAGACGACGACGATCCGCGCGATCCTCGGCCTCACCCCGCCCGCCTCGGGCAGCGTGCGCTTCGCCGGCCGACCGCTTTCGGGGCTCGCGCCGCACCGGATCGCCCGGCTCGGCCTCGGCCTCGTGCCGGAGGGGCGGCAGGTGTTCCCCACTCTTACGGTCGCCGAGAACCTGGTCGCGACTGCGCGGCCCGGGCCGTGGACGGTCGCGCGCGTGACGGCGCTGTTTCCGCGCCTTGCCGAGCGTGCGCGGCAGCCCGCACGCACGCTCTCGGGCGGCGAGCAGCAGATGCTCGCGATCGGCCGCGCGCTGATGACCAACCCGAGGCTCCTGATCCTCGACGAGGCGACGGAGGGACTCGCCCCACTCATCCGCGCCGAGATCTGGGCCGTGCTCGGGCGGCTGAAGGCCGAGGGGCTCTCGATCCTTGTGGTGGACAAGGACGTGCGCGCTCTCTCCGCTCTTGCCGATCGTTTCGTCGTGCTCGAGAAAGGGCGCGTGGCCTGGGAGGGGCAGGGCGCTTCTCTCCTTGCGGACACGCCGCGTCTGCATGCGCTGCTCGGCGTCTGAGGCGCGCGGCGATGGGTGCGGCGCGTCACGCCTCGATACGGTCCGGGATCAGGGGCCGAAAACGGGGTGACGCGGAGGGTCTGCGCATGGTCCTGAAAGGCGACGCGGCCTTCGAGCCATCCGGCGCGGCTGAGCGAGGGGTGCGTGGATGAACGACCTATCCTGGGGCTATCTCGAGAAACAATACGCGACCGTGACGGCCGTGCCGGACTACCCGGCGATCGCGGCGCGCTGGGCGAAGCACTCGGCCGAAGCCGTGCTGCGCTTCCGCCCCGAGGCGATCGCCTACGGCACGGGCGAGCGCCGCATGATCGACCTCTACCGTCCCGAGGGGGTGGCCGAGCCGCCGGTCCTGCTTTTCATCCATGGCGGCTACTGGCAAAGGCGGCACCGGCGAGACTTCGCGTTCATCGTCGAGCCCTGGCTTGCGCGCGGCATCGCGGTCGCCATGCCGGGCTACCCGCTCTGTCCGGAGGTGACAATGGCGGCGCTGATCGAGGATGTGCGCACCGCCACTGTGACACTCTGGAACGCCGCGCCCGAACTCGGCCTGTCGCGGCGCTGGCTCGCGGGCGGCCATTCCGCCGGCGGCCATCTTGCGGCGTCCCTCGCCGCGACCGATTGGGGCGTGCGCGGGGCGCACGATCTCGCCTTCGTGGGCGTTCTGCCCTCGTCCGGCGTGTTCGACCTCCCGCCCTTGCTCGGCACCACGCTCAACATCGCGCTCGGGCTTGACTACCTCGAGGCGATGCGGCTCTCGGCCCTCTATCTCGCGCCGCCGAAGGGACTTCGGGTGATCGCCGCCGTCGGCGGGGCGGAGAGTGGGGAGTTCCTGCGCCAGAGCCAGGGGCTCGCGCGGCGCTGGACCGCGGCCGGAGCGCAGGCCGCTGTGCTCGAACTCCCCGGCCGGAACCACTTCACCGTCCAGGACGCCTGGGCCGAGCCCGACGGCGCTCTGTTCGCCGCCGCCTTGGGGCTACTCTCCGCCTGAGCGGCCGAGCGTCCGTTCCGCCCATGCATAGAGGCGCCAGAGCGGCAGGACGAACAGGTTGCAGATCAGAAGCCGCACGAGGTGGAAGCCGAGCACGAGCGGCACGCCGAGATTCATCACCTTCGCGGTGATCGCCATCTCCGGCATGCCGCCCGGGGCGGTGCCGAGCAGTGTCGCCTGAAGCGGCAGGCGCGCCAGCACCACGCAGGCGAGCGCGATGCCCGTGGCGCACAGCGAGAGCAGCAGCATGTTGACGACACTCGCGACGACGAGGGGGCGGCTGCGGAACAGGAACTCGCGCGTGAGCCGCGCGCCGAGGGTCGCGCCCAGCGCAACTTGCGCGGCGTCGACGAGCGGCCCCGGCAGGCCAGACAGCGGCCGCCCTGCCACCGCGAGGCAAAGAGAGACCAACACCGGCCCCATCATCCACGGGTTGGCGAGGCCCGTGCGGTGCATCAGGAACGCCCCGGTGACGGTCAGCGCGAACAGGACCGGCAGCATCGGCCACAAGACCGGCGGCGGGGTGAAGGAGAACACGTCCTGGCCGGATGTGCCGAAGGCGGCCATCGCGACCGGGTAGGTCAGCACCACGAGCACCATGCGCAGCGTCTGCCCGAGCGTGACGGCGGGAACAGAGGCGCCGGCACGGGCGGCAAGCACCACCATGGCGACGATGCCGCCAGGCACAGAGAGAAAGAACGCTGTCCTGGTGTCGAGCCTGCCGACCCGTGCCGTGACGCGTGAGACCGTCACGCCGGAGAGGACGGACGCGAAGCCCGCGAGCACGAGCGCAGGCAGGCTCGCGGCGAGCGCTTCGAGCACGGGCGGGGTGAAGGCCTGGCCGAAGCCGGTGCCGAGTACGATCAGAGCCGCTTGGCGGGCAACGGACGGCGCGGCGGGCGCGGCGCCGGCAAGGCCCGCGCCGGCGACCGCGACCATCGCGCCGATCATCCAGGCGAGCGGAATGCCGAGGCGATGGGCAGCGAAGCCTCCGAAGGCGGCAAGCGCGAGCGTCGCCGCCCAGAGGCCGGCCTGCCGCGCGGTGGCGCGTGGAGGTGCCACAAGCGGCCGCTATCGATCTCCGCCGCGTGCGCCGCCGCCGGCGAACGCGTTGAACGTGATCAGCGTGAAGGTGTCCTTCACGCCGGGCAGGCCCTGGACCTTCTCGGTCACGAACAGTCCCGGATCGTCGCCAGGCTCGAGATAGAACTTGCCGAGGAGGTCGTACTGGCCGGAGATCGAGTAGATCTCGGAGACTTCCGGGATCCGGTCCACCGCCTCGCGCGCCGTCTCGTAGGCTCGGCCCATCTCGCACTTGATCAGGACGAAGAGCGGTCGCATGCGATTCTCTCCCCGTTCGCTTGCGGGAGCCTATGGGGAGGGGCGGGGAGGGGCAAGCCGCCCCCGGCAGGCAGCCGGCTCGGCGCAACGCCGCTGCCGTCCTGCACCGCCCTGGCGCCGGCCGAGAAGCCGACCAGCGCTCGCGGTCTGCAGCGAGATCCGCGTCCACTGACCGTCGCGCGCCAGACGGCCGTGCTGCCCTGTGGCGGACCGATCGGGGCTCCGGCGTGGCGGCACATCTGGCGGCACATCTATTGCTAGGATTTTGACCTGTTGGGGCTCGGCTGGTGCCGATTGCGCCCAAGGCCTCGTGGGGAGACAAAGCACCCATGATCGCGACCGCGATGCGCGGGACGGACAGGAGAGACATTGGCGGCCCGGCCCAGCCGTTGCTCATCGTGCGCGACCTCAAGCGCCACTTCCCGATCAAGGGGGGCCTGTTCAACCGGTCCATCGGAACCGTGCAGGCGGTCGACGGCGTGTCGTTCACGGTGCTGAAAGGAGAGACGCTCGGCATCGTCGGGGAATCGGGTTGCGGCAAATCGACCACCGCGCGGCTTCTGATGCGTCTGATCGAGCCCGACTCGGGCGAGGTGATCTTCGACGGCGAGTCGGTGGGGCCCGGCGGGATGTCGCTCACCGAGATGCGTCGGCAAATGCAGATGGTGTTCCAGGACAGCTACGCCTCGCTCAACCCGCGCCTGCCGATCGAGGACAGCATCGCCTTCGCGCCGACGGTTCACGGCGTGCCGAAGGCCAAGGCTCGGGCCAAGGCGCGGGAGCTTCTCGCCGCCGTCGGCCTCGCGCCGGAGCAGTTCGCCCGCCGCTACCCACACGAGCTCTCGGGCGGGCAGAGGCAGCGGGTGAACATCGCGCGCGCGCTTGCTCTGGAGCCGCGCGTGATCGTGCTCGACGAGCCCGTCTCGGCGCTCGACAAGTCGGTCGAGGCACAGGTTCTGAACCTCCTCGTCGACCTCAAGCGCGCCTTCGGCCTCACCTATGTGTTCATCAGCCACGACCTGAACGTGGTGCAGTTCATCTCCGACCGTGTGCTTGTGATGTATCTTGGCCAGGTGGTCGAGATCGGGCCGGTCGAGAAGATCTACGGCGCGCCGCGCCACCCCTACACGCGCGCCTTGCTCGCCTCGCGCCCGTCGATGGACCCGGCGAAGAGGATGACCGAGCCGCCGCTGACCGGCGATCCACCGAACCCGATCAACCCTCCCTCCGGATGCCGCTTCCGCACGCGCTGCGCCTTCGCCGAAGCGGTGTGCGAAGCCAAGGCGCCCGCGCTTGTCGGGGCGGTGGCGGAGGATGATCATCTCGCGGCCTGCCACATGGCGGCGAAGGGCAGCGGCCACAGCCTCGCACCCGCTTGAGAGGAAAGTGCGTATGACAGGTTTCGATGCCAGGGCGGTGAAGGCCATCCTCGAGGGCCTGCACGGGGTCGCCGTCTCGGAGGAGCGCGCCGCCGCGATCGCGCGCGACATCACCACGCTCGCTCGCGGTGTGCGCGAGGCGGCGAAGCGTCTTGCCTTCGAGGAGGAGCCGCAGGGCTTCGCCGCAACCCTCGCTGCGCTCGCGCCGAAGGGATGACCGACGCTCCCGCGAGCGTGGCGGAGGAGGGGGCGGAGACGCTCACGGAGGCGCTCGACGCGCTTGCGTCCGGGCGCACGACGGCGGAGGCGCTCACCGAGCGGGCGATCGCGCGCGCCCGTGCCTGGCAGCCGCAGATCAACGCTTTCATCCGGCTCGACGCCGAGGCCGCGCGTGCCGCCGCCCGCTTCGCGCGGGCGGGGCCGCTCGCCGGCGTGCCGATGGCGCACAAGGACATGATCTACCGCAGCGGCCGCGTCAGCACCTGCGGCAGCACGCTTCGGCGAAACTGGGTCGCTCCCGTGACCGCCACCGTGCTCGCCCGTCTCGACACGGCCGGCGCGATCGACCTCGGCACCTTGAACATGAGCGAGTGGGCGGGCGGGGCCACGGGCCACAACATCCATTTCGGGGATGCATGCAATCCCTGGAACCCGGCGCACGTCACGGGTGGCTCCTCCTCGGGCAGTGCCGCAGCCGTCGCCGCCGGGATCGTGTTCGCGGCCCTCGGCTCCGACACCGGCGGGTCAATCCGGGTGCCGGCCGCGTGCTGCGGTGTCGCCGGGCTCAAACCCACCTGGGGGCGCATCTCGCGCGCAGGCGTCATGCCGCGCGCCCCGAGCCTCGACGTCATCGGCCCGATCGCGCGCACGGTCGAGGACATCGCTGCGGTGCTCGCGGTGATCGCCGGCCCCGATCCCGCCGATCCGACGGCGGCAGACGTTCCGGTACCGGATTATCGTGCCGCCGCGAAGGCGGATGCCCGCGGCATGACGCTCGCCGTGCCCGAGGGGTGGTTCCACGAGGAGCTCGACACTTCCGTCGCCGCGGCGCTCGAGGCGGCGCGGCGCGTGTTCGAGGACTTGGGCGTGCGCGTCATTCCGGTGTCGCTGCCTGACCTTCCCGCGCTGTTCACGCTTCAGGCGGTGGTGACGATGGCGGAGGCGGCGGCCCTGCACGCGCCGATCATGCGGTCCTACCCGGGCTCTTATGCCCGCGGCCTGTTCGAGCGCCAACAGACGGCTCTCGCCATCCCGGCCGCGACCTATCTCGATGCGCTTCGGCTTCGCGGCCCGATGCTTCGGCGCTTCTGTGCCGCCGCCTTCGCTGAGGCCGACGCGCTCCTTGTGCCGGCGCTGCCTTGCGAGGTGCCGACGCGCGCCGAAACCGATGTCGAGGCCTCGGGCGACTGGGGGGCAGTGCATGCGCGGATGGTGCGCAACACCCGCGCCTTCAACTATCTCGGCCTGCCCGCGCTCGCCGTTCCCTGCGGCGTGACCGCCAATGGGTTGCCGACCGCCTTCCAGCTCGCCGGCCCGCCCTTCGCCGAGGCCTCTCTCATCCGCCTCGGCTGCGCCTATCAGCGCGCGACCGACTGGCACCGGCGGCTGCCGCCGCTTCCGTCGTGAGTGACGCCATGCAGACAGCACAGCTCGATGCGCCCGCTGCCGGCACTGCCGCACCGCTCTTGTCGGTGCGCGACCTCACGGTTCGGTTCGTCTCGAAGGAGGCAACCGTGCATGCGGTCAACGGCGTTTCCTTCACCCTCGACCCGGGCGAGGTGCTCGTCATCCTCGGCGAGAGCGGCTCGGGCAAGTCGGTCTCGCTGCGCGCCCTGATGCGGCTTCTGCCGCCGAAGAAGACGGTGATCGGCGGCTCGATCTTGATCGCGGGAGAGGACGTGCTCGCGATGGACGAGCGCGCGCTCGAGGATTTCCGCGGCGGCGTCGTCTCGATGATCTTCCAGGAACCGATGACGGCGCTCGACCCTGTGTTCACCATCGGGCGGCAGATCGCGGAGACGATCATCCGGCACGAGGGGGTGAGCCGGGCGGCGGCGGAGGCGCGCGCTCTCGAGCTCCTCGAGCTCGTGCAGATCCCGTCCGCGAAACGCCGGCTCGCAAGCTATCCGCACGAGCTCTCGGGCGGCCTGCGGCAGCGGGCGATGATCGCGATCGCGCTTGCCTGCCGCCCCAAGCTCCTGCTTGCTGACGAGCCGACCACGGCGCTCGACGCCACCGTGCAGATCCAAATCCTCTTGCTGCTCCGCCGGCTGCAGCGCGAGCTCGGCATGGGCGTGATCTTCGTGACCCACGATCTCGGCGTGGCCGGCGAGATCGCCGATCGTGTGGCGGTGATGTATGCGGGCCGGTTCGTCGAGGAGGGGCCGGTGGGAGAGGTGATGCGTCGGCCCCTGCACCCCTATACCCAGGGGCTGATCGGCTCGACGGTTCATGCCGGCCTCCGCGGAACGCGGCTTGCCGCGATCCCTGGCGCGCCACCCAATCTCGCGCGTCGTCCCGAGGGCTGCGCCTTCGCCCCCCGCTGCAGCCTTGCCGACGATGCTTGCCGCGCCGCTCCGCCGGACGAGCGCCGGCCTGTGCCATTCCACATGGCGCGCTGCCTGCGCGTTGACGCCTGAGGTGGTCGCCGTGGCATCCTGCCGGTGAGGGAGCGACGGGATGGATAGTGTTGAGCGGCGCTTCGGCATCGGCCAGCCGGTGCGTCGGACCGAGGACCCGAGGCTTCTGCGCGGCGATGGCCGTTTCACCGACGACGTCGCGGCGCTCACGGGCGGCGCGCTGCACGCTGTGTTCGTGCGCAGTCCGCACGCGCACGCGCTCATCCGCGGGATCGACGTGCGCGCTGCGCTCGCCCTCCCCGGCGTCGTCGCGGTGGTCACCGGAGAGGAGCTGCGCGCCGCAGGCCGCGGCCACCTGCCCTGCGAGGTGCCGATCACCCAGGCCGACGGGACGCCCGCCCGTTACCCGAGGCGGCTTGCGCTGCCGCACGACGTGGTCAGCCACGTCGGCGAGGCGGTGGCGATGGTGGTGGCCGAGACGGAGGCGGCGGCGCGTGACGGGGCCGAGGCGGTGGCCGTCGACTGGGAGCCGCTTCCGCCCGTGATCGGCCTCTCCCAGGCACGCACCGCGCCGGCGATCCACCCGGACGTGCCCGGAAACCGCGTGTTCCTGTGGCAGGCGGGGGACGCGGCGGCCACAGAACGCGCCTTCGCCTCAGCCGCGAATGTGGTCGAAACACGGCTTCGCGTCACCCGCGTCGCCCCTGCGCCGCTCGAGACGCGCGCGGCGATCGCAGAGTACGACCGCGGAACGGGACGCTGGACCCTCACCACCGCCACCCAGGGAACAGCCGAGGCGCATGGCGAACTCACGGGCTTCGCCCTCGCAACCCCGCGCCAGGCGCTCCGGATCGTCACACCCGATGTCGGCGGCGGGTTCGGGATGAAGAACCACGCCTACCCCGAGCACGTGGCGCTTTTGCATGCCGCTGAGCGGCTCGGCCGGCCGGTGCGCTGGTCAGCCGAGCGGACGGAGGCTTTCCTCTCCGACAGTGCCGGGCGCGACCACGAGATCGAGATCGCGCTCGCCTTCGATCCAGGGCACCGGATCACAGCCGTTCGCTGGCACTGGGTGTCGGATCTCGGCGCCTGGTGCGCCGGCGCCGGGCCCTTCGTCGCGACCCTCGGCGCGCCCCGGATCGCCGCCGGCCCCTACGCCATCGGCACCTACCACCTCGTGAGCGAGGGCTATCTCACCACCACCGCCCCGATCGATGCCTATCGCGGCGCCGGCAAGCCGGAGGCCGCCTTCGTCCTCGAGGTCGCGCTCGACCGGGCGGCGCGTCGCCTCGGCCTCGACCCGGTGGCCCTGCGTCGGATCAACCTCGTCCCCCCGGAGGCGATGCCCTACCGCTCCGTCACCGGACAGGTGTTCGACAGCGGCGACTTCCCGCGCCTGCTCGCGGCCGCCGAGGCCCTGGCCGAGCGTGCCGGCTTCGCGGCGCGGCGCGAGGCGGCGCGCAAGCGAGGGCGGCTGCGCGGCCTCGGCCTTGCCTACTACATCGAGCCCTCCGGGTTCCGCGACAATCGCGTGATGCTTGCCTTCGACCGCACGGGCGGGGTCACCCTCACCACCTCTGCCGTGAGCAACGGGCAGCCGCACGCGACCGTGCTTGCCCAGATCCTGCACGAGCGGCTCCGCATCCCGTTCGACCGGATCAGGGTCGTGCAGGGAGACAGTGACGTGACCGGGTATGCCTCCGGGACGGCGGGGTCGCGCAGCCTCACGCTCTCGGGCATCGGCATACACCGCTGCGCCGAGGCCATCGAAGCCAAGGGCAGGCGGATCGCGGCGCGTCTTCTCGAGGTGTCGGACGCCGACATCGTCGCCGACCGTGGCGTGTTCCGCGTCACCGGAACGGATCGGGCGGTGACCCTCGAGGCGGTGGCCAAAGCGGCGTGGAGCCCGGCCTTCGTTCCGGAGGACGAGAGCCTCGGGCTTGAGGCCTCCGCCCACCCGGTGCAGCGCGTGCCGAACTATCCGAACGGCTGCCATGTGGCCGAGGTCGAGATCGACCCGGAGACGGGCAGGGTGGAGCTTGTTGCCTACACGGCGGTCAACGACTTCGGCGTCGTCGTGAACCCGCTCACCCTCGCGGGGCAGGTGATGGGGGGAATCGCCCAAGGGGCGGGGCAGGTCCTGCTCGAGGAGCTGGTGCACGACCCGGACACCGGCCAGGTGCTCACCGCGAGCCTGATGGACTACGCGCTCCCGCGCGCCGACGACCTTCCACCCTTACGCACCGCGACGATTGAGATCCCCTGCACCACAAACCCACTCGGGGTGAAGGGCTGCGGCGAGGCGGGCTGCGCTGGGTCGCTTCCGGCGGTGCTGAACGCCATCGAGGATGCGCTCGCTTCCGCCGGCGCCGGCCCGATCGACATGCCCGCCACACCTGAGCGTGTGTGGCGGGCGCTGCGGGAGGCGCCGAACACGCGCGCGTGAGCGGGCGTTGCGGTGGGCGGCCCCGTTCCCTTCTTGCTGGAGGAACGGGGGCGTTACATATCGTCACGTATCGTTTCGCTTCGCGCGTTGCGGCCGCTTCGGCCCGATGGCAGGGTTCCCGGCAGGAGAGGCGCAGGCATCAGGGGAGCACCGGCGCGCTCATGCGCGTGATCACGCAGATCGGCATCCTCGCCCTGCTCGCAGGTGGCGGCGCGGCGTGGCACCTCTATGGCGAGCAGGTCGGCCTGCCGCGGCCGCTTGCCCTTCTCGGCCTCGAGCAGACGGCTGGGCAGGCCGGAGATCCCGGTCGACCGGCAGGTGGCGGCGGGCTCCAGGTCGTCGCCGCCCCGGTGCGGGTCGGTGCCGTCGTCGAGCGTGTGGAGAGTGTCGGCTCCGCTCGTGCGCGGGAGGCGATCACGCTGACAAGCCGCGTCTCCGGGATCGTCTCCGCGATCCGCTTCGAGGAGGGCCAGCTCGTCAGAGCCGGCGACGTGCTCGTCGAGTTCGACCGTTCGACCCAGGAGGCCGAGCGTGACCAGGCGCGCGCCCAGCTCGACGACGCCCGCACCCGGCTGAACCGGGCCCGTCAGCTCCGCGCCACCCAGGCGGTGCCGGAGGCGCAGATCGACCAGCTCGAGGCGGCGCTTCGCCAAGCCGAGGCGCGGCTTCGCCAGATGGAGGCGAGGATCGACGAGATGAAGATCGTCGCGCCCTTCGCCGGCCGTGTCGGCCTCCGGCAGGTGAGCCTCGGCGCCCTCGTCCAGCCTGGGCAGGCCGTCACCACCCTCGACGATCTTTCCAGGATGCGGATCGAGTTCGCGGTCCCCGAGGTGTTCGTGGCGCGGCTCTCCGTCGGCATGCCGGTGGTGGCGACAAGCCCTGCTTTCGGCGGGCGTCGTTTCGAGGGCGCGGTGGAGGTGGTCGACACGCGGATCGACCCGGCGACCCGCTCGGTCAAGCTCGTCGCCTCCTTCGCCAACCCCGACGAGGCGCTGAAACCCGGCATGTTCATGAACATCGAGCTCACCCTCGCGCGACGCGAGACGGCGATGCTGGTTCCCGAGGAGGCGATCGACCCGGTGGCCGACCGGGCATTCGTGTTCGCCGTGCGCAATGGCCGCGCGGTGCGTCAGGAGGTGAAGCTCGGCACACGGCTTGCCGGCGAGGTCGAGGTGCTCGACGGCCTCGCCCCCGATGACCAGGTGGTGGTACGCGGGCTGCAGCGGCTGCGCAACGGCCAGCCCGTGACCGTCACCGAGGTCACGCGCCGGCCGATGAGCTGAGGCGGCAGCCCCAGGCCGAACACCAGGACGACCGCGCATGGTGCTTTCCGACGTCTCGATCAAGCGCCCGGTCTTTGCGACCGTGATGTCGCTCCTCCTGATCGTGCTCGGGCTTGCGAGCTTCCAGAAGTTGCCGGTGCGCGAGCTTCCCGACATCGACCCGCCGATCGTCTCGGTCAGCACCACCTACAAGGGGGCGTCGGCGCCGGTCGTCGAGAACCAGATCACCGAGATCATTGAGAGCGCGGTCGCCGGCATTGAGGGGATCAAGACGATCTCCTCCTCGAGCCGGGACGAACGCAGCCAGGTGAGGATCGAGTTCCGCCTCTCCCGGCCGGTGGACGCTGCGGCGAACGACGTGCGGGACCGGGTGGCGCGCGCGCTCAACCGACTGCCCGAGACGGCTGATCCGCCGGTCGTCGCGAAGGTGGACGGAGACGCCCGTGCGATCCTGTGGGTGATGCTCACCTCGCCTCGGCATTCGGGGATGGAACTGACCGACATCGCGCGCACTCTTCTGGTCGACCGTCTTTCGGTCGTCGATGGTGTCGCGAGCGTCATGATCAGCGGCGAGCGGCGCTTCGCGATGCGAATCTGGCTCGACCGCCGCGCGATGGCGGCGCGCGGGCTCACGGTCGAGGACGTGGAGCAGGCGATCCGGCGCGAGAATGTCGAGCTTCCGGGCGGGCGTCTCGAGAGCGGGGCGCGCGAGTTCAGCGTGCGCACCGACACGCGCCTCTCCACGCCGCAACAGTTCCGCAACATCGTCGTCTCACGCTCGGGCGGCGCGCAGGTTCTGCTCGGCGACATCGCGCGCGTCGAGATCGGGCCGGAGGATGACCGGGGCGAGGTGCGCGTCAACCGCGAGAACGCTGTGGGTTTGGGCATCGTCCGCCAGTCGAAGGCGAACACGCTCTCGGTGGCGAACGGGGTCAAGGCGGAGGTCGAGCGGCTGCGGCCGGTGCTGCCCGAAGGAGTGAAGCTCATTTACGGCTACGACGAGAGCCTGTTCGTTGCGCAGTCGATTGACGAGGTATTCCACGCCCTCTTCATCGCGCTTGCGCTCGTCGTCGGCGTCATCTTCATCTTCCTCCGCAGCCTGCGCGCGACCCTGATCCCGGCGGTCGCGATCCCGGTCTCGATCATCGGCTCCTTTGTCGTGATCGCGGCGATGGGCTTCTCGCTCAACGTGCTCACGCTGCTCGGCCTCGTGCTTGCGATCGGCCTTGTCGTCGATGATGCGATCGTCGTGCTCGAGAACATCCACCGGCGGATCGAGGAGGGCGAGGAGGTGCTCTACGCTGCCTTCCATGGGGCGCGGCAGATCGCCTTCGCCGTGGTGGCCACGACGCTCGTCCTGATCGCGGTGTTCGTGCCGATCTCCTTCCTCGAGGGTCAGACGGGGCGGCTGTTCTCCGAGTTCGGCTTCGCGCTTGCCGCCTCCGTCGCGGTCTCGAGCATCGTCGCTCTGTCGCTGACGCCGATGATGTGCTCCAAGCTACTTCGGCCGCACAGCGCGGATGCGCGGCTCGTGCGCTGGACCGAGCCGGTATTCGGGGGTATGAACCGCGGCTTCCGTTGGCTGCTCGAGCGTTGCCTGCGCGCGCCGATCCTCGTTCTCGCAGGGGCGGCGGGGCTCTCCGGCCTTGCGGTGCTCCTCTTCCTCTCGGTGCCGAAGGAGTTCATCCCGGTCGAGGATCGCGGCGTCGTCATCATCCCCACCACGGGCCCCGAAGGCGCGACCTTCGCCTATATGCGCGAGCACGTCCGCCAGCTCGAGGACCTCGTCTGGCCCTATGTCGAGCGTGGCGATGCGGTCACCGTCTTCGCCTCGATGGGCGGCTTCCAGCGCCCCGCCGTGCCGAATACGGCCAACATCTTCCTCCGCCTCGCTCCGTGGAAGGAACGGTCGGTCAAGCAGCAGGAGATCACCCGCGAGCTGTTTCCGAAGGTGCAGGCGATCCCGGGAGTCCGTGCCTTCGCCCTCAACCCCGGGAGCCTCGGAAACCGAGGCTTCCAGCCCCCCGTGCAGTTCGTCATCCAGGGCCCTGACTATGACACGCTCGTGGCGTGGCGCGACGCGGTCATCGAGCGCGCCCGACAGGAGCCGGGCCTCCTGAACGTCGACAGCAACTTCCGCGAGACCAAGCCGGAGATGCGTGTGGATATCGACCGACGCCGCGCCGCCGATCTCGGCGTGTCGATCGCAACGATCGGCCGGACGATCGAGACGATGATGGGCGCGCGGGAGGTCGGCACCTATGTCGAGCGCGGCCAGGAATACAAGGTGATCATGCAGGCCGAGGCGAGCGAGCGCGTCACGCCGCATGACCTGCAGAACATCCTCGTCCGCTCCGCCTCGGGCCAGCTCATTCCGCTCTCCGCGCTGATCACGGTGACCGAACGGGCACGGCCGCAGGAGCTGCGCCGCGAGGACCGGCTCCGCGCCATCACCATCACCGCGTCGCTCGCGCCCGGCACCTCGCTCGGCGAGGCGCTCGACAGGATGGATCGGATCGCGGCGGAGGTGCTGCCGGCGGAGGCGCGCACCACCTATCGCGGCCAGAGCCTCGAGTTCCGCGAGAGCTCGACGGCCCTCTACGTCAGCTTCGGGCTCGCGCTTCTGATCGTCTATCTCGTGCTCGCGGCGCAGTTCGAGAGCTTCATCCACCCCTTCATCATCCTGCTCTCGACGCCGCTTGCGGTCACGGGCGGGCTGCTCGCCATCTGGTCGATGGGGCTGTCGCTCAACATCTTCAGCCAGATCGCTCTCGTGCTCCTGATCGGGCTGATGGCGAAGAACGGCATCCTCGTCGTCGAGTTCGCCAACCAGCTCCGCGAGGAGGGGAGGAGCGTGCGCGAGGCGGTGCTCGAGGCCTCGGTCGCGCGCCTGCGCCCGATCCTGATGACCTCGATCGCGACCATCCTCGGCGCCTGGCCGCTCGCCGACGCCTCCGGCGCGGGGGCGGAGAGCCGCGAGGCGCTTGGGGTTGTCATCATCGGCGGGATGGTGCTGTCGACCGTCATCACCCTGTTCGCCATCCCCGGGCTCTACCTCCTGCTCGCGCCGATGACGCGGCCGATCGGCGAGATCGCGCGCCGCCTTTCAGCCTACGAGACGACCGGTGTCCGGCCGGCTCACCCGCACGCCCGTCCAGCCCCTGCGAAGTAGCGCCCCGAGCATGGCTGGCGCGACTTCCCCCCGCCCGGGTGCCGTCGCAGGATTGCGTCGCCGGCGCGGGAAAGAGGAGAGAGGGCGATGGGCAAGGAGGCGGCGAGCGTCCTGATGGAGATCGATGCGCGCGGCATCGCGCGCGTGACGCTGAACCGACCGGAGGTGAACAACGCCTATGACGAGGAGATGCTCGGGCGCCTCGAGCAGGGGCTTGCCCGTATCGCCTCGGATCCTGCCGTGCGCGTCGTCGTCATCGCCGGGGCGGGAAGGCATTTCCAGGCAGGTGCGGACCTCGCTTGGCTCAGGCGCGCGGCCTCCTACCCGCCCGAGCAGGCCTTCGCCGCGTCGATGGCCACGACCCGGACGATGCGCGCCCTCAACGAACTGCCGAAACCCACGGTCGCGATGGTGCGCGGCGCCTGCTTCGGCGGCGGCGCCGGGATGGTCTGCTGCTGCGATGTCGCTGTGGCCGAGGAGGGGGCCATCTTTGGGCTCACGGAAGTGCGCGTCGGTGTCGCTCCGACGCCGATCTCGACGCATCTCGTGCACGCGCTGGTGCTTCGCCATGCGCGGCGCTATGCGCTGACGGGCGAGCGGTTCGACGCGGCGGAGGCGCGTCGCATCGGCCTCGTGCACGAGGTTGTGCCTCCGGAGGCGCTCGAAGCGCGGGTCGAGGCGATCGTCGAGGAGATCCTGCTCGCTGCCCCGGGTGCGGTCGCGCGCTCGAAGGCGAGCCTGCTCGCCTCGACCGGCTGGACGCTCTCGGAGGCCGAGATGGCCGCCCTCGCGCATGACAGCTGGATGCAGCGCGCCTCCGCCGAGGGGCGGGAGGGACTTGCGGCCTTCCTCGAGAAGCGGCGCCCAGCCTGGGCCAAGGCGAAGGGCTGAGGGCGATGGCGGAGGGACTGCGCCTCATCCCGCCCGCGCGCCTGCGCGAGATCGCGCGCGCGATCTTCGGGGCTGCCGGCTGCCCGGACGCGGAGGCGGAGGCGATCGCGGATCACCTGGTCGACGCGAACCTCGCCGGTCATGACAGCCATGGCGTAATCCGGATCCTGCCCTATGTGAAGGCGCTCCGGCGCGGCGCCGTGGTGCCCGGCCGCACGCCCGAGGTGGTGCGGCAGGAACCGGCTCTCGTCGTGCTCGATGCCGCGAACGGATTCGGCCAGACGGCCGCCAATGCAGCGACCGATCGTGCCTGCTCGATCGCCGAGACGATGGGGGCGGGGACGGTGCTGATGCGCCGCTCGGGACATGTCGGACGCCTCGGCGCCTATGCCGAGCGCGCCGGGGCGAAGGGCTTCGCGACCATCATCCTCTGCAACGCGCCGCGCCCGGGCGGCGGCGTGATCGCCCCCTGGGGCGGGCGGGAGCGTCGCCTCGGCGCGAACCCGATCGCGATGGGCATGCCGCGGCCGGGAGCGCCCGCGTTCATCCTGGACTTCTCCACGAGCTACTATGCCGTGGGCAAGCTCCGCGTGGCCCGGAACAGGGGCCAACTCCTGCCGGAGCCGGCGATCATCGCGGCCGACGGAACGCCGACGCGCGACCCGAACGCCTATTTCGGCCCGCCCGAGGGCGCGATGATCCCCTTTGGCGGCCACAAGGGCTACGCGCTCAACGTGTTCACAGACCTGCTGGCCGGCCTGCTCTCGGGCGGCGGCGCCGATTATCCGCCTCCCGGAACGGACGAGCAGGGCGGCAACAACCTGCTGATCCATGCCGTCTCGGTCGAGGCCGCGGTCGGCGGCTCCGGCGCCCGGGGTCTCGCCGAGGCGATCGCGGCCTATGCCGCCTGGGTCACCTCGGCCACCCCGCTCGACCCGGCCCGGCCCGTGCTTCTGCCGGGCGAGCCGGAGGCGCGGGCACGGGCCGAGCGCGCGGCGGGGATCGCGCTCGATCCGCAAACGCTCGCCCAGATCGCCGAGGCGGCATCTCTCGTCGGGCTCGGAGACCTGGGCCTGTAGCGGGGCAGGGTCGCGCAGGCGTGACGGCACCGATGGTTGCCGTGCGGTGCCGGCCTGCTAGACTGAACCTTGTTCAGTTTCGCCGATGGCCGCCCTCACGCCTCCTCACGGGCGAAGCGCGGCACCATGACGGGGCAAGCATGCGTCGGCTGATCGTCGCCCTTGCCGCTCTCGGCCTTCTCGCCGCGGGCGGCGTGGGGCTTTGGCAGTTTCGCGAAGCCGCACGCCAGGGCGCCAACGCCGCGCGCGGGCCGGGCGGGCCGCCCGCGGGGTTCGCCATCCCGGTCGAGGCCGAGCCGGTGACGATCGCCCGCATCGCGGAGGAGATCCTCGCGGTCGGCACGCTGAAGTCGAACGAGAGCGTGCTGCTTCGCCCAGAGGTCGCCGGCCGGATCGCCGAGATCGGCTTCGCCGAGGGCACGCCGGTGAAGGCCGGAACGGTGCTCGTGCAGCTCGACGACTCGATCCCGCGCGCCGAGCTCGCCCAGGCAGAGGCGAATCTCGCCCTCGCGCGGGCCAACGCCGCGCGCGCGCAGGAGCTCTACGCCCGCGGCGCGGGTTCCGCTGCGAACCGCGACCAGGCGACGGCCGCGCTGCGCACCGCCGAAGCCGCGGTCGATCTCGCTCGCGCCCACCTCGGCAAGTATCGCCTCACCGCACCGTTCGACGGCATCGTCGGTCTCCGCCGCGCCTCGCCCGGGGAGTTCGTCAATGTCGGGCAGGAGATCGTCAACCTCGAGAGCATCGACCCGATCAAGCTCGAGTTCCGCGTCCCCGAAGTGGCCTTGCCGGCGCTGCGCGTCGGCCAGCGCATCACGGTCCGTGTCGATGCCTATCCGGATCGTTCCTTCACGGGCGAGGTCTACGCGATCGACCCGGCTGCCGATGCGGCCGGCCGCTCGATCGCGGTCCGCGCGACTCTCCCGAATCCTGAGGGGCTGCTCCGCCCCGGCCTGTTCGCCCGCGTCGTTCTCACCGTACGGGAGGAGCCCGAGGCCGTGCTCGTGCCAGAGACGGCGATCGTGCCCTTTGGCGGGCGTATCCTCGTCATGAAGGTGGTGGAGGGGAGGGCGCAGCCCGTTCCCGTCACGCTCGGGCTCCGTCGTGACGGCATGGTCCAGGTGATCTCGGGTCTCGCGGCGGGAGATGTGGTGATCACCGCCGGCCAGATGAAGGCGCAGCCGGGGGCCGCCGTCGCCGTGATCCCTCCGTCCGGTGCCGCCGGCAGCGGTCCTCCGGAGGCGCCGCGCCCGGCGGGAGGCTGAGCTGTGACGCTCTCGGAGCTCTGCATCCGGCGGCCGGTGCTCGCCACTGTGATGAGCCTGATGATCGTGCTGGTCGGCCTCGTCTCGTACGACCGGCTGACGGTGCGCGAATACCCGAACATCGACGAGCCGGTGGTCACGGTCGAGACGACCTATCGCGGCGCTTCGGCCGAGATCGTCGAGAGCCGGATCACCACCCCGCTCGAGGAGAGCCTCGCCGGGATCGAGGGGATCGAGGTCATCTCCTCGATCAGCCGCCAGGAGCGCAGCCAGATCACGCTCCGCTTCCGCGTCACGCGCGACCCGGACGGCGCCGCCAACGACGTGCGCGACCGGGTGGCGCGCGTGCGCGCCCAGTTGCCGGCCGAGATCGACGAGCCGGTTGTGCGGAAGGTGGAGGCCGATGCGCAGCCGATCATCTATCTCGCGTTTTCGTCCGACCGGCACAGTCCGCTCGAGGTTACCGACATCGCCGACCGGCTTGTTAAGACGCGGCTTCAGAACCTGCCGGGGGTGGCGAATGTGCGCATCTTCGGCGAGCGGCGCTATTCGATGCGGATCTGGCTCGACCCCGTGCGGCTCGCGGCCTACGGGCTTACGCCTGCCGACGTAGAGGATGCGCTGCGCCGGCAGAATGTCGAGATCCCGACGGGCAGGCTCGAGAGCGGGAATCGCGAGTTCAATGTCGTCGCCGAGACCGATCTGCGCAGCCCTGCCGAGTTCGAGCGGCTTCGCATCCGCGAGGTCCGCGGCTATCTCGTGCGGCTCGCCGATGTTGGCCGCGCCGAGATCGGTCCGGAAGATGAGCGCGTGGTCGCCCGCTTCAACGGCGAGGCCGCCGTCGCGCTCGGCATCATCAAGCAGGCGACGGCCAACCCGCTTGATGTCTCGGCAGCCGTGCGCGAGGCGTTTCCGGCCGTGCGCGCGCTTCTGCCAGAGGGCATGCGCGTCGAGGTCGGCTACGACAGCTCGGTCTTCATCGATCGCGCCATCCGCAACGTGTTCAGGGTGATCGGCGAGGCGATGCTGTTCGTACTCGTTGTGATCTTCCTGTTCCTGCGCTCGGTGCGCGCCACCCTGATCCCGCTCGTCACCATCCCGGTGAGCCTGATCGGCGCCTTCGCCTTCATGCTCGCGCTCGGCTTCTCCATCAACACGCTGACGCTGCTTGCCTTCGTTCTCGCCGTCGGGCTCGTGGTCGACGATGCGATCGTGATGCTCGAGAACATCGCCCGCTATATCGAGCAGGGAATGGAACCGATCGCTGCGGCCATCCGAGGGGCGCGCGAGATCGGCTTCGCCGTGGTGGCGATGACCATCACGCTTGCCGCAGTGTACGTTCCGATGGCGTTCCAGACCGGCCGCACCGGCCGCCTGTTCGTCGAGTTCGCGCTCACCCTCGCCGCCGCCGTGATCGTTTCGGGGTTCGTTGCGCTGACGCTCTCACCGATGATGTGCTCGCGGCTGCTCACGCATGAGCCGAAGCGCGGGGCACTCTACCGGTTCGGCGAACGCGCTCTCGACGCTCTTACCGCCGGCTACCGCGCGGCGCTTCGGGCCGCGCTTGGAATCCGCCCCGTCGTATTCGCGCTCGCGCTGCTGCTGGGGGGCTTCTCCTGGG
The DNA here is from genome assembly GCF_019203965.1 of Elioraea tepida. Classification (NCBI taxonomy): domain Bacteria; kingdom Pseudomonadati; phylum Pseudomonadota; class Alphaproteobacteria; order Acetobacterales; family Elioraeaceae; genus Elioraea; species Elioraea tepida. The sequence continues at coordinate 228,286 of NZ_CP076448.1, forward strand.
TGATGCTCGGCCTGATCCGCTCCGAGCTCTCGCCGACGGAGGACCGCGGCATCATCGTCGGCATCGCGATCGCGCCTGACGGGGCGACGATCGACTACACCCAGCGGTGGCTCAGGCCGCTCGAGCGTGCGTTCGCCGAAACGCCGGAGGTGACGCGGCATTTCACCGTCGCCGGATTTCCGGTGGTCAGCCAGGGAATCATGTTCGCAGGCCTTTCCGACTGGTCGCAGCGCGAACGCTCCTCGGCGGAGATCGCGCAGTCCCTGTTCCCGCGCTTCTTCGCCACCCCCGGCGTGCTCGCCTTCCCGGTACTTCCCCCCTCGCTCGGCCAGCCGCCGATCGACAAGCCGGTGCAGTTCGTGCTGCAGACCTCCGGCCCCTACGAGGAGCTGCAGCGCGCGGCCGAGGCAATGCTCGCAGAGGCGCGGCAGATCCCGATCCTCACCGGCCTCGACAGCGACCTCAGGCTGAACAAGCCGCAGGTTCGGCTCACGATCGACCGCGACAAGGCGGCCGCACTCGGTCTCTCGGAAGAGCGGATCGCCCGCAGCCTCGAGACGCTGCTCGGCGGCCGCAAGGTCACCACCTTCAAGATGAACGGCAAGCAGTACGACGTGATCGTGCAGGTCGACCCGGCCGAACGCACGCGCCCGCAGGATGTGCTCGACATCTTTTTGCGCACGCCGTCGGGGGCGGAGGTGCAGCTTGCGAACCTCGTCCGGCTCGAGGAGACGGTCGCGCCGCGCGAGCTCAACCACTTCAACAAGCTCCGCTCGGCGACGATCAGCGCCACGCTCGCGCCGGGCGCAACGCTCGGCGAGGCACTCGCCGCGCTCGAGGCGGCGGCCGCGCGCGTTCTGCCGCCGACGGTGCAGGTCGACTATACCGGCGTCTCGCGCGAGTTCCGCAGCACCTCCGCCTCGCTCGCGCTCACCTTTCTGCTCGCGCTCGCGTTCATCTATCTCGTGCTCGCGGCGCAGTTCGAGAGCTTCGTCGATCCCCTCGTCATCATGCTCTCGGTCCCGCTCGCGGTGGGGGGCGCGCTCGCAGCCCTTTGGCTCAACGGCATCACCCTCAATGTCTATTCGCAGATCGGCCTGATCACGCTCATCGGGCTGATCACCAAGAACGGGATCCTGATCGTCGAGTTCGCGAACCAGCTCCGCGAGCAAGGGCTAGAGATGCTCGATGCGGTGGTCGAGGCCTCGGCGCTCAGGCTTCGGCCGGTGCTGATGACCACCGCCGCGACCGTGCTCGGCGCGACACCGCTCGCGCTCGCGGAAGGAGCGGGGGCCGAGAGCCGGCAGGCGATCGGCTGGGTGATCGTCGGCGGCATGACGGTTGGCACCGTGTTCACGCTGTTCGTCGTTCCTGCCGCCTACACGGTGCTCGCGCGGCGCCGGCGCGTCGCGCTCTCCGAGGCCGCTCCGGCGCCGGCGGAGTAGTGGCGGCAGGTTGCCGAGGAGCCGCGGCGGCGCGAGACTGCACGCGGTTTTCGCGCTCGACGTTCTCCGGGGAAACGCCGCATGCTGCCGTTCCTGCGCTCCTTGGCCGAGCTGATCCGGTCGCTCGCGCCGTCGGCCGGGTTCGTCATCCCGATCGGCTCGGTGGAACGCCGTCGGCCGACCGGGCTCGACGGCACTGATCGCCATCGCCTCCGCATGGCTCAGCTGGACGGGCGCGCGAGCGGCACGCCGGGGGTGCCGAGGGGCACGCACGGCCGAACGCTCCAGATGGCGGCGGTGCGCCACCCCGCTGAGTCGTGGCCATGCGTCACGGCGTGTCCGTGACCGCGATGGCGCCTTCGCCTCGGCCCTCGATCGGGCGGCTGTTCGTCACCATCTCCCTGCCGCTCTCAGCCGGCGCGGCGCTCAATCAGCTCAACCGGGCCGTCACCGCCGTCATCGCGCCAGTGCTCGCGGACGCGTTCTCGCTCACGGCCTCCGATCTCGGGCTGATGGGAGCGGTGCTGTTCGCGGCGTATGCGCTGGCGCAGCTTCCCGTCGGCGCGGCGCTCGACCGTTACGGCCCGCGTCGGGTTCAGGCATCGCTGATGCTGGTGATCGCTTCCGGAGCGCTGGTGTTCGCCGCGTCTGACGGGCTCGCGCAGCTTCTGGTCGGGCGCGCGCTTCTCGGCATCGGCATCTCGGCGGCGCTGATGGCGCAGCTGAAGGCGACGCGGCAGTGGTTCCCCGCCGGGAAGGTCGCGACCGTGGCAGGCTGGACGGTCGCGTTGTCCTCGCTGGGCGGGATCGTCGCCACCGTTCCGGCGGAATGGGCAGCGGCGCATTTGGGCTGGCGCGGCGTGTTCATCGCCGTCGCAGCCATCGCCCTTCTCGCAGCGGCCTGGATCTGGCTGCAGGTTCCTGACGTGCCGTGGCAGGGAGTCTCATCCGGCGGGCTGTCGGCGGAAGCGGCAACGCTTGCACGCATTCTCCGCCACCCGGCCTTCGTCCGCCTCGTTCCCTGCGTGATCTTTCTCTCGGCTCTGAACTTCACCTGGCAGGGGCTCTGGCTCGGGCCCTGGCTGCGCGATGTCGCAGGCCTCGACGGGCCGGGGCGGGCCGAGGTTCTGCTGTTCTACGCGCTCGGCTTCACCGCCGGATCGTTCTTCTCCGGTATCGTGCAGGCGCGGCTGGTCGCCGCCGGAGCGCACCCGATGGCGCTGATGGTTGCCTGCACGCTCGGCACGATCGCGCTGTCGCTCGCCTTCGCTCTCGGCCTCGGCCTGCCGCTCTGGCTCGGCTGGTCGCTCTGGCCGTTCCTCGCCTCCGTGGGCCCTGTCGGTTACACCCTCGTCTCGGCGCGGTTCCCCGCCTCGGAGACAGGGCGTGTCTCGACGGCGATCAACGCGGTGATGCTCGCAGTGGTGTTCGCCGAGCAGCAGGGGATCGGCGTGATCCTCGACCTCTGGCCGCGCACCGAAGCCGGTGGGTGGGACCCGCGGGGATACGCGGTGGCGCTTGCTCTGTCTGCGCTGCTTCAGGCCGGCGGGCTTGCGTGGCTGCTTCTCAGGCGGGAGGAGCGGGCGCCCTGAGGTGCCAGTCAGTCACGTTCTGGAAGGCGTGGCCAAGGCGGAACAGGGTCGGCTCGTCGAACGGGCGGCCGACGATCTGGTGCCCTGCCGGCAGGCCGTTGCGTGTGAAGCCGGAGGGAAGCGAGAGCGCGGGCAGGCCCAGATAGTTGAACAGCCGCGTGTTGCGCGGGATCGTGGCCTGCCAGCGCGCCCCGGTGGGAGCGCCGGCGTCGCTCTCGGCGATGGTCGGAACCGGGTCGAGAAGAACGGGCGCGAACAGGGCGTCGCAGCGGCTGAACACGGTGCGGCAGAAGGCCTCCGTGAGAGGTTTGCGCGCCCGAAGCGCATCGAGGTAGGTTGCGGCCGGAATGGCGAGGCCGGTCTCGAGCCGCGTGCGGACGGCTTGCGTGTAGTCGTCGGCATGGTCGCGGAGCTGGGCGGCGTGCAGGGCGGCCGACTCGGCGAGGATGATCGTGCCCACGAGCGTGCGGATCTCGGCAAGCCCGGGCGCCTCAACCTCAACCACCGTCGCTCCCGCGGCCCGCCAGGCGGCGAGCGCGTCCTCGAGGATCACGCGCACCTCCTCGTGCACGCCCTCCCACAGGAAGCCGCGCGCGACGCCGATCACGAGACCCCGCGCGCCGCCCTCGATCGTGGCGAGGAAGTCGGGCGCGGGGCGTGCGGCGCAATCGGGATCGAGCGGGTCGGCGCCCGCGATCGCCTGCGTGACCAGCGCGACATCGTGCGCCGAGACGGCGAGCGGGCCGACCGTGTCGAGGCTTGCCGAGAGCGGCATCGCGCCGTGTCGTGAGACGAGGCCCCAGGTTGGCTTCAGACCCGTGATGCCGCAGATCGCCGCCGGCAGGCGGATCGAGCCGCCCGTGTCGGAGCCGAGCGCGGCAAGGGTGGCGCGTGCGGCGACGGCAGCGCCTGATCCTGACGACGACCCGCCGGTGATGTGCGCCGGGTTCCAGGGGTTGCGGACGTGCCCCGTGTGGTCGTTGTGGCCGGTCGGGTTGAAGGCGAACTCGGCCATGTTGAGCCAGGCGACCTGGACGGCGCCCGCGGCATCGAGGCAGGCGAGGGCCGTCGAGGTCGTCGCCGGCACATGGCCACGGCGCAGCTTCGCGCCGCATTCCGAGAGCTCGCCTGCGCGGTAGAACATGTCCTTGTGCGCCATCGGCACGCCGGCGAGCGGGCCGACGGGCTCGCCGCGCGCGATCGCCGCATCGATCCGCTCGGCCGCAGCAAGCGCCGCCTCGCGCCTCGGCCGCGCGACGGCGTTGAGGTGCGGCTGCCAGCGCTCGAGGGCGGCGAGAGAGGCCTCGGCTGCGGCGACGGCGCTGATCTCGCGTTTCCGGATCGCCTCCGCGAGCCTGCCGATGCCGAGGCCCAGGATTCCCGCCGAGGTCATGCCGCCCCCGCCTGTTCGCCGCATTGCCACCGCACTATAAGGGCAGCACGTTACGACCATAAGCCAGGGAACACGACCACGATGGCGCATCTCGAAGCACGGCCTGCGGAGGGCGCGCGCGCCGGCGGCGCACGGTTGGCTGGGCGGCCGGGAGGGCGGCTGCTTGCCGACGCGCTGCGCGCCCAAGGGGTGACGCACGTGTTCCAGGTTGCCGGCGAGAGTTTCCTCGGCCTGCTCGACGGGCTTTACGAGAACCGATCGCATATCAGAACGATCACCTGCCGGTTCGAGGGTGCTGCGGTGAACATGGCCGAGGCGCACGGCAAGCTCACCGGCCGGCCGGGGGTGGCGATCGTCACGCGGGGCCCCGGTGCCTGCCACGGGTCGATCGGCATCCACATCGCGCAGCAGGACAGCACGCCGCTCGTGCTCCTCGTCGGCCAGATCCCGCGCGGCGACACCGACCGCGATGCTTTCCAGGAGATCGACTATCGCCGGTTCTTCGGCGGCATCGCGAAATGGGTGACGCAGATCGACGACGCCGCGCGCATCCCCGAGCTTATGCACCACGCCTTCCAGGTCGCCCTGTCGGGCCGGCCCGGCCCCGTCGTGGTCGCGATCCCCGAGGACATGCAGACCGACATCGCCGACGTTCCTGACCCGAGGCCGGCGGTGGCACCGCGCATTCTGCCCGACCCGGCGGCGATGGCGGAGCTGAAGCGCCTGCTTGCCCGCGCGCGGCGACCGCTCGTGATCCTCGGCCAGGGCGCGCACTGGACGGCCGAGGGCAAGGCAGACCTCGCGGCGTGGCTGATGGCGAACGAGCTTCCCGCCGCCGTCGGCTTCCGGCGCCAAGCGATCCTCGACAACACGCTCCCCGTATTTGCGGGCGATCTCGGCAATGGCGGCGACCCTGCCCTGTTCGCCAAGGCGCGCGAGGCCGATCTCGTCATCGCTGTGGGGTCGCGCTTGGGCGAGCCGGTGACGCAGGGCTACACCGTGTTCACGCCGCCAAAACTCGAGGTGCCGCTCGTGCACGTGATGCCCGATGGCGGAGAGCTCGGCCGCGTCTACCAGGCCGATCTGCCGATCCAGTCCGACCTCAACGCCTTCGCTGCAGCGGCGCGCGCGACCGTCACGGTCGAGCCCGCTTGGCGCGCCTGGACGCGCGAGATCCGCGCCAACCGGCTCAAGTGGTCGGGAGAGGTTCCCGCCTACGAGGGGCGGCTCAACCTCGGCGCGGCTATGAAACAGCTCGAGGCGATGCTTCCCCCCGATGCAATCGTGACCACCGATGCCGGCAATTTCTCCGGCTGGGGCGTGCGATTCATCAACTACGGCGCCGGACAAGTCCTGATCGGACCCTGCTGCGGCGCGATGGGATATTCGGTGCCGGCGGGGATCGCGGCGAAGCTTCTCTTCCCGGAACGGACCGTCATCAGCATGGTCGGCGATGGCGGGTTCCTGATGAACGGCCAGGAGATCGCGACCGCCTTCCACCACGGCGTCAACCCCGTGATCCTGGTGTTCAACAACCAAATGTATGGCACGATCCGGATGCATCAGGAGCGCGACTATCCCGGCCGCGTCTCCGGCACGGCGCTGACCAACCCGGATTTCGCGAAGTTCATCGAGGCCTATGGCGGCCACGGCGAAGTGGTGCAGGAGACGGCAGAGTTCGCCCCGGCGATGGAGCGTGCTCTCGCTTCCGGAAAGCCCGCGCTCGTCGAGCTCCGCATGAACCCCGACCAGATCACGACGCGCACGACGCTGACCGCCATGCGCGCCGCCGCGAAACCGCAGGCCAAGCCGGCCCGGCCCAACAAGAAACCGGCGAAGCGAGCCGCGACTGCGCGCGGCCGCGCCGCTAAGCCCGCCGCCAAGCCCAAGAAGCGCTAAAGCAGGGTCGAGACGGCACCGGCGACCGCCCCAGCGGCGAGAAGCAGAAGCGGGTGCACGGTCGTCATGGCCGAGACCACCGCGACAGAGGCGACCACGAGCAGAATGAGGCCTCCCGCCCCGAGGCTCGACGTGATCAGGACGCCCGATGAGGCGACGAGCGCAACCGAGAGGGGCAGGAGCGCGGCACGGAGCAGCGTCTGCCGCGCGGGGGGGATGCGCGCGGCCCAGGAGCAGACGGCGAGCACCGAGATCACGCTCGTCGGGCCGACGAAGGCCGCCATGGCGGCGAGCCCTCCCACCCAGCCGCCGAGCCTCCCCCCCCCATGACTTCCCAGCCGATCAGCGCCACGATCATCGCGTTCGGCCCGGGCGCGAACTGGCTGATGGCGTAGAGCTCGGCGAACCGCGCGGGCTCGAGCCAGCCGTTCGACACGACAGCGATCCGATAGATCTCGGGCACGATCGCGATCGCCCCGCCGACCGCGAGCAGCGACAGGCCCAAGGAGACGGCCATCACGTGCAGCAAGAGCAAAAATCTGGCCGGAGCCTCCCGAACGCGCCGTGCAGGGCGAGCGAGAGCGGGATGGCCGCAAGAAGCACGAGCGCAAGCAGCAGGCGAAGCAGCGCGACCGCTCCGAACACGCCGGCGAAGACGAGGAGGCCGAGCGGGCTGCTGCGGATCGGCTCTCCCATGCGCCACGCGGTTCCGAGCAGGAGCCCCGCCGCCGCTGCCGCCATGCCGAGAAGCGCACCCTGCATCGCGGGAAGATGCGTAAGCGCTCGCAAGCGTGGCGAGCAGCATCGCGATCAGCACCGGCACGACGACCATTCCGGCGACGGCGGCGGCAGCCCCGCGCGCGCCGCCATGGCGATCGCCGAAGGCGGCAGCGAGGTTGATCACGTTCGGCCCGGGCAGGATCTGCCCGAGCGCAAGCAGCTCGGCGAACTCCGGGCCGGTGAGCAGGCGCCGGCGCTCGACGAGCTCGCGCCGGGCGAAGGGGAGCGTGCCGCCGAAGCTCTGCACCGAGATGCTCAGAAAGAGAAGGAAGATCTCCCGCGGTGCAAGCGGCGCCGGCCTCTGACCGTCCAGTTCCATCTCAGCGGCCGACGGCATAGCCCTGCATGCCGCGCGGATTGGCCCCCGCCTTCAGGAGCCCGTTCTCGAGCCGCGCCGCCGAAAGCCTTCCCTCGCTCCACGGACCGCCGACCTCGACGTCATGGCCGCGGCGGGCGAGCGCCTCCGCGACCTCCGGCCCGAACCGCTCCTCGATCACCACCCGCCCTGGCCGTGCCGGCCGTGGCCAGAACGAGGACGGCCAGTGCTCGCAGTGGAAGGCGGGAGCGTCGATCGCCTGCTGGATGTCGAACCGGTGGTGGATCATCCGCAACAGGAAGGCGAGCGACCACTGGTCCTGCTGTTCGCCGCCGGGCGTGCCGTAGGCCATCCAGGCCCTCCCGTCCTTCAGCGCCATCGAGGGCGACAGCGTCGTACGCGGCCGCTTCCCAGGGGCAAGCCCGTTCGGATGATCCTCGCGGAGCCAGAACATCTGCCCGCGCGTGCCGAGCGGAACGCCGAGCTCCGGGATCACCGGGCTTGACTGCAGCCAGCCACCCGAGGGCGTGGCGGAGACCATGTTGCCGTGACGGTCGATCACGTCGACATGGCAGGTGTCACCGCCGATCGCACCGAGGCGTGCGACCGTTGGCTCGCCCGCGCCGGTGTTGGAGCCGTAGCTCGCGGCATCGCGGTGCCGCGCCGCGTGATCGACCCACGGGGTGACACGGCCGGGCACCCTGCCTGGGCGAAGCTCAAACGAGGCGGTCTCGCCGATGAGCCGCCGGCGATGGTCGTTATAGTCGTCGGAGAGCAGATGCGCGAGCGGAACATCGACGAAGTCCGGGTCGCCATACCAGGCCTCGCGGTCGGCGAAGGCGAGCTTCTGCGCCTCGATGATGCAATGGAGAAAGTGGGGGTCGAGCGGTGAGGTGGCATCGAGGTCGAAACCCTTGAGCAGGGCGAGCGTCTGGAGATAGGCGGGCCCCTGGCTCCACGGCCCGCACTTGAGCACCGTCACCCCGCGATACGTGTAGGCGAGCGGCTCCTCGTAGCGCGCCTGCCAGCGTGCGAGGTCGTCGGCGGTGAGCAGCCCGCGATGAGTTCGGCCGGAGACGTCGAGCACGTCCGTTCCGCGACAGAACCGGTCGATCGCCTCCGCCACGAAGCCGCGATACCAGGCGCGACGCGCGGCCTCGATCTGCGCCACGCGATCAGCGCCCGCCGACTCGCCCTCGCGCAGGACCCGCTCGTAGGTCTCGGCAAGCGCTGTGTTGCGGAACAGCGTGCCCGGCTCTGGCACTTCGCCGCCCGGAAGGAACACCGCGGCCGAGCTGGTCCAGGCAGCGGTGAAGAGCGGCTGCATGGTGCTGATCGTGGCGCTGATCCGCGGCACCACCGGAACGCCGTGGCGTGCGTAGGAGATCGCGGGCGCGAGCGCCTCGCGCAGGCTGATCGTTCCCCAGTCGCGCAGCATGAGCATCCACGCATCGAAGGCGCCGGGAACGACAGCGGGCAGAAGGCCGGTGCCCGGGATCAGCTCGTGGCCGAGCTCGTCGCGCAGCTTCGCGATTGTCGCGGCTGCGGGGGCAGGCCCCTGGCCGCAGATCACGCTCTGTCGGTTCTCGGCGGCGCTGTGGAGCAGGATCGGCACATCTCCGAGGGGCCCGTTGAGGTGCGGCTCCGCCACCTGAAGCACGAAGCCCGCGGCGACGGCGGCATCGAAGGCGTTGCCGCCGCGCTCGAGCACGCCCATGCCGGCGGCGGAGGCGAGCCAATGGGTGGAGGCGACGACGCCGAACGTGCCGAGGATCTCGGGGCGGGTGGTGAAGGTCGGGGACCAGCTCATCGGTGTCCTCCGTGCGCGCCCGGCCCCTATAGTGCGCGCCCTCCTCCCTGGCCAGGGGAAGGGCGGTTTGACGCCGCTCGTGCGCGCGCCTAGCGTCCGGCTGTCTTCGGGAGCGTTCCGCGGGAATGGAGACCCTCGATCTCTCGCCCGTCGTCTCGGACGAGGTGACGTGCACCACGTGCTACATGTGCGCCTGCCGCTGCGGGATACGGGTTCATCTCCGCAACGGCCAGGTCCGCTACATCGAGGGCAACCCGGACCATCCGGTCAATCGCGGCGTGCTCTGCGCGAAGGGCTCGGCCGGGATCATGAACCATCTCTCGCCGGCGCGTCTGAGGAAGCCGCTCAAGCGCGTGGGCCCGCGCGGCGAGGGCGCGTTCGAGGAGATCGGGTGGGAGGAGGCGCTCGGCCTCGCGCAGTCCTGGCTTTCCGAGGTGCGCGCGAAGGACCCGGCACGGCTTGCCTTCTTCACAGGGCGTGACCAGAGCCAGGCGCTCACCGGCTGGTGGGCGCAGGCCTTCGGCACGCCGAACTTCGCCGCGCATGGCGGGTTCTGCTCGGTGAACATGGCGGCCGCCGGCCTCTACACCCTCGGCGGCAGTTTCTGGGAGTTCGGCGAGCCGGATTTCGAGCGCACGAAGCTGTTCCTGATGTTCGGCGTCGCCGAGGACCATGACAGCAACCCGATCAAGCTGGGGCTTGCGCGGCTGAAGGCGCGCGGGGCGCGGTTCGTCTCGGTCAACCCGGTGCGCACGGGCTACTCCGCGATCGCCGACACCTGGCTTCCGATCCGCCCCGGCACCGACGGCGCGCTCGTGCTCGCCCTGATCCACGAGCTGTTCCGGACCCGCAAGATCGACCTCGCCTTCCTGCGCGCCTGGACCAATTCGCCCTGGCTCACGATCGATGCGCCGGGAACGGCCGAGCACGGCCTATTCGCGCGCGGGGAGGACGGCAGGCCGCTGGTGGCGGACGGCGACGGCCGCCTGCACGCCTGGGACGCGCCGGACGTGTCGCCCTCTCTGACCGCCTCCGTGACGCTCACCGACGGCCGCCGCGCGCGGCCCGTGTTCGTCACGATGGCGGAGCGGTACCTCGACCCCGCGCTCGCGCCTGAGCGCGCCGCGGCCGTGACGGGTATCGATGCGGGGCGGATCCGCGCGCTCGCGGCGGAGATCGCGCGCGTCGCCTTCGAGGAGGCAATTACCGTCGAGACGCCCTGGACGGACTGGCGCGGCGTCCGGCACGAGCGCTTCGTCGGAAGGCCCGTGGCGTTCCACGCGATGCGCGGCATCAGCGCGCACGCCAATGGCTTCCAGACCTGCCGCGCTCTGCATCTGTTGCAGATGCTGCTCGGCGCCGTCGATTGCCCCGGCGCCTGGCGCTACAAGTCGCCCTATCCGCGGCCCACGCCGCCGCCGATCCTGCCGGGGGGCAAGCTCGGCGAGGTCGCGCCCGGTGCGCCTCTTCCACGCCCGCCGCTCGGCTTCCCGACGGGGCCGGACGACCTCCTCGTCGACGCGACGGGGAGGCCGCTCAGGATCGACAAGGCCTATTCCTGGGAGGCGCCGCTCGCCGCGCACGGGATGATGCATCTCGTGATTCGGAACGCCTGGGCGGGCGACCCCTACCCGATCGATGTGCTGTTCCTGTACATGGCGAACATGGCCTGGAACTCGGCCATGAACAGCGCTGGAACGGTGCGGATGCTCACCGATACGAACCCGGACGGGTCATACCGCATCCCCCGCATCATCTACGCCGATGCCTATGCGTCGGAGACGGTCGCCTACGCCGATCTCGTCCTGCCTGACACCACCTATCTCGAGCGCTACGACGCGATTTCCCTCCTCGACCGGCCGATCGGCAGCGCCGAGGGGCCGGCCGATGCGATCCGCCACCCCGTCGTGGCGCCCGACCGGGACGTGCGCCCTTTCCAGGATGTGCTGCTTGACCTCGGCGCGCGTCTCGGCCTGCCCGGCATGGTGCGCGAGGACGGCACGCCGCGCTACCCGGGCGGCTACGCCGACTACATCGTCAACCACGAGCGTGCCCCGGGGATTGGCCCGCTCGCCGGCTGGCGGGGAGAGGACGGACGCAAGGAGGGGCGCGGGGAGCCGAACCCGCGCCAGCTCGAGCGCTACATCGAGAACGGCGGCTTCTGGAAGATGCGCCTTCCCGAGCAGGCGCTGTTCATGAAGTTCGCCAACCGCGCCTATCTCGAACACGCCGTGGCGATGGGGTTCCTCGCGCGGCCGGAGCCTGTCGTTCTGCAGGCCTATCTCGAGCCGCTGCAGCGGTTCCGCCTCGCCGCAATGGGCCATGGCGACCGCCAGCCGCCCGACCACCTGCGGGGGCGGATCATCGCCTGCCTCGACCCACTGCCGGTGTGGTACCCGCCCTTCGAGGGCGAGGCGGTGGAGGAGGCCGACTTCCCGCTGCGGGCGGTGACGCAGCGCCCGGCCGCGATGTACCACGCCTGGGGAAGCCAGAACGCGTGGCTGAGGCAGATCCACGGCGAGAACCGGCTCTATATGCACCGCGGCACCGCCTCCCGCCTCGGCATCGCCGACGACGACTGGGTTCACGTGACGAGCCATCACGGGCGGATCACCGTGCAGGTGCGGCTGATGGATGGGGTCGAACCCGGAACGGTCTGGACCTGGAACGCGATCGGCAAGCGCGCCGGCGCCTGGGCGCTCGACCCGCGGGCACCGGAGGCGACGCGCGGCTTCCTGCTCAACCATCTGATCAGCGAGCATCTTCCTGGCGGGGAGGGAGAGGCGCGGCTGAACGCCGACCCGGTGACCGGCCAGGCCGCGTGGTACGACCTCCGGGTGCGCGTGGAGAAGGCGGAAACAGGCCGTTCCGTGACCGAACCGGCGCTGCCGCCGCTCGCGCCCCCGCCCGGAATCGCCGCGCCGAAGGGGCCGCTCCGCTTCGGCGCCGCTTTCGGACGTTCGCCTGAGAACCGGGCCAAGGGGCGATGACGAGCCTTCCCGACACCCAGCCCGCGAAACGGCTCGGTCTTGTGATCGACCTCGACACCTGTGTGGGCTGCCATGCCTGCGCGGTGAACTGCAAAGAGTGGAACACGGGCGGCCATTCCGCTCCGCTCACCGACCTCGACCCCTACGGCGCCGATCCGAGAGGGGTGTGGTTCAACCGGGTGCACAGTTTCGAGGCGGGCGAGGGGGAACGGGGAAGAACGGTGCACTTCCCACGCTCCTGCCTGCACTGCGACGAGCCCGCCTGCGTTACCGTCTGCCCCACCGGGGCGAGCTACAAGCGCGCCGAGGACGGGATCGTGCTCGTCAACCCCGACACCTGCATCGGCTGCAAGCTCTGCTCCTGGGCCTGCCCCTATGGTGCGCGGGAGTATGACGAGGACGAGGGCGTGATGAAGAAATGCACGCTCTGCATCGACCGGATTTACAACGAGACCCTTCCGGAGGCGGAGCGCGTTCCCGCCTGCGTCTCCACCTGCCCGGCCCAGGCGCGCCACTTCGGCGACCTTGCCGACCCAGCGAGCGCCGTCTCGCGCCTCGTGGCCGAGCGCGGCGGCGTCGACCTGATGCCCGAGCTCGGCTACCGGCCGGTGAACAAGTACCTTCCGCCGCGGCCGCGCGCTGGGCTCGCTCCGGCCGGCGACGACAGGAGTCCCGAAACCACGCTTTCGGGATTTCTGGGCTGGGTGGATCGGATCCTCTCGCGGTGAAATGAACCCTGCCCCCTCCGTCATCGTCTTCACCGTCGGTTCCGGCGCGGGCTACGGGCTTCTCGCCGCGCTCGGGGTGCTCGCGGCGTTCGGGCTGCTTCCGCCCGGGCCGGGCTTCGCGGTCGCGTCGTTCGGCCTCGCGCTCGGTCTTGTCACGGCCGGGCTTGCCTCCTCGGCGCTTCATCTCGGCCACCCAGAGCGGGCGTGGCGCGCCTTCAGCCAGTGGCGCTCCTCCTGGCTCTCGCGCGAGGCGGTGCTGGCCGCAGCGACCTATCCGCCGGCGCTTCTGCTTGCCTTCCTGTCCGCCTCGGGAGGCAGCGGTGCTGCGCTCGCGGCGCTCGGCGTGCTCACCGCATGCCTCGCCGCGGCAACCGTGGTCTGCACCGGGATGATCTACCGTTCTCTCAAGCCGATCCACGCCTGGGCGAACCGGCTGACCGTTCCGGGATATCTGATCATCGGCGCCGCGACCGGGCTCACCCTCGCCTTCGCCGTGCTCGCTGCCTTTCGTGCCCCGGCGGCGTGGGGCGCGGGGGCGGCGGCGCTCGCGGCGCTGGCCGGGGGCTTCCTGCACAAGCGCGCCTATTGGCGGTTCCTCGACACAACCTCGGGGCCCGCCACGCCCGAATCGGCTACAGGGCTTGGCGGCATCGGCCGCGTGCGCCTCATCGACCCGCCGCATACGGGAAGGAACTTCGTGATGCGGGAGATGGGGTTCGTCGTCGCCCGCAAGCATGCCGAGGTCCTGCGGCGGATCGCGCTCGGCGCGGGGTTCGTCGTCCCAGCCTGGGCGGTCGCGGTCGGGCTCGGCCTCGGCGGCGACGCCGCGCCGTGGCTCGGGGCGGCCGGGGCGCTGTCTGCACTCTTTGGCGCGCTCGTCGAACGGTGGCTGTTCTTCGCCGAGGCGCGACACGCCGCGATGCTGTATTACGGCGCCGCCTCAGCCTGACCGGCACCAGACGCGACCGGGACGTCACCAGCAGCTCCGACACCAGACCCAAGGGGGCCTCATGCCGAAATTCGCCGCCAATCTCTCGATGATGTTCACCGACAGCCCGTTCCTTGACCGGTTCGCCCGCGCGGCGGCGGCCGGCTTCGATGCCGTCGAGTTCCTGTTTCCTTATGACTACACGCCCGCTGAGATCACGGGCGCGGCCCGCGCCGCGGGCGTGAAGGTCGTGCTGTTCAACACGGTGCCGGGGGACTGGGCGAAGGGGGAGCGCGGCCTTGCTGCCCTGCCCGGGCGGGAGGAGGAGTTCCTCGAGGGCGTGCGCAAGGCGATCGACTACGCGACCGCCGCCGGCTGCCCGCGCATCCACGCCATGGCGGGCCTCGTGCCAGAGGGAGCCGATCGCGCCCTCATGGGCCGGGTCTACCGCGACAATCTCGCCAAGGCGGCGGCGCTCGCTGCTGCCGCCTCGCTCGACGTGGTGATCGAGCCGATCAACACGCGCGACATCCCGGGTTTCTTCCTCAACCGGACGGAGGAGGCCGCAGCGGTGATCGCCGATGTCGGGGCGCCGAACCTGAAGATCCAGTTCGATATCTACCACCGCCAGATCATGCAGGGGGATCTCGCGCGCGCGATCGCCGATCACCTGCCGCTGATCGGCCACATGCAGCTCGCAGACAACCCGGGCCGGCACGAGCCGGGAACCGGCGAGATCAACTATCCGTTCCTGTTCGGCGAGATCGACCGGCTCGGCTTCGACGGGTTCATCGGCTGCGAGTACAAGCCGAAGGGAGAGACGGAGGCGGGGCTCGATTGGTTCGCGCCTTACCGGAGCTGAGTGGTGCAGGGCGCTGACTGCAAAGCAACTTTACTGAGGGAACACGCGGGAGAGACGACGCGATGAAGGTCGGTTTCATCGGACTTGGGATCATGGGGCGCCCGATGGCGCTCAACCTCAAGGCGAAGGGGCACGAGCTGTTCGTGCCCGAACGCAAGAGCCTCACCGACGAGCTCCGTGCGGCGGCGACCGTTCTGCCCGACGCCAAGGCCGTCGCCGCCGCGGCCGAGGTCGTGATCACGATGGTGCCCGACACGCCGGACGTCGAGCAGGTGCTGTTCGGCCCGGGCGGCGTGGCCGAGGGGTTGAGCCCCGGCAAGCTCGTGATCGACATGTCCTCGATCAGCCCCACCGCGACCAAGACCTTCGCGAGCAGGATCAACGCGCTTGGCTGCGACTACCTCGATGCGCCCGTCTCGGGGGGCGAGGTCGGGGCGAAGAACGCCACGCTCACCATCATGGTCGGCGGCCCGAAGCGTGCGTTCGACCGGGCCTTGCCGCTCTTCGAGGCGATGGGCAAGACCATCACCCTCGTCGGCGAGGAGAATGGGGCGGGCCAGACCACCAAGGTGGCGAACCAGATCATCGTCGCGCTCAACATCCAAGCCGTATCGGAAGCCCTTGTGTTCGCGGCCAAGGCGGGGGCAGATCCGGCGAAGGTTCGGCAGGCACTGATGGGCGGTTTCGCCAATTCGCGAATTCTCGAGGTGCATGCCGAGCGGATGATCAAGCGAACCTTCGCCCCGGGTTTCCGGATCCGCCTGCATCAGAAGGACCTCAACCTCGCCCTCAGCGCGGCGAGGGACCTCGGCGTGGCGCTGCCCAACACGGCGGTCGCGCAGCAGATGTTCAGCGCCGTCGCCGCCGCCGGAGGGGCCGACCTCGACCACTCGGCGATGGTTCAGGCGCTCGAGGCGCTCGCTTCCCACAAGGTCGCCGAGGGCTGATCGCGCGGCTGGACCGTCCCGCGTCCGATCCGGGGCCGCCATGCTGGTGCGTGCCGGCCCCTGTTCCGCTCGTCACCTTGTCTTTCCTCGATCGGTGAAGACGACGGCGGCGTGGTCAGGCCTCCCGAAACAGCCGCCTTGAATTCGGCTCAGCCGGAGGGTAGGTCTTACTGCACCGTGACCGTTCACGGTTTATGAGACGATTCGGGGCGTGCGAGTGCTCGCCCCGGGCGTGGAGGACCCGATGCGCTTCACCGAGATCGGCCAGCAGCTTCGGCAATACCGTCTGGAGAGCGGCCTGCGCGCTGAGGAGATCGCCGCCAGGTTGGGTGTCTCCCGAGCCGCTCTCTACCGATACGAGAAAGGTGAGGTCATCAAGCTCGACACGATCAAGCGGCTTGCCGAGCTTCTGAAGATCTCGCCGCTCAGCCTGCTCGGGATCGGGGTCGAGTACTTCTCCCGCGCCGTCGCCTATTTTGAGCGCGTGCGCGCCCTCGAGGAGACGACCGACCAGATCCTGCAGGTCGCCGGCCCGGTCAGCTATCTGATCACTTCCGATCTGTTCGACCAGGCGCTCGCCGAGATCTATGCCGAGGCGGCCGATCTCGCGGGCAGCGATCGTGCCGCCTGGCGGGCGCAGGGCGACCAGCTGCTCTCGGTGCTTGCCGCGCGCAAGCGGATGTACCAGCAGCGTCGGCCCTCGATCATCGCCATCATGACGGTTGGCTCGCTCAGGCGCTTCCTCGAGCTCGGCGTCGGCGGGGCCGTGCTGATGTCGGAGCGGATGCGTGCCCAGGCTCGGGATGTCGCGGCCTCTGAGTGCGAGACAATCGCGACCCTGATGGAGACGGAGCCGATGGGCATCCAGCTCGGTCTGATCGCCGGCGCCGAGCCCAATGGGAACTTCAAGATCCTGCGTAACCGCGAACGCGCCCATCTCGCGATCAACCCGTTCCGGCTCGAGTCCCACCCGACGGCGCAGACGGGGGTCGCGCTGATCACCGGCGCGGACGAGGCGGTCGCGATGCACCAGAAGGTCGCCGAGGGACTCTGGCGCGAGGCGCTGAAGGGAGCGACGGCGGCGGCGAAAGTGCGCGAGCTCGTCGCCGCAGTGCGCGCCTCCGAGCCGGCCTGAGGGCCCGCTCAGCGGCCCTGTCGTTCCGGTTCCGTGCCGAGATCGATCACAGCGACCATCACCTCCGGGTCGTGCCCGCTCGGCGTGACGGTGAAGCCGAGCCGGCGGACGAAGGCAAGCATCGGCCCGTTCTCGGCCAGCACCTCGCCCGTCACTCGGCGCAAGCCCGAGGCGCGCGCCCAGGCGAGACCAGCCTGCATCAGCTCCGTGCCGAGGCCGCTGCCCTTGATGTCCGAGCGCACGACAATCGCGAACTCGCCCTCCTCGCCGGAGCGGATGATCCGCACCACCCCGAGCGTCTCGGCCTGTTCGTCGCCGGCTGCGCCGGTGGTCGCGATGATCGCCATCTCGCGGTCGTAGTCGATCTGCGTCAGCCGCGCGATCTGTTCCGGCGAGAGGCTTCGGATCGGCGCGAAGAACCGGAACCGGACGTCCTCGGGCGAAAGCCGCGCGAAGAAGGCGGCATGCGCCTCCGCATCCTCGGGTCGGATCGGCCGAAGCGTCACGGCCCTGCCGTTGCGGAGCGTGACCTGCCGTTCGAGCTCGGCCGGATAGGGGGCGATGGCGAGATGGTGCGTGCCGCTTGCGGGCTCGGGCGTGATCCTGATCCACGCGTCGAGTGCCATCACGCCGCTTGCGCTTGCCGCGAGCGGGTTGACGTCGACCGCGAGCACGTCGGGGAAATCGACGGCGAGCTGGGCGAGGCGCACGAGCGTCTCGCGGAGCGCCTCGAGGTCGACTGCGGGGTGGTCGCGGAAGCCGGCGAGCAGAGGGGCGATCCGGCTGCGCGCGATCAGCGCATTGGCGAGCGCGCGGTTCAGCGGCGGAAGCTCGACCGCGACGTCGCCCGCGAGGGCGGCGGCGGTGCCGCCCTGGCCGAAGCCGATCGCGGCACCGAACAGGGGGTCGCGGCCGAGGCGCAGGAAGAGCTCCTGCCGCCCGGCGCGGGCGATCTGCCGCTGCACGAGGAACCCCTCCTGGCGCGCCCCCGGCGCGAGCCGGGCGACACGTGCTGCCATCGCCTCGGCCGCCGCCCGAACCATGTCCGGGGTCTCGAGGTCGAGCACCACACCGCCGACCTCGGTCTTGTGCGGCAGGTCCGGCGAGCGGATTTTGAGCACCACCGGGAAACCAAGCGCCCTGGCCGCCTCGGCCGCGCTCGCGGGATCGGACGCGACGCGGAAGGGAGCGGTCGGAATGCTATAGGCGTTGAGCGCCGCTCCCGCCTCGTCCTCGGTCAGGGTCAAGCGGCCTGCCTCTCTCGCCCGCGCAAGGAGGCGGCGGACGGTCTCTCGATCGGGCGCGACGGCGATGACGGTGCGCGGGGGAAGCTCGCGCGCCGCGTCGCGCGTGCGCCGCTCGTGGAGCAGAAGTCTGAGGGCCCGTCCCGCCGCCTCGAGGCTCGGGAAGGCCGCGATCCCGGCTGCGGCGAGGCGTGAGCGCAGGCCTGCGGCCTCGGCTCCGCCCGGCACGGCGGCGATCACCGGCAGGCCGCGTGCGGCCGCCTGGGCGGCGATCAGGGCCTCAATAGCGGAGGTTGCGGCTCCGCCGTCGCCGGTGGCGGCAAGCGCCGCGATCGCCGCATCGGCGGAGCCGCTCCTGGCCGCGCGGGCGAGGAGCTCGCCGATCCGCCCGGTCGGTGCTCCGGGCGGCAAAACGAGCGGGTTCGCCGCGGCCGCGCCGTCGAGCAGCGGGGCGAGCGCGTTCGAGGCCTCCTGCCAGGGCTCGGCCAAGGTAGCACCGGCGGCGCGCGCCGCAGAGGCAGCGAGCACCCCGAGCGCAGGCGAGGCGGCGGCCACGATCACCCTGTCGCCGCGCATGCGCCTCGGGCGTGCGAGGGTCGTCGCCGCGTCGAGCAGGTCCTCGAGCCCGCCGACATCGACCACCCCCGCCCGACGCAGCGCCGCGGCGAAGACGATGCCCGGAGGCAGCGAGACGTCCGCGGCCGGGTCCGGTCTCGGGGCAGGGGCGGTGCGGAGCGCGACCACGACCCTGCCGCGCGCCACCGCCCGGGCAGCCGAGAGGAAGCCGCGGCGGTCCTTCACCCGCGACACCTCAAGCAAGACCGCTCGCGTGGCTCCGTCGCGCGAGAGCCAGTCGAGGACCTCAGTGAAGCCGAGACCGTCGCACGCCCCGAGGGAGACGACGTGGCTGAGGCCGATGCCTTCGCCTGCGGCGTGGTCGAGCACGGCGGCGGCGATGCCCCGGTCCTGGCAGACGAGCGCGAGCGCTCCCGGGGCGGGTAGGCGAGGGAAGAGCGAAGCGTTCAGCCCGAGCGCGGGCGAGATCACGCCCGACGAACGGGGGCCGATGACGGGAAGCGGCGCGACGCTCGGCGAGGCGTCACCGAGCAGCACCGCCGCGCCCGCGCCGCGCGCGGCGAGGGCGGCAAGACCGGGCGCCAACGCCTCGCCGCGAAGATCGACGAGGGCGAGATCGGGCGCCTCCGGCAGGGACGCGACGTCGGGGAAGGCGGCCATGCCGTTTCCTGGCTCGGGGGCGGGCGAGACAACGGTCACGGATCCGCGGAAGCCGCCCGAGCGCAGGGCGGCGAGCACGCGGGCGGCGAGACTCTCCCCGGCGACCTCCCCGATCACCGTGACCGAGCGCGGCCGAAACAGACGCTCGACCGGGGAGGGGGGAGAGAGAGGGCTCATGGGAGGGTCTCTGCTGCGGTGCAGCATGACAGGTCGGTCGCGTCCGCCGCAAGCGGAGCGCGAACCGGTTGGGGGCGGCGGAGCGTCCCGGATCGGTGCAACGCACCTGCGGGGCGGCGGCACGGAGGTCCGCGCTTCAGCTTGACCGGTCTAAGCTCGGCCCGCTCACCAGCCGACGCGGGGAAGGCGGCCGCGCGGCATGACGTCCGAAACGCAGGTTAGCCTGAGCAAACCGGCGCCTGGATGTCGGTCGATCGGTGTGGCGGTGCGGAGATCGGGACCGGGCCGCGGTGGCTCCCCGAGCTGGGCTCGAACCAGCGACACGCGGATTAACAGTCCGCTGCTCTACCAACTGAGCTATCGGGGATCAGCCGCCCGCGAGCGGTCTAGCGCAGCGCCGCGGCGCGATCAAGCACGCCCGCGCCGGCAACGCGCTTCGCCCGGGCTTGGGAGACCCTGTCGCTACCGAAGCCGCGACGCGCCGCCTCCGCCGCCGTTGGAGGCCCGAGCCGGAATCGAACCGACGTCCGGGGATTTGCAGTCCCCTGCATGACCACTCTGCCATCGGGCCGCGCGACACCGCGTTTCGTTAGGGCCACGCCCGGTCAGGGTCAAGCGGCGGCCTTAAACCGGGCGTCTTGTTGCACCGCGACAGCAGGGCCAATATCCGGCACGCCCAGCGGAAGGGGGATCAGACAGCCGCATGGATTTCGCCAAGGCACGATTCAATATGGTCGAAGGCCAGCTCCGCCCCAACCGGGTGACGGACCCGGGCCTGCTCGACGCGATGGCGGAGGTGCCGCGCGAGTCGTTCCTGCCCGAGGCGAAGCGCCCGCTTGCCTATGTCGATGAGGACATCCCGCTCGGCGGCGGGCGCTTCCTGATGGAGCCCATGGTGTTCGCCCGCCTCGTCCAGGCGGCTGGGGTCCGGCCAGGGTGCCGCGTGCTCGTGGTCGGAGCGGGCGCGGGCTACGGCGTTGCGGTGCTGTGCCGGATGGGGGCGCGCGTGGTTGCGCTCGAGACCCCGGGAGCACTTGTGGAGTCTCTCCGCTCAAGGCTCTCCGATATCGAGGGGGCGACGGTCGTGGCCGGGCCGCTCGTGGAAGGCTGGGCCGCGGCGGCACCCTATGACGTGATCCTGATCGAAGGGGCGGTGGAGGAGATCCCCGGAGGCCTGACGGAGCAGCTCGCGGAAGGGGGGCGCCTCGTCACGGTGCGTGCCTCCTCCCGCCCGGGCGTGCTCGGCCGTGCCGTTCGTCTGCTTCGCGCCGCCGGGACGGTCACGGAGGTGGTGCTGTTCGAGGCCGGCACCCCGACCTTGCCCGAGTTCCGCCGCGCCCCGGCCTTCGTGTTCTGAGGCGCGGCGTGGCCGGCCCGTCCTTTCCCCTGCCGATCGAGATCGATGTCGCCACCCTGGATGCCTGGCGACGGGACAGCGTTCCGCATGCGGTTCTTGACGTGCGCGAGCCGTGGGAGGTCGCGATCGCGTCTCTCGCCGGCTCGCTCACGATTCCGATGGCCGAGGTGCCGGAGCGGACCACAGCGCTGCCGCGGGACGTGCCGGTCGTCGTGCTCTGTCATCATGGCGGACGGAGCCTGCGCGTCACCCTCTGGCTTCGGGCACGAGGGTTCGCCAACGCGGTCAACCTCGCCGGCGGGATCGACGCCTGGGCGGCGGAGGTGGACCCGTCGCTGCCCACCTATTGATCGGCGCACGGGGGGCGCGGCGTGGCCTGCGTCGTTCCGCCCTTGCACAGCGATGCGCAATGGCGGCAGCCTAGCAGCCTAGGTGCTGCGTCGCGGAGTTGGCGGCCAATCCGGGCCGCAGCGGCATGCACGTCGCAAGACGTTGGCGAGGAGAGCGGTGGACCGGACGATGGGTGATCAACAGCGTGGCGTGGGCGGAATGATCGGGCGTTGGGGAGGGGCGGCGGTGCTTGCGGCGTGCGTCCTCCTTCCGGCTTATGCCGCCGAGGCGCAGACGCTGCGCGAGGCGCTGGCGCTCGCCTACGCCAACAACCCGACGCTGCAGGCCGCCCGCGCGCGGCTTCGTGCCGTCGACGAGAACGTTCCGCAGGCGCTCTCCGGCTGGCGTCCGGTGGTGACGCTTCAGGGGCAATACGGCTACGCCGACGGAACGCAGACGGGAGCGCTCCAGCCCAACGGGCTGCGCACGCGCACCAATCTCGAACGCAACCCCCTCTCGGGCAGCGCGACCTTCGTCCAGCCTCTTTATCGCGGCGGCCGCACCGTCGCGGCGACGCGGCGTGCCGAGAGCCAGGTGCTCGCCGAGCGCGCCAACCTGCTCGCGACCGAGCAGAGCGTGCTCGCCGATGCGGTCAATGCCTATGTCACGGTGATCCAGAACCAGGAAGTCCTGAGGCTGACGACGAACAATGTGCGCGTGCTCGAACGGCAGCTCCAGGCGGCGCGCGACCGGTTCCGGGTCGGCGAGATCACCCGAACCGACGTCGCCCAGGCAGAGGCGCGGCTCGAGCGCGCGCGTTCGGAACGAAGCCGCGCCGACGGCGATCTGCAGACGGCGCGGTCGAACTTCGAGCGCCTGATCGGCGAGCCGCCGCGCGCGCTCACCGCACCGCCGCCGCTTCGGCCGATCGCGCGCGACGCCGAAGAGGCCGCCCGGCTGGCCGAGGCGAACAACCCGAACGTGCTGCGCGCTCGGTTCGAGGAACAGGCCGCGATCCACAACATCGACGTTGTCTTCGGCGAGCTTCTGCCCACCGCCTCGCTCCAGGGCAGCGCGTTCCGAAATGACGACAACTCCCTGCGCGACACCCGCAGCACCGGCGGGCAGCTGGTCGGGGTGCTGTCGGTGCCGCTGTACCAGGGGGGGCAGGAGCATGCGCGCGTGCGCCAGGCGAAGCAGGAGGCGCAGCGGGCGCAGGAGGTGCTGAACGAGGTTCGCCGCCAGGTGGTGGACAATGCCCGGCGCGCTTGGGAGACGCTTCAGGCGGCGCGTGCCGAGGTGAACGCACGCACGGCGCAGATCCGCGCCAACGAGATCGCCCTCGATGGCGTGCAGCGCGAGGCGCTCGTCGGCAGCCGGACGACGCTCGACGTCCTGAACGCCGAGCAGGAGCTTCTTGATGCCCGAACCGCTCTCGTGCGCGCCACGCGCGACTACCTGATCGCGACCTATGCGCTCGCCGCGGCCGCGGGCAGGCTGACAGCGCGCGACCTTCAGCTTCCGGTCCAGATCTACGATCCGCTCGAGCACTACACCTCGGTGCGGAACCGCTGGATCGGCACGGACGTGCCCCCCGCACGGCCGCTGCCTCTGACCCCGACGGCGTCGCGATGAGCGCCGAACCGCCCAAGCCCGCCGCGCCGCAATCGCCGGTCGGGCAGGACGCCTCGATGGAGGACATCCTCGCCTCGATCAGGCGGATCCTGGCCGAAGATCAGGCCGCGCCGATGCCGGCTGCGACCACGCCCGAGCCAGGTGGCGCCCCGGCCGACGACATCCTCGACCTGACCGAGCAGATGCTCGTGCCCGAGCAGAGGGCACCCGACGCCGCCGCGTCGCGGCCTTCGGGGTCGCAGGCCGAGATCGACGCTCTCCTCGCCGGCGCGCCCCAGTCCTCGGCTCCGGCGCCGATGTCGGAAGCGGAGATCGACGCGATGTTCGCCTCTTCCTCCGCCGGGGCCACTCCTGCGCCGCAGCCGGAAGCGGGCGCCGCCCCGTCCGCCGTTGCCGGTGTCGAGGAGGGGCTGATCGGCACGGCCGCCGCCACCGCCACCGCCGCCTCCTTCGCCGCGCTGCGCGCCGCGCGCGGGCAGGGGGAGATGCCGCGCCAGGCCGCGGCCGACATCGCTCTCGGCAACGGTGCGGTGACGCTCGAGCAGATCGTGCGCGAGGAGCTTCGCCCGCTTCTCAAGGCCTGGCTCGATGCGAACCTGCCCGGGCTCGTCGAGCGTCTCGTGAAGGCGGAACTCGAACGCGTCGCGCGCGGCTGAGCCTCGGTGGGGGCGCTTGACGGGGCAGTCCGCTGCCCGCCCAATCCGCGCCCGTGACGCTGCTGCACCCCCTGGCCGGAGCCATGCTGGACAAGACCTTCCCCCACGCCGACGTCGAGGCGCGCCACTACGCGCGCTGGGAGCGTTCGGGCCTGTTCGGCGCCAATCCTTCGAGCAGCGCGCGCCCCTTCTGCATCGTCATCCCGCCGCCGAACGTCACCGGCAGCCTGCACATGGGCCATGCGCTCAACAACACGCTTCAGGACATCCTGATCCGCTGGCGCCGGATGAAGGGGGACGATGTGCTTTGGCTCCCCGGAACCGACCATGCGGGGATCGCGACGCAGATGGTGGTCGACCGAATGCTCGCCGCCGAAGGCATCCGGTCGCAGGAGCTCGGCCGCGAGGCCTTCATCAGCCGCGTGTGGGAGTGGAAGGCGCAGTCGGGGGGCACGATCACGCGCCAGCTTCGACGCCTCGGCGCCTCGCTCGACTGGACGCGCGAGCGGTTCACCCTCGATGAGGGCCTCTCGCGGGCGGTGACGGAGGTGTTCGTCCGGCTCTACCGCGAGGGGCTGCTCTACCGCGCCAAGCGGCTCGTCAACTGGGACCCGAAGTTCCACTCCGCGATCTCCGACCTCGAGGTCGAGAACCGCGAGGTGAAGGGCACACTCTGGCACATCCGCTATCCGATCGCCGGCGAGGAGGGGCTCTCGATCACGGTCGCCACCACCCGGCCGGAGACGATGCTCGGGGACACGGCGGTCGCGGTTCACCCCGATGACGCGCGCTATCGCCACCTCGTCGGGCGCGAGGCGATCCTGCCGCTCTCCGGCCGGCGCATCCCGATCATCGCCGATGCCTACTCCGACCCGGAGAAGGGAACCGGTGCGGTGAAGATCACGCCCGCCCATGACTTCAACGACTTCGAGGTCGGCCGCCGGCATGGCCTGCCGCTTCTCAACATCTTCGACCCGGATGCGCGGCTTGCCGACATCCCGGAGGTCCCGGCCGCCTATCGCGGGCTCGATCGCTTCGCCGCGCGGCAGGCGATCGTGGCCGACCTCGAGGCGGCCGGCCTGCTCGCGAAGGCCGAGCCGCACACCCACATGGTTCCGCACGGCGACCGTTCCGGAGTCGTGATCGAGCCCTACCTCACGGACCAGTGGTTCGTCGATGCGAAGGCGCTTGCGGGGCCGGCGATCGAGGCCGTCTCGAGCGGGCGCACGGTGTTCGTGCCGCGCGCCTGGGAGAACACCTTCTTCGCCTGGATGCGCGAGATAGAGCCCTGGTGCGTCTCCCGCCAGCTCTGGTGGGGGCACCAGATCCCGGCGTGGTACGCGCCGGACGGCCGTATCTTCGTCGCGCATTCTGAGGAGGAGGCGAAGCGCGACGCGGCCGAGGCCTATGGCCACGAGGTCGAGCTCACGCGCGACCCCGACGTGCTCGACACCTGGTTCTCGTCCGCTCTCTGGCCGTTCTCGACGCTCGGCTGGCCGGAGCGGACCGCGGAGCTTGCGCGCTACTACCCGGGCGATGTGCTCGTCACCGGCTTCGACATCATCTTCTTCTGGGTCGCCCGGATGATGATGATGGGGATCCACTTCATGGGCGAGGTTCCCTTCCGCACCGTCTACGTGCACGGGCTTGTGCGCGACGAGCGCGGGCAGAAGATGTCGAAGTCGAAAGGCAACGTCATCGACCCGCTCGATCTGATCGAGGCCTATGGCGCCGATGCGCTCCGCTTCACGCTCGCGGCGATGGAGAGCCAAGGGCGCGACGTGAAGCTCTCGCGCGAGCGCGTCGAGGGCTACCGCAATTTCGGCACCAAGCTCTGGAACGCGGCGCGTTTCTGCCAGATGCATGCCTGCGCTCCCGTGCCGGGGTGGGACCCTGCTTCGGCGCAGATGACGCTGAACCGCTGGATCATCGGCGCGCTCGCGGAGGCCGGCTCGGGTGCAACGCGCGCGCTCGAGGAGTTCCGCTTCGACCTCTACACGGGCGGGCTCTACCAGTTCGTCTGGGGAACGTTCTGCGACTGGTATCTCGAGCTCGCCAAGCCCGCGCTGATCGGGCCCGACGGGCCGCAGAAGGAGGAGACACGGGCGACCGCCGCCTTCGTTCTCGACACGGTGCTCGCGCTGCTGCACCCGGTCCAGCCCTTCCTGACGGAGGAGCTATGGCACGCGCTCGCCGACCGGGGCCCCGGCGCCTGCGAGGGGCGGCGCACGCTGATGACCGAGCCGTGGCCGGACGCGGCGTCGCTGCCGCGCGACCCGGCCGCGGAGGCGGAAGTCGGGTGGGTGATCGCTCTCGTCTCCGAGCTCCGCGCCATCCGCTCGGAGATGGGGGTGCCGCCCGCGCGCGAGATCACCACCCACCTGAAGGATGCGCATGGCGAGACGCTTGCGCGGCTCGAACGCTGGAAAGAGCCGATCCTGAGGCTCGCGCGCCTGTCCGACATCACCCCGCTCGAGGGCGAGGTGCCCAAAGGTGCCGCCCAGGGCGTGGTCGGGGAGGCGACGGTCGTGCTGCCGCTTGCCGGGGTGATCGACCTCGCCGCCGAACGCGCCCGCCTCGGCCGCGAGATCGCGAAGCAGCGTGAGGAGATCCGCAAGCTCGACCAGAAGCTCGCCAACCCTGCCTTCGTCTCGCGTGCGGCGGAGGAGGTGGTGGAGGAGACGCGCCGCAAGCGCGCCGCGGCGGAGGCGACCGCAGCGCGGCTCGAGGCAGCGCTTGCGCGGATCGCGGTCTGACAGGATACGGAGAGGGAACGACTCGTGAGCAAGATGACCTGGGACAAGTCCCGCCTGCCGAGCAGGCATTCGACCGTCGGGCCCGACCGCGCGCCGCACCGAAGCTACTACTATGCGATGGGGCTGACGAAAGAGGAGATCGCCGCCCCGTTCGTCGGTGTGGCCACCTGCTGGAACGAGGCCGCCCCCTGCAACATCGCGCTCTCCCGCCAGGCGCAGAGCGTCAAGCGCGGCGTGGCCGAAGCCGGGGCGACACCGCGCGAGTTCACCACCATCACCGTGACCGATGGCATCGCCATGGGCCACCAGGGGATGAAGTCGTCACTCGCCTCGCGCGAGGTGATCGCCGACTCGATCGAGCTCACGGTGCGTGGCCACGGTTATGACGCGCTCGTCGGGCTTGCCGGCTGCGACAAGACGCTTCCCGGCGTGATGATGGCGATGGTGCGTCTCAACATCCCCTCCGTGTTCATGTATGGCGGATCGATCCTGCCCGGCACCTGGAGGGGCAGGGACGTGACCGTGCTCGACGTGTTCGAGGCGGTCGGCCAGCACGCGGCCGGCAATCTCACCGATGCCGAGCTCGAGGAGCTCGAGCAGGTCGCCTGCCCGGGCGCCGGCGCCTGCGGTGGCCAGTTCACCGCCAACACCATGGCCTGCGTCTCGGAGGTGATCGGCCTCGCCCTGCCGGGCTCTGCCGGCGCGCCCGCTCCCTTCGAGGAGCGCGACGCCTTCGCGGTGAAGTCGGGCATCGCGGTCGTCGAGCTCCTCAAGAACAACATCCGGCCGCGCGACATCGTCACCCGCAAGGCGCTCGAGAACGCGGCGATGATCGTCGGCGCCACCGGTGGCTCGACCAACGCCGCGCTTCACCTGCCCGCGATCGCCCACGAGGCGGGGATACGCTTCACCCTCGAGGACGTGGCGCGGATCATGCGCGCAACCCCGCACATCGCCGACCTCAAGCCAGGGGGGCGTTATGTCGCGCTCGACGTGCACCGGATCGGCGGCGTTCCGGTGATCATCAAGGCGCTGCTCGATGCCGGGCTGTTGCACGGCGACTGCCTGACCGTGACGGGCCGCACGCTTGCCGAGAACCACAAGGACGTGGTGTTCCCGACCGACCAGGACGTGGTGCGGCCGGTCTCGAACCCGATTTCGACCACGGGCGGGGTCGTCGGGCTCAAAGGCAATCTCGCCCCGGACGGGGCAATCGTGAAGATCGCCGGGATGAAGAACCTCCGCTTCGAAGGCCGCGCCCTGTGTTTCGACTGCGAGGAGGACGCCTTCGCCGCGGTGCGCGAGCGCGCCTACCAGGAGGGGGACGTGATCGTGATCCGCTATGAAGGGCCGAAGGGCGGCCCTGGCATGCGCGAGATGCTCTCGACCACCTCCGCGATCTATGGCCAGGGGATGGGCGAAAAGGTGGCGCTCATCACCGACGGGCGCTTCTCCGGCGCGACGCGCGGCTTCTGCATCGGCCACGTCTCGCCCGAGGCGGCCGTTGGCGGGCCGATCGGCCTTCTGCGCAACGGCGACCGGATCGTGATCGACGCCGCCGCCGGCACGCTCGATGTGCTGCTGACAGACGCCGAGCTCGCCGCGCGCCGGGCAGCGTGGAAGCCGCGCGAGACCATTTACCGCTCCGGCGCTCTCTGGAAATACGCCCAGCTCGTCGGCCCGGCGCATGAGGGGGCGGTGACGCACCCCGGCGCGGCGCAGGAGGGGCACGTCTACGCCGACCTCTGAGGCGGCGTCGCGCACCCGCGGCGGGCGCCCGGAGGATCGGTCCGCCGCGGCCGTGCCGGCGCGCCCGCCGAAGACGAAGGCGGCTCGCGCGGCGCTGACCTGCGCGCCGCAGCCGCGCGCCGTCAGGCGGTTCTTGCGCCCGTCTTGGAGACTTGGAGACGAGCCTCCGTGAGGGCTGCCGCCTCGCTCATGGCGCGTCGTCGAGCACGCACCAGACGGGGGTGTGGTCGGAGGGGCTGTCCCAGCCGCGCGGGGTGCGGTCTACCCCCGCTTCCGTGAGGCGCTCGGCCGCCGTGGGGCTCAAGAGCAGGGCATCGATCCGGAGGCCGTGATCCTGCTGCCAGGCGCCGCCTTGGTAGTCCCAATAGGTATAGCCCCGCGCGGGAAGAGGGTTGAGCGCCCGCCACGAATCGGTCCAGCCCTGCCAGAGCAGCCGCCGCCATGCGGCGCGGCTCTGCGGCTGGCACAGCGCATCGCCCGCCATCGCCCGCTCGTCCCACACATCCGCCTCGGTCGGGCAGATGTTCCAGTCGCCGCCGATCACCACCGGGCGCTCGGTCGCGAGCAGCGCCTCCGCATGGCGGGCGAGGCGGTCCATCCACGCCTGCTTGTAGGCGAACTTCTCGGTGCCGACCGGGTTGCCGTTCGGGCAGTAGACGCAGGCGATCACGAGCGGGCCTGCCTCAGCCTCGAGATAGCGGGCCTGGGCATCGTCGTCATCCCCGGGCAGGGAGCGCCGACGCTCCGCCAGAGGTGTGCGGGAGAGGATCGCGACACCGTTGTACGCCTTCTGGCCGTGGACAAGGGCGTGATAGCCGGCCGAGCGGACCTCCAGCAATGGGAAGCCCTGCTCCTCGACCTTCAACTCCTGCAGCAGCACGATGTCTGGGGCCTCCGGCCGGCCCAGCCAGTCGAGCAGGTGCTGCCTGCGGGCGCGCACGCTGTTGAGGTTCCAGGTGGCGATGCGCATGTCCAAACGCTTCGGCATGCTGTCCGATGTTCCGGCGCTGCCGCTGGAGAGTAGTGCGCTTTGCTCCCCGGCGGAAACCGCTCCCGCGCGCCGCTGTTGCGGTGGAGTCGGCGCCTGCCATCCTAACGGTCTGATCTTCCTGAATTCGGCTCGGGGCGGCGGCTTGACGCGCCGAGACCCGCGCTGGTAACGTCATCGCAAAGACTTACCTGCGGCAACGGTTATCCTCGGCGGGGGCGGCATGGCGGGAAGCACAGTCACACGCGCGCAGCTCGCCCAAGCGGTGTACGAGCAGGTCGGGCTTTCCCGGAACGAATCGGCGCAGCTCGTCGAGATGGTGCTCGAGATCGTCGCAAGCGCCCTGGAGGCTGGGCAGCCCGTGAAGATCTCCTCCTTCGGCACCTTCGCGGTCCGGCAGAAGGGGCGACGCATCGGCCGCAACCCCAAGACCGGGGTGGAGGTGCCGATCCTGCCGCGCAAGGTGCTGGTGTTCCGGCCGAGCCAGGTGTTGAAGGCACGGGTCAACGGGCAGGCCGCGCCGGCAGAGGACGATGCATGAGCGCGGACCCGCCGGCCTTGCGCGGGAGCGGGCGCAAGGCACCGTCCGCCTTTCGCACGATCAGCGAGGTGGCCGACGATCTTCATATTCCGCAGCATGTCCTCCGGTTCTGGGAGACGAAGTTCCCACAGCTCAAGCCGCTGAAGCGCGGCGGCGGCCGTCGCTACTACCGACCCGAGGACGTCGAGCTTCTCCGCAAGATCAGTGACCTGCTCTACATCCAGGGCTACACGATCAAGGGTGTGCAGCGCCTTCTTCGCGAAGGCGGCGAGGAGGAGCGGGCGCCGGCAGAGGACATCGGCGAGCCGCAGGCGGAGGCGGTGGAGGAGAAGCCGCAGCTCGCTCTCCCCGGCATGCCCGCGGGCAGCGCCGAGGCCGAGCGAAGCCGCAGCGTCAAGCCGGTGATCCGCGTGCGCGCCGAACGCGCGGTGGCTCCGGCCGCGGCCGAGGGCCGCGAGGCGAGGCTTCGGGCTGTGCTCGCCGAGGTTCTGGCGGAGCTGAAGGCGATCCGCGCCCTGATCGATCGGCCCGCTCAGAGCGAGTGAGCTGCGACGAAGGGCGCCTGCCGAAGCGTTGACAGGCTTGCCCCGTCGCGCCATTGCTCCCGCTGTCGGAGCGTAGCGCAGCCTGGTAGCGCATCAGTCTGGGGGACTGGGGGTCGTGGGTTCAAATCCCGCCGCTCCGACCACCTCGGGTGGCCAGCCGATTGGCGCCGTCAGTGGTCAGCCAGTCAACGGCTCAGTGCCAGCACCCGGCTCAGGCGGGACGATGGCGCCGTAACGCCCTCACGTCCCGGCACGCCAGACAGAAGACGTCAGCGTCTCGACGTCATTCTGCTGCTGCATCATCCGATACTTCACGAGATCGCGGATCGAGATGATGCCGGCTGGTTTGCCGTCCCGCATCACCGGAAGGTGCCGGAAATAGCCGCGGTCCATCATCTCCATGGCCTCGCCCACGGTCGTCTCGGGGGTCGCCACAACCGGGTTCGGCGTCATCAACTCGGCCGCCGTCAGGCTCAGCGCCTTCTCCCGGTGACGGGCGATCGCCTTGACCACGTCCCGCTCGCTGACGATGCCGAGCAGGGCGTTGTCGTCGTCCATTACCACGAGCGCGCCGATGCGCTGCGCGGCGATGATCTCGGCGGTCCTGACGCAGGGGGTGGTGGGGCCGACGGAGATGATCGATTCGCCCTTCTGCTTCAGCACCGCAGCGACGGTCATGCCTCTCTTCCCTTGCAGCCGCATGCCCTCGCGCTGGGCCGAGACACCCGCTCCGACGCCGCAGCGCAGCACGACGGCCGACCGGGTGCCTTCTCCCTGAGCATGGAACACTACTCGGCGCCTTGGCCGCGAGGCAATCATGCGGCGCTTCGGGCGCGGTGCCGCGACCGCGATCAGCGCGCCTGGGAACTGTCATCGAAGCTTCATCAGACTGCAATCTTGGTGTCTCGGAGCGGTCGATAGAGTGGCGTTGGCACTAAGGGCGGGGGCGGCATGCGACCTCCCCAAGTGAGCCACGCACACAGCAGCCGATGGAGGACCTGAGGTGAGGAGAACCCTGCTCGCGGCCGTGGCCGCAACCGTCTTCTCGACGGGCGCGATGGCCCAGGCCATCCAGATCGATCCGGAGCTGCCGGTCTACCGGCCGGTGCCCGGGATCTCCGGAAATCTGAAGTCGATCGGGTCTGATACCCTGAACAACCTGATGACCCTCTGGAGCGAGGGGTTCCAGGCGATCTACCCGAACGTTCGGATCGAGATCGAAGGCAAGGGAAGCTCGACGGCGCCGCCGGCGCTGATCGCGGGCACCGCGCAGTTCGGCCCGATGAGCCGGCCGATGAACCAGCGCGAGATCGATGCCTTCACGCAGCGCTTCGGCTATCCGCCGAGCGCGATCCGCGGCGCCGTCGACGCACTCGCCGTCTATGTCCACAAGGACAACCCGATCCAGTGCCTGACGATGCAGCAGGTCGATGCGATCTTTTCGAAGACGCGTCGCGGCGGGCACCCGACCGAGATCAACACCTGGGGGCAGCTCGGGCTCACGGGCGAGTGGGCGAACCGGCCGATCAGCCTCTATGGGCGCAACAGCGCCTCCGGCACCTACGGCTATTTCAAGGAAGCCGCGCTCTTCAACGGCGACTACCGCGACAGCGTCAAGGAACAGCCCGGGTCGTCGACGGTGGTCCAGGGCGTGGCGTCGGACCGTTTCGCGATCGGCTACTCCGGCATCGGCTACCGAACCGCCGACGTGCGCCCGGTGCCGCTCGCGGCGCGTCCCGGCGCGACCTGCTACGGCGTCGAGCCCGAGAACGTATACTCGGGTGACTATCCGCTGAGCCGCTTCCTCTACATCTATGTCAACGTGAACCCGAACCAGCCGCTCGATCCGCTGCGGCGGGAGTTCATCCGGTTCGTCTACTCCCGCCAGGGCCAGGAGGCGACCGTGAAGGACGGCTACCTGCCGGTGACGAACGCGATCGCGCAGGAGGACCTCCGCGCCAAGCGCATCATCGAGTAGTGAACGTGGCGAGGGGGCGGGCTGTCGCCCCCTCGCGACGGCCCGGTCGCGGGTTGGGTGCGGGCCCTCGGGCGCGCGCGGGGTGGTGACCGGGTCGGTCCGGATGCTGCGGGTTTGCTAGAGCGTGAGCGAGGGGTTGGATGAGCGACCAGGCGACCGTTGATGTGCCCGCCACCCGCGCGCGCCCGCCCATACGGCAGAACCGGCAGACACGACGCAGCGTCATTGTCGTCGATCGTCTCGCCGACTGGTCGATTACCGTCGGCGGGCTGTTCGTGATCTTCGCCGTCGCCGCGATCATGGTTTTCCTCGCCCAGGTGGTCGTACCCCTCTTCACCGGCGGGCGGATTGAGAGCGCGCGCAGCTTCACGGTTCCCCTCGCGCCGACCGGCGTGCTGATGGCCAATGTCGACGAGCACAAGACCGTCGCGGTCGTGCTCGCGGGCGACGGCAGCATCACCGCCTTCCATGCCCAGACCGGCGCGCCGATCGAGGCGAGGGGCTTCGACTTGGGGGGGCGCGTGCCGACCGCGTTCGGCCGCACGCTCGCGCGCGACAATCTGATCTTCGGCTTCGCCGACGGAACGATCCGCTTCGCCACGCTTCGGTTCACGACCGCGATCCTGCTGCCCGATGCCGTGCCGGCCGGGCTCAGGCAGCTTGACGAGCGCGACGGGACGAACGGATCCGCCGTGTTCTCGCGGATCCCCGGCAATCAGTTCCGCCGGGTCGAGGTCGCTGCCACGCTCGATGCGCCGCAGAAGATCTCGAATGCCGCGATCGTCGCGGCCGATTACCGCGTCGGCGGCACGGTCGAGCGGCCGACTCGCTCCTTCGTCACCGCCGATGCCGACGGCATCATCCGGCTGTCGCGCGCCGAGAGCCGGATCAACATGCTGACGCGGCAGGTGCGCACGACGGTGACCAGCGCCACGCTGCCGGAGCTCAGCCCTGGCCTCGAGATCAAGGGCATTCTGTTGACCGAGAAGGCCGACCAGGTGCTCGTCGCCACCCGGGAGGGGGTCGTCTACCGCTACGACACGCGTGACTTCAACGCGCCTCGGCTTGCCGAACGGGTTCGTGTCCTGGCCGAGGGCGAGGAGCTCACCGGCTTCTACTTCCTGATCGGCGAACAGACGCTGATCGTCACAGGCTCGCGCGGCACGGTCGATGCCTGGTTCACGCTCGAGCGTCGGGATGCCGGCACGAGCGACGGCTATGCGCTCGTTCGCGCCCATGTTCTCGAGCCGCACGGCAACGCGGTGCGCGCCCTCTCGGCCGGGCAGCGTGGCAAGAGCTTCGTGACGGCGGACGCCGACGGCGCGGTGTGGCTTCGTCACACCACCTCGAACCAGGTCCTGCTCCGCCTCGACAAGGACCGCCCCGCTGGCGGCTATGCCGCGCTGATGCTCACCCCGCGTGCCGATGGCGTTCTCGCGATCGCCGCCGACGGCAGGACGAGCTTCTGGAACGTCGACGTTCCGCACCCGGAAACGACGCTGCAGACGATCTTCGGCAAGGTCTGGTACGAGGGGTATCAGGGACCGACCTTCACCTGGCAGTCCTCCGCCGGAACCGACCAGTTCGAGCCGAAACTGAGCCTCGTGCCGCTGATCTTCGGCACCGTGAAAGCCACCGTCTATGCGCTTCTGTTCGCGCTTCCGATCGCTCTGATGGGGGCGATCTACACGAGCGAGTTCGTTGACCCGCGCGTGCGTGCCGTGGTCAAGCCGGCGATGGAGATGATGGCCTCACTTCCCTCCGTCGTGCTCGGCTTCATCGCCGCCCTGATCCTCGCGCCGATCGTCGAGCAGTGGATCGCGGCGGTGCTGATGATCTTCGTCGCGCTGCCGATCTCGCTGCTGCTCGCGGCCTATGCGTGGCAGGTCCTGCCGCGGTCGATCACGCTCCGCTTCGGGGGCCTGCCGAAATTCGTGCTCATGTTCGTCTTTCTCGCCATCGGCTTCCAGGCCTCGCTGTGGCTCGGCGATGCACTCGAGGCTCTGGTGTTCGCGGGCGACATCAAGCTGTGGCTCGACGGCACGCGCGGCGACGGCATCGGCTTCACGACGATGATCCTCACCCCGCTTGGCGTGTTCCTCGCGAGCTGGCTGACGCGGCGCTTCCTCGAGGACCGGATCGCGGCGCTGGTCGGCGCCGGAACGCGGCTGCGTGTCGGCGGCTTCGCCTTCCTGCGGTGGGTGTTGATCCTCGCCGCCGGCGTTACGCTCGCCTGGGTCGTCGCGACCCTGCTCGCCTCTTTCGGTTACGATCCTCGTGGCGGGATCGTTGGCACCTACGTGCAGCGCAACACGCTGGTCGTCGGGTTCGCAATGGGGTTCGCGGTGATCCCGATCATCTACACGATCAGCGAAGATGCGCTGAACAGCGTGCCGGAGCACCTCCGCGCCGCCTCGCTCGCCTGCGGTGCGACGGCGTGGCAGACCGC
Source organism: Elioraea tepida (assembly GCF_019203965.1). Classification (NCBI taxonomy): domain Bacteria; kingdom Pseudomonadati; phylum Pseudomonadota; class Alphaproteobacteria; order Acetobacterales; family Elioraeaceae; genus Elioraea; species Elioraea tepida. The sequence goes on from NZ_CP076448.1 coordinate 262,752, forward strand.
GACGCGCGTGATCCTGCCCACCGCCGCAAGTGGCGTGTTCGCCGCGGTGATGATCGGGATGGGCCGGGCGGTCGGCGAGACGATGATCGTGGTGATGGCGGCCGGCAACACGCCGATCATGGAGTGGAACATCTTCAACGGGCTACGTGCCCTCTCGGCCAACATCGCCGTCGAACTGCCGGAGGCGGTGCGTGACAGCACGCTCTACCGGATGCTGTTCCTCGCCGCCCTCGTCCTGTTCGCGATGACGTTCGTGATCAACACCATGGCCGAGGTGATACGCCAGCGCTTCCGCCGCCGCGCGGCGAGCCTCTGAACCAGGGAGGGGGAGCAAGCCCGATGGCGATGGATGCCATTGTCACGACGGCCCGAACGCAGGCGGCCGCCCGGGCGGCGGTCGCGGAAGCGCGCAAGGCAACAGCCGGAGCGACCCGCCCCATCGACCTTCAGAACCAGGGCGAACCCTCGCTCTGGTTGCTCGGCGGCGCGCTTGCCCTCGGCATCGTGATGATCCTCGCCTTCCTCGTGCTCGTCTTCTGGAACGGAATCGTGACGTTCTGGCCGAGGCCAATCGAGGTCGTTCGGCTCGCTGACGGAACCATGGTCGCGGGCGAACCGACCCGGAGCCAGGTGTTCCGCCCGGGGCCCGAGGTGCTCGACACCCTCTCGCCAAGGCAGCGCGAGATCATCGCCCAGGCGGGCGGTCTTGCGGAGCGGACGCTTCTGCGCACCGGCAATTTCGACCTCTATGGCGACGACTTCCAGTGGGTGCCGGCCTACGAGCGCGCCGAGACGAGACGTCCGCCCGAGATGATGCTCGCCGAGCGGCAGGAGTGGGGCGTCTTCGTCGGGACGATCCGCTCCTTCAGCCGCGATGGCCAGACCGTGACCGTCACCTCACCGCGCGACCCGGCGCTCGCGGAGGCGCATCGCGCTGCACGCGAGCGCTGGGCCGAGATCAGGCGGATCGAGCGCGGCGAGATCGGCACGGTGAACCACTATCTCGAGAAGGAGCGCCTCGCGCTTCGTCGGGTCCAGCTCCAGAACCCAGAGGGCGGGCCGGTGGTCGAGGCGGCGGCGCGTCGCTTCGCCGAGCGTGAGGCGGAGCTGCAGCGGCAGTACGAGGCGCTCGCCGCCCGAGCGCAGGCGCTGCGGCGCGCGCACGAGGCGGACCTGATCACCTTCGTCGAGGTGAACGGGCGGGAGAAGACGCAGCCCCTTGGCTCGGTCGTTCGCATCGTCGCCTCGAACGACCTGTCGCTTCTCGGCAAGCTCGGCGTCTATCTCTCTCGCTGGGCGGAGTTCATCACCGACGAGCCGCGCGAGGCGAATACCGAGGGCGGGATCCTGCCCGCGATCTTCGGCACGGTGGCGATGACGCTCCTGCTCGTGATCGTCGTCACGCCGTTCGGCGTGATCACCGCCCTCTATCTGCGCGAATACGCGCGCCAGGGCCGGCTCGTCTCGATCGTGCGGATCTCGGTGAACAACCTCGCCGGCGTGCCCTCGATCGTCTATGGCGTATTCGGCCTCGGCTTCTTCGCCTACATCGTCGGCGGCTCGATCGACCAGCTCTTCTATCCCGAGCGCCTGCCGAGCCCGACCTTCGGTACGGGCGGCCTGCTCTGGGCGTCGCTAACGCTCGCCCTGCTCACCGTGCCTGTGGTGATCGTCGCGACCGAGGAGGCGCTCGCCGCCGTGCCGCGAAGCATGCGCGAGGGCAGCCTCGCCTGCGGCGCCTCGAAATGGCAGACGATCCGCAACATCGTGCTTCCCCGCGCGATGCCGGGGATCATGACCGGGATCATCCTTGCGATGGCGCGCGGGGCGGGCGAGGTGGCGCCGCTGATGCTGGTTGGCGTCGTGAAGCTCGCGCCGGAACTCCCGATCGACGGGTTCTTCCCGTTCATCCATCTCGAGCGCAGCTTCATGCATCTCGGGTTCCACATCTACGATGTCGGGTTCCAGAGCCGGAACAGCGAGGCCGGCAAGCCGATGGTGTTTGTCACCACGCTGCTTCTGATCACGCTCATCTTCACGATGAACCTCACCGCGATCGTTGTGCGAAACCGGCTCAAGCGCCGGTTCGCCGGGGCGCAGTTCTGACCAAAGTGGAGGACAGTCCGCGATGCCAGACGCCGAGGTGATGGAACGGCCGCAGGGCGAGACCTTCCCCCAGACCGTGTACCATCTCAAGACGGCTGGGGGTCCACCCGCGGTCGAGATCAAGAACTTCAATCTGTGGTATGGCGGAACGGCTCAGGCGCTGTTCGACATCACCATGTCGATCGAGAAGGGCCTCGTCACCGCGCTGATCGGCCCTTCCGGCTGCGGCAAGTCGACGCTTCTGCGCTGCCTCAACCGCATGAACGACCTGATCGACGGCATCCGCATCGAGGGGCGGATCTCGATCGAGGGGAGCGACATCTATGCTCCCGGGGCGGACGTGATCGCGATCCGCAAGCGGATGGGCATGGTGTTCCAGAAGCCAAACCCGTTCCCGATGTCGATCTACGAGAATGTCGCCTACCCGCTCCGGGTCGACGGGATCCGCGACAAGGCGCTGATCGACGCGACCGTCGAACAGAGCCTGCGCGGTGCTGCCCTGTGGGAGGAGGTGAAGGACAGGCTGAACGAGAGCGCGCTCGGCCTCTCCGGGGGGCAGCAGCAGCGCCTGTGCATCGCGCGTGCGATCGCCGGCAGCCCGGAGGTTCTGCTGATGGACGAGCCCTGTTCCGCTCTCGACCCGATCGCCACCGCCAAGATCGAGGAGCTGATCGACGAGCTCCGCGGCCAGTTCACCATCGTCATCGTCACCCACAACATGCAGCAGGCCGGGCGCGTCTCCGACAACACGGCCTTCATGTATCTCGGGCGGCTGATCGAGTACGGCGAGACCGCGACAGTGTTCACGCGGCCGCTTGCGCAGCGCACGCAGGACTACATCACCGGCCGCTTCGGCTGATCGAGAGGAGCGCGACATGGCGGGCCATACCGTACGATCCTTCGACGAGGAGCTCCGGCACCTGCGCGACATCATCGCCCGCATGGGAGGCATGGTCGAGAGCCAGCTCGCGCTCGCGACCACGGCGATGGTCAAGCGTGACGTCGCGCTCGCCACGCGCGTCGTCGAGACCGACCCGCAGGTTGACGCAATGGACCGCGAGGTCTCGCACCACGTCGTCAAGCTTCTGGCGCTTCGCCAGCCTATGGCGGGCGACTTGAGGCTGATCGTGGGCTCGATGCGGATCGCCTCCGATCTCGAGCGCATCGGCGACTATGCCGCCAACGTCGCGAAACGATCGCTCGTGCTCGCGCAGAACCCCCCGTCCGTCTCCTATGGTCCGATCGAGCGGATGGGCCGGATGGTGCAGGAGATGCTCAAGGACACGCTCGATGCCTTCGCCACCGACGATGCGGCGAAGGCGATGTCGGTCTGGCGCCGCGACGAGGCGGTGGACGAGATGTATTCCTCGCTCTTCCGCACGCTGCTGACCTACATGATGGAGGACCCGCGCAACATCACCCCCTGCACGCATCTTCTCTTCATCGCCAAGAACCTCGAGCGGATCGGTGATCACGCGACCAACATCGCCGAGACGATCCATTTCGCCGTGGTGGGCGAGGAGCCGGAAGGGGAACGGCCGAAGGGTGACACCTCGTCGCTTGCGGCTGCAGACGTCGGAGGATCGAGCGATGCGTCTTGAACCTTCGCAGGCGACGGCAGCGACCATCTCGAGCATGCTGAAACCGCTGATCCTAATTGTCGAGGACGAGGCGCCGCTCGTGACGATGCTGCGTTATAACCTCGAGAAGCAGGGCTTCCGCGTCGAGGAGGCGAGCGACGGGCAGGAGGCGCTGACGAAGATCGCCGAGGCCCGGCCCGATCTCGTCCTGCTCGACTGGATGCTCCCCGCGATGTCCGGCATCGAAGTGTGCCGCCAGATACGCCGCAAGCCGGGAACGCGCGACCTGCCCATCATCATGGTGACCGCACGCGCGGAGGATGCGGATGCGGTGCGCGGCCTCAACACCGGGGCCGACGACTACATCACCAAGCCCTTCCAGATGGACATGCTGCTTGCGCGTATCCGCGCCCTGCTGCGCCGCGCGGGCGCCACACCGGCGAAGGGCACGCTCAAGTTCCATGACATCACAATGGACCTCGCGGCCCATCGCGTTCAGCGTCAGGGGCGTAGCGTCCATCTCGGCCCGACCGAGTTCCGCCTGCTCGAGTTCTTCATGCAGCATCCGGGGCGGGTGTTCTCGCGCGAGGAGCTGCTCGACGCCGTGTGGGGGCCCGACATCCATGTCGAGCCGCGGACGGTGGATGTGCACATCCGCAGGCTGCGCAAAAGCCTGAACGGGCCGGGCGAGATCGACGTCATCCGCACCGTTCGGGCGGCAGGCTACGCGCTCGACACGGAACCATCAGGTTAGCGCGCGAGCGGCGGCCCCTGGCACCCAGGCCCACCGGCCGGAGATGGCGGAACGGCTGGCGCCGTCGCGGCGCCGCTCAGGCGGAGGCGAGGCGGCGAAGGGTCGCAAGAAGCGCGGCCGGATAGGGGATCCCTTCCGCCCGGTGCTTCGCCCTCAGTGCGAGACGCCGGTCCCCGGGAAGACGAACACCCGGCTCGGCGAGAATCCGTTCCGTGATCGCCCGCACACGCTCGGCCACGGCCTGGGCCGAGGCCCCCAGGGCGCCGGGCGCGATCGCGATGAAGGCCTGGCCGATCCGTGGCGGCCCGCCCCGATCGTCGAAGAAGCTCGAGGCCTCGAAGCCGGCGTGGCTTGCGGTCAACGCCGCTGTGAGCAGTTCGACCGCGAGCACAAGCGCCGCTCCCTTCGCGCCGCCGATCGGCAGCATCGCGCCGGCAAGAGCGGCGCGCGCATCGGTCGTCGGCCTGCCCTCGGCATCGACCGCCCATCCCTCGGGGATCGGCTCGCCCTTCTCCGCCGCGACCATGATTCTCCCCCGCGCAGCGACGGACAGGGAGAGGTCGATCACCAGTGGGTCACGCCCCGGGACGGGGCAGGCGAAAGCGACCGGGTTGGTTCCGAACAGGGGCGTGCCCGAGCCGGCAGGCGCGATCGCGGCCGGAGAGTTCGTGAAGCCAAGGGCGAAGGCGCCCGCCACGCGCGCGAGGTCCTCGACGAACAACCCCATCGCGCCGGCGTGGTGACTGTTGCGCACGCCGAGCGCCACCACGCCCTGCGCCGGCAGGAGCGAGGCCATCCAGGAGAGCCCGAGCGCGATCGCCGGATAGGCGAGCCCGTCATCGGCATCGACCGCCACGGTCGCGCTCGATGGTCGCGTGACGGACGGCACGGCCTCGCCTTTCACCTTGCCGCAACGGAGCTGGGACGCATAGGCCGGAACGCGTGTGAGCCCGTGCGAGGCGATGCCGTCGAGGTCAGCGCGGGCGAGCATGCGCGCGGTGTGTCGTGCGGCCTCAGCGCCTGCGCCAGCGGCACGCAGCGCGGCAGCGGCCAGCGCCTGGGCTGCGTCAAAGGGGAGTGTCTCGGTGCTCATGCTGTCCGTTCGAGTTCGGCGGCGACACGCTCGGCGATCAGGGCCGAGACGCGCCGGTTGCTCTCCTTTGTGACGCCGGCGATGTGCGGCGTGAGGAGAAGGTTTGGCACGCCGGCGAAGCGTTGCGGCGCCTCGGGTGGCTCCTGCTCGAAGACGTCGAGCACCGCACCGGCGATCCGCCCCTCGCGCAGCGCTGTGACCAGGGCCGCCTCGTCGACGATGCCGCCGCGCGCGGTGTTGATCAGCACCGCATCGGGCCGCATCGCGGCGATCCGGCGCGAATCGATCAGCCGGCGGGTCGTGTCGTTCAGCGGCACGTGCAACGAGATGACGTCGGCCGCGGCGATCAGCGGATCAAGCGTCATCGGTTCGACGCCTGCGCGGCGAATCTCGTCTTGGCCGATCGCCGGATCGCAGGCGGCCACCCGCATCCCCTGCGCCGTCGCGCGCCGCACGATCCGGCGCGCGATGTCGCCGAAGCCGACAAGGCCGAGCAGCCGGCCCTGTGCCTCGCGGCCGGTGAGTGCCGTGCGCGGCCATTCGCCAGCGGCGATGCGTTCGGTCGCGCCGAAGGCGCCGCGCAGCAGGATCAGGAGTGCTGCGATCACATATTCCGCCACCGCATCGGCATTGGCGCCCGTCGCCGGGATCACGCGGATATCGCGCTCGGCACAAGCCGCGACGTCGATGTTGTCGAGGCCAACGCCGAGCCGGCCGACCACCCTGAGCCGCGGCGCCGCCGCGAGCAGCGCCCCGCGCACCTGGGTGCGATTGCGCACGATCAGCGCCGGCGCGTCGGCGAGCGCGTTGGCCAGACGGGCCGGGTCGTCGGGAAGCGCGGCGTCGTAGAGCACCTCGAAACGCGCGGCGAGCGCAGCGACGGCGTCCTCGTCCATGAACTCGGAGATGGCGATCCGGTCACGCCTCATGCGGCTGCCTCGCGCAGCAGCGTTTCGCCAGGCGCAACGATGTCGAAGCGCACGGCTTCGGTGGTGACGGCGAGCGCGTCCCCTGTCAGACGCACCACCGTGTAGCGGCTGGCCGCGAGGTCGCCGGTCGCGGGGAAGTCCTCGCGCCAGTGCGCACCGCGGCTGTCGGTGCGGGCCATCGCCGCCGTCGCGATCGCGCGACTGACGAGAACGAGGTTCTCGAGGTTCAGGCGGTCCTGCCAGGTGAGGTTGTAGCGGCGGTCACCGTCCGGAACGCCGCAGGCCTCGACCTCCGCCGCGAGAGCGTCGAGTGCGGCGATCGCGCGCCCGAGCCCTGCGGCATCGCGCAGGATGCCGACATCCTGCCACATGACGTCGAGCAGGCGTCTGCGCAGGCCGAACAGGTCGCCGGCCGGGCGCGCGAACGGGGCGAGTGTCTTATCGATCGCCGCCTGAAGGAGGGCAAGGTCGGGTGGTGCGAATGCGCCGTGCCGCGGCACCCAGGCGGCCATCGACTCCCCGGCGATGCCGCCGAACACGGTCGAGTTCGCGACGCCGTTGCCGCCGAGGCGGTTCGCGCCGTGCACGCCGCCCGTATCCTCGCCGGCGGCGAACAGCCCGGGCAGCTCTGTGCTGCAGTCCGCCTCGAACACGAGGCCGCCCATCATGTAGTGCGCGGTCGGGATGACCGGCACATGCCCGCCGGCAAGATCGAAACCGCAATCGGCGCAGCGCTCGACCATACCCTTGAACTGGCGCCGGACGTTTTCGGGGCCGAGATGCGCCATCGCGATCCACACCCCGCCTTCGGGAGTCGCGCGGCCCTCGCGGATCACACCCATGATCGCCCGGCTCACGACGTCGCGCGTCGCCCGTTCGCCCTTTGAGTCGTAGTCGAACATGAAGCGCCGTCCCGCGCCGTCGAGCAGATGGCCGCCGGCGCCGCGCAGGCCTTCCTCGATCACCGTGCCGGTCATGCGCGTCTCCTCGCCGGCGAGCAGGCCGGTTGGGTGGAACTGCACCATCTCCATGTCGCGCAGCGGCAGCCCCGCCCGCAGAGCCATCGCGAGCCCGTCGCAGGACTTGTCGCCCGAAGGCGTGTGGTAGCGGTACATGGTCGGTCCGCCGCCGGTCGCGAGCAGCACGGCTTTGGCCTGGACGAAGCGGAACGTTCCCTCGCGCATGTCGAGCAGAAGCACGCCTGAGAGGCGCGTTCCGTCAGCCGCGGGGATCAGCGCGAGCGCGCGATGGTCCTCGAGCCGGCGCACGTCGCGCGCGAGAACCTGTTCGGAGAGGCGGTTGATGATCTCGATCCCCGTCAGGTCGCCCTTGTGGACGGTGCGGTCGAAGGTCTGGCCGGCGAAGGCCTTCTGGTGGATCGTCCCGTCCGGGTTGCGGTCGAAGAAGCAGCCGATCTCGTTTTCGAGTTCGCGGATCCGCTTCGGTGCGGTCTCGCACAGGATCCAGGCGAGATCCTGGCGGTTGAGCCACTTGCCGCCCTCGATCGTGTCCATGAAGTGGCGCTCGACCGAATCGCCTGGGGCAAGAGCCACGTTGTAGCCCCCCTGCACCATGCGCGTGCAGCCGCACTTACCGACCAGGCCCTTCACCGCGAGGGTGACGTCGAGCGCGGGGTTGGCGCGCTTGGCGTGCAGCGCGGCGAACAGCCCCGCGCCGCCTGCGCCGACGATCAGGATGTCTGTGCGCAGCGTGTCGATGCCGCGTACGGCCATCGGCTCAGTCCTCCGCGCCGAGGGCGGCGAGGGCGGCGGCGCGTCGCGCGGCGACGCGCTCTCCCACCGTCGCGTAGAGGCTGCCGCCGTGGCTGTCCATCGCCACGAGCAGCGGCCCGAAGCGCCTGATGCGGAACTTCCACAGGCTCTCCGGATGGAGGTCGTCGAGGTCGACATCCTCGATCGCGGTGATCCAGGTCGTTTCGAGGGCGGCGGCGCCGCCGACCACCGCGAGATAGGCGCCGCCGTAGCGCCGGAACGCCTCGGCCGAGGCGGGGCCGAGCCCGCCCTTGCCGATGACCAGACGCACGCCGTGGTCGCGCATCAGCGGTTCGGTGAAGCGCTCCATGCGCATCGAGGTGGTGATGCCGATGCAGAGGGGCGCGTAGCCCGCCGGCGCTTCGGGCGAGGGCGGTACGCGCTTCACGTTCGGCGCCGTGTGGATGACGGCATGGCCGCGCAGGTCGAGCCGGATGTTCCGGCCCCTGTCGAACATCGCGATCTGGGTCGCGTCGCGGATGCCGAACAGCCAGTTCTCGAGCGTGACGGTGTCGCCGACGCGCAAGCGACGCACCGCCGCCTCGTCGCAGGGCATGGAGAGGACCTGGTGCGTCATGGCTCAGAACCCGAACGTGACGCCGCCGGGCGTGATGGTGGCGCGCGCGCGCCGCGCCGAGTGGCACTGGATGTTCACCGCGACCGGGTTCATGGTGATGTGCGTCGCTGCGGTCTCGACATGGACGGCGAAGGCGGTGGAATCGCCGCCGAGACCCTGCGGACCGATCCCCAGCATGTTCACGGCTCTGGACAGCTCGCTCTCGAGCGCCGCCCCTTCCGGGTCGGCGCAGACGGAGCCGAGCGGCCTCGTCGCGGCGATCTTGGCGAGATGCATGCAGAGATCGGAGGTGCCGCCGATGCCGACGCCGACGATGGTGGGTGGACAGACCTTGCCGCCCGCCTCGATCACGCGGTCGATCACGAAGCGCTTCACCGCCGCCACCCCGTCGGCCGGAACGAGCATGCGCAGGAACGAGCCGTTCTCGCTGCCCGAGCCCTTCGGGATCATTTCGATCTCCACCGTCTCGGGACGGTCGTCGAAGTCGATATGAAGTACCGGAACGCGGATGCCGCAGGAGGTGTGCTCGTTGCGGCGCGTGATCGGATGCACGACCGAGGACCGCAATGGGTGCTCGCGCGTCGCCCGCTCGCAGCCGCGGCGTATCGCCGCCTTGAGCGCGGCGCCGTCGAAGGAGACGCCGCGGCCGATCGTGATGTTGTAGATCGGGATCCCGGTGTCCTGGCAGAGCAGGTTGTCGTCGCGTTCGGCAACCGCGATGTTCTCGACCATCGTGGCGAGCAGGCTGCGGCCGGTCGGGTCGGTCTCGGTGCGCTGCAGCCGGACGAAGCCCTCCTTCACGTCGTCCGGCAGCAGCTTCAGAGCGCGGATGTAGAGGAGCTTGGCGATCTCCTCGATCTCTGCGAGGTCGAGTTGCATCCTGTCCTCCGTCAGAGCAAGAGGGCGGCGCCGGAGACGGCGATCATCACTGCGAGCAGGCGCTGGAATTGCCGCTCGTTCAGGCGTCCGTAGAGACGATAACCCAGCCAGCCGCCGACCAGCAGGGCCGGGAGCGTGACCGCGAGTAGGAGCGCGCTCGTCCGGTCGAAGGCGAGCCCGCCCACAAGCACCAGCGTGGCGAGATGAATCGCGAGGATGAAGGGCTGGTAGACGCCGCGCGCGCGCTCCTTCGGCCAGCCGCGCAGCTGCGCCCAGATCGTCGTCGGTACGCCTGAATAGCCGCCGAGCCCGCTCATCATGCCGCCGACCAGGCCGACTGCGGCATCGGCGCGCCGCCCGCCGGCGGTGACGTGCGGCAGCGCCGGGGCGAGCAGAGCGTAGCCGCCGTAGGCGACCATCACCGCGCCGAGCATACGGCGCACCACGAGCGGATCGACGACGGTCAGGAGGGCGACGCCGATCGGTACGCCGATCAGCCCGCCGATCAGGAAAGGCGCGAGCCGCGCGCGGTCGATCATCGCGCGCATGCGCCAGACGAGGATCGTGTGGAGAAGCCCGCCAGAGGCGACCACGAGGAGCGCGGAGCGCACAGGGTCGATCACGTGCAGCCAGATCGCCGAGGCCGTGAGGGCGAAGGCGAAGCCGGCCGCGCCGGCCGAGACCGCGCCGACGAAGGCGCCGAGCGAGACCAGCGCGATCGTGCCGGCCGAAAGCGTCAGCATCACGCGCTCAAGTTCAGCGCGAACAGCAGCGCGACCGCGACACCGATGCCGAAGCAGGCGGCGACGACCGTGCGCGTGCGGCTCTCGGGTCGTGGGAGGAACTCGAGATGCAGCACGCGCAGGCCGAGGGCGAGGTGCAGCGCGAGCGCCAGCACGAGCCCGGTCTCGGCGAGCTTGACCAGCGGGCTCGCGGTCAGATCGAGGAAGCGGTCGAGCGCGTCTGCCCCTTCAAGCGCGGTGCCAAGGGCGAGGAAGTGCAACGGCAGGAAGACCGCAAGCGCGAGGCCCGAAAGCCGGTGCAGCAGGGCGGCCCACCAGCCTGGGTGGTTGCGGTGCGCGCGGATCATGCGGCGAAGACCGCCCAGGCCGCGCGCAGCCCGAGCAGAAGCAGAAGGGCGGCGAACAGCGCCATCGCGACGTCGCAGGACCAGCCGCGCCAGCCCGCCCATTCGCGCAGGATCGCGCGCAGCCCGATCGGCGCGTGGATCGACGCCGCGACGACGAACAGCACATAGAAGGCGAGCCAGCCGAGGTTGCCGGCGGTGCGGCCGAGGATCTCGCCGGCGGTGAGCCCGCCGCGTACCGCGACCAGGATGGTGACGAGATGCACCAGAACCGCAACCGCCAGCACGGCGGCAGAGGCGCGCTGCAGCAGGAACAGACGCGCCGGGCTCACCTCAGGCCCCCCCGTGCAGGGCGGCGCGCAGCACCGCCCGCTTCAGCCCGGCGATCGAGGCGGTGGGCGAGAGCGCCTTCGGGCAGTGCCGCGTGCAGGAACCGTGGCTGTGGCACGCACGGCAGCCGGCATCCCCCGCGACTGCGGCGAGGCGCGCGTCCTGCCCACCGTCGCGCACGTCGTTGACAAGGGTCCAGGCGCGGTTCAGCGCCGCCGGGCCGAGATAGTCGGGCTCCCAGGCCACCACGTCGCAGGCGGCATAGCAGACGCCGCAGCCGATGCACTCGACGGCGGCATCGGCGGCGGCGCGGTCAGGGGAGGCAGGGGGGACGACGGCAAAGTCAGCGCCGAGATCGGCGCGCGGCGTGAACACGCCCTTCGCCTGAACCCACTTGGCGAAGAACGGGGCCATGTCGACGACCAGGTCCTTCACCACCGGCATGTTGCGGAGCGGCTCGAGCGTCAGCCGCCCGTCGGGCGCGACCGTCTCGACGCGTGTGCGGCAGGTCCAGCGCGGCCTGCCGTTCACCGTCATCGCGCAGGAGCCGCACATGCCGACCCGGCAGGCGAAGCGGTAGGCGAGCGTCGGGTCCGCCTCGCGCTGGATCCACGTCACCACGTCGAGCACCGTCTGCGCAGGACGACGCGGCACCTCGAAGCGGTCGAAGCGCACACCGCCTGTTCCGCGATGCACCGCGACCGACAGCATGTCGGTCATCGCTGCATACCCCAGCGGTTCACCGTTCGCGCCTCGATGGCGCGGAAGATCACGCTCTCGACCGTGAGCCCGATCACGATCACCACCAGCAGGCCGCCGAACACGGTCGCAGTCTCGAGCTGCGCGCGCGCCTCGAAGATATGCCAGCCGAGCCCGCCTTCGCGTGCGGACGCGCCGAACACGAGCTCGGCGGCGATCAGCGTACGCCAAGCGAAGGCCCAGCCGATCTTGAGCCCGGCGAGGATCGCCGGAAAGGCGGCCGGGATCAGCAGCAGCGCAACGTAGCGGACGCCGCTCAGACCGACGTTGCGCCCGGCCATGCGCAGCGTTTCCGGCACCGTGCGGAAGCCGGTGTGCGTGTTGAGCGCGACCGCCCAGAGCACCGAATGGATGATCACGAACACGAGCGATGGCACGCCGAGGCCGAACCAGATCAGTGCGAGCGGCAGCAGCGCGATCGCCGGCAGCGGATTGAACATCGCGGTCAGCGTCGCAAGCAGGTCCGTGCCGATCCGGCTTGACACCGCGAGCGTGGTGAACACCGCTGCGATCGCCAGTCCGGCCGCATATCCCAGCACCAGTACGTTCAGCGAGGTGAGGGTGCGCCGGACCAGGAGGCCACTCTCGAGGTCACGCACCATCGCCTCGAGCGTCTCGGTCAGCGACGGTAACAGCAGCGGATTGGCGAGCAGCCGCGCATAGGCCTCCCAGGCCAGAGCGAGCAGGACCAGAAGCACCGTGCGGCGCAGCGCCGTGCTGTTCCAGGCCCGTTCCCACAGCGGCAGCGGCCGCTCGACCGGATCCTGGTTCGAGAAATCCTCGGGGCTGCGCTCGAACTCCGGCCGCGAGGAGAGATCAATTGCGGTCACGTCGGCGTCCCCCGGTCCTCGAACAGCAGGCGGTGGATTCGCTTCGAGAGCGCGCCGAAGGCGGCCTGGTCGACGTTGCCGTGGTGGAATGCCTCCGCGTTCAGCTCGGCACGGACCTGTCCCGGATGAGGCGACAGCACAAGCATCCGGCTGCCGACCAGGATCGCCTCCTCGATCGAATGGGTGACGAACAGCATGGTGAAGCGGAGCTGATCCCACAACCCGAGCAGCTCCTCTTGCATCCTGCGGCGCGTCAACGCATCGAGCGCAGCGAAGGGCTCGTCCATCAGCAGGATATCGGGCTCCATCGCCATCGCACGCGCGATCGCGACGCGCATCTTCATCCCGCCCGAAAGCATATGCGGATAAGCGTCGGCGAACTTCGCCAGCCCGACCCGCGCGATCATGTCCCGCGCGCGCTCCATCGCCTCGCGGCCGCGGAAGCGCCCTGTGGCGCGCATCGGGAACAGGACGTTGCCGAGCACCGTCTTCCAGGGCAGGAGCTGCTCGAACTCCTGGAACACCATCATCCGATCGGGCCCTGGTTGCACGATCGGCCTCCCGTTGATGGTCAGCCGCCCCTCGGCCGGCGCGAGGAACCCGCCAACCGCCTTGAGCAGCGAGGACTTTCCGCAGCCGGAGGGGCCGAGCAGGATGAAGCGGTCGGACGGAAGGACGTCGAAATCGACGCGCCAGGTGGCGGTGACGATGTGGTGCGGCGTGCGGTATTGCAGGGTGACGCCTCGCGCCGAAAGCAGAGGCCTTGGCATCGCCTGCTGCCCCGCCGCCGCGCTCCGGGCCGCGGCGATCGCGTCCGCCTCCATCCGCTCAGGATCCCAGCAGGTGGGCGATGTCCTCGACATAGACGTCCTGCCACCGCTCCGGCCTGGCGCGAATGCTGCCGTTGCGGTGCATGAACGCCGCGAAGGCCATGATCTTCTGCGGCGTGGTCGTCCACGCGATCTCGGGGTCACGGATGATCTTCACGGCATCGTCCTTGCTGAGGCGTGAGCCCTGGTCGGCGATCCACAGTTCCGCCATGCCTTCGGGGTCGTCCTTGATCATGCCCATGGCGCGATCGAGCGCGGCGATGAAGGCGGCCATGATCTCGGGGTTGCCCGAGCGGTAGCGGCCCATCGCCCAGACGCTGTTGAAGGTGTGCGGGCCGCCCAACACGTCGTAGCTGTTGAGCACGCGGCGCACGCGCGGATCGGCGAGCTGCTGGTACTGGAACGGCGCGGAACTGAAATGCGCGGTGATCTCGCTCCGCCCTGACAGCATCGCGGCCATACCGTCCGGGTGCGACATCGACACGGTGAGATGGTCAAGCCGCGTGTGGTTGCCCGGACCGAACGCCTTCTCAGCCGCCATCTGCAGGATCACCGCCTGGATCGACACCTTCACCGCCGGCAGCGCGATCCGGTCCTTCTCGGTGAAATCCGCGATCGTCTTCACGTTCGGGTTGATCGTGTTGAGGTAGAGCGGCATCGAGTTCAGCGCCGCCACACCTTTGACGTCGAGGTTTCCGCGCGTGCGCGCCCAGATCGTCAGCAGGGGGCCCACGCCTCCGGAAGCGAAGTCGAGATTGTCGCTGATCAGCGCCTCGTTCATCGCCGTGCCGGAGGCGAAACGAACCCAGGCGGTGGTGACCTCGACCCCGCGCGCCCGGGCCTCCGCCTCGAGCAGCTTGCGCACCTTCATGATGCTGAGTGGCAGGTAGCCGATGCCGAACTGCTCGGCGAGCCGAACTTCGCGCGGCTGCGCCCGCAACGCAGGTGCGGCGAAACCGGCGGCTGCTGCACCACCGAGCCCGACGATCAGTGTCCTTCTGCGCATCCGAGTGTCCTCCCGTTGGTGATGCGGGGGGATCTTCGTGTCCCCCTCTGTTGGCGCGTCGAACAGGGTGCCGCGGCACCCAGCCGTCACACGAGGCGATCCGGTCGAGGGATGTCAGCCGGTCCTTGCGGTGCTTGCGCGCCGCGGCGCCCGTCAGGCGCGCGTCGCGGAGAAGCGGCCCGAGCGGGAGCAGGCGTTCGCCGGTTTCGTCCACGGTCATCTCGCCGCGGACAAGGCCTGAGAGGTCGAAAACGGTGCGCGGCGGCGTGTGTCGCGCAGGGCTTCGATGCGCGGCGACCGTGATCACCCGGTCGGTCGGGTTGACGGTCGCGTTGCCCCGGCTGATCGGGAACCCGTGTCTCGCACGCCCCAAGCCCCTCTGCGGCCCGACGCACTCGGCCGAAGCCGAGAAGGTGTCCATCAAGGAGAGCGCGGCCCCCGTCACCCAGTGTTCCGCAAGCGTCAGGACGTCGCCGTTGCGCCTCTTGTCGCCGGTCTTCCGGATCCAGCCGGACGCGTCCTCCTCGACCCTAGGCGGGGCGCCCGCGATCAAGCGGGCGATCGGCCGGAGACGGATCGAACGCGGTCGTCTCGACCGTCCCTCGCTGTCCATGACGCGGAGCCTCCGCTTCCACCTGGCCGAGGTGAACGCTGTCGCGGCGACCGTGACGGTTGCGGCACGACCCTCGACGAGGAGGTGCGACGCGCACAGGCATCGAGCTCACTTCCTTCCGCTGCGGTCAGTGCGGCGCTTCCCCGTTGTCATTCCCATGCCAGGCTGTCCGTGGGCGCATTGCGCTGTCACTCGATCATTCGTCATTTATAAGACCGGATGATGTCAAAGGATCTTCCGCGCGCCTGTCCGGCCGTCACGGCGCGGCCGCTCTACCAGCAGGTGCATGACTACCTGCTCGGGCGAATCGTCACCGGCGAGTGGCAACCTGGCGACTACCTGCCCTCCGAGCAGCGCCTTGCGGCAAGCCTCGGTGTCGCACTCGGCACGGTGCGTCGGGCGCTCGACGAGCTCGCCGAGGCCGGCGTAGTCGAGCGCCGCCAGGGCCGCGGCACCGCCGTGCTGCGCCACAGTTCCGATCGCGCGCGCTTCCGCTTCTTCCGCCTGGTCGGACCGGACGGAGCGCGCATCGTGCCGACAGGGCGCGTGCTCGCGGCGCGCAGACGCGCCGCGCGCGCTGGGGAGGCGCGCGCGCTCGGCCTCTCGCCTTCGGCACTGGTGCTGGGTCTCACCCGCGAGCGCCGCGTCGGTGGGCGTGCGCTCGTTCACGAGACGATCGCGCTTCCGCTGCCGCTGTTCGCGCGGCTCGACCTCCCGGTAGGGCAGGATCTCGCCGAGGAGCTCTACGTGCTCTATCAGCACGATTGCGGCGTCACGGTTGCCCGCGCCGAGGACCGGATTTCGCCCGAGGCTGCCCCTGTGGCGGTCGCGCGCAGCCTCGGCATCGCTCCCGGCACGCCGATCCTGCGCATCAGGCGGATCGCCTTCGGGCTCGACGGCGTGGCGGTGGAGCACCGTATCAGCCGTTCCGCGCGGCTCGACTACGCTGTCGCGATCGAGTAGCGGGATGGAGAGGGTGGCTCTGCGTACGGCGGCGGTGACCCGAGGTGCTGCGCGGCTTCTGGCCGCCCTCGGCCATGCGGTTCTGCGCGAGGTGCCGCTCGCCGACGGACGGCGTGCCGACCTCGTCTGCCTCGGCGCACGGGGAGAGATCACGATCGTCGAGGTGAAGTCCTGCGCGCGCGACTTCCTCGCCGATAACAAGTGGGAGGAGTACCGCGCTTGGTGCGACCGGCTCTACTTCGCCGTCGATCACGACTTCCCGCAGGGGCTCATCCCGGCTGATGCCGGGCTGATCGTGGCCGACCCCTGGGGCGGGGCGCTGCTCCGGGAGGCGTTGGAGCACAGGCTCGCCCCGGCGCGTCGTCGGGCGGTGCTGCTCCGCTTCGCCCGGCTTGCCGCCCGCCGCGCCGAGGCGGCCGCCGACCCGGACGGTGCGGCGGACACGCTGTCGCCCGACTGAGGCTGGCACGAGGCTTGCTGAACCTTGGGTGATCGGTCGCGCGACTTTGGCGCGATCGGTTGCTAAGCCTTCCTCAACCTTGCCTCGCGGGGCCTGACGAGCGGTCGGCCCCGCGTTTTTTTGCCCACGGAGTTGCATTCTGCACTGCATTCTGCGGCTTGGTCGGATCGCGTCAGGGTGCCCGACGTCCGACCCGTTCCGCAGAAAGTGTCGAAAATTTTACAGAACGCGAGGGCGTGTCAGAAAAACCGTTTTCCATCAATACGTTAAGACTTGGCATGGAGAGTGCCACGCGCTCGACCGCCGCCGGGGCCGGTCGGCAGCCGGGACGCCGGCGCCCGAGGCGACATGTCAGATGTGTGCAAGGGACTGACGACGAATGCGACTGACACCTGTTATCTCGGCCGCCACGATCGGGCTGGCGCTCGCCGGCCCGGCAACCGCGGCGCCCATCAGCTGGACCGACTGGCAGACGGCCGGCACGAACTCCGCCACCGGCCAGATCACGTCCGGCTCGACCACCATCACGGTCACCTACAGTGGGCCCTACCGCTTCGTGCAGACGGGGAGCGAAACAAACGACATGGGCCCGCCCGGGATCTTCACGAGCCCGCTTGTGCCGAACGCACCGCCGCCACGCGAGATAATCGCGCTGGACGAGGGCGGGACGAAGACGATCACCTTCTCGCAGCCGGTGGTGAACCCCGTGCTTGCCATGGTGAGCTGGAACGCCAACATCGTCGACTCCGGAACGCCGATCCAGATCCTGAAGCTCGGGCTGCGGAGCGTTCAGGTGTGGCAGTCCGACCCTGAACTCCGCCGGGACCGGGTTCAGCACGCCCGGGACCTTCAACGAGTTCCACGGCACGAGTCGTCTACCCGGAACCTTCTCGAGCATCACCTTCACCGACCAGAACGAGGGGTGGCACGGCTTCACCGTCGGCATCACGGCTCTCGCCCAGAACGACCCCGACCCGCAGCCTGTGCCGGAGCCCGGCACGCTCGCCCTCATCGGGCTCGGGCTCGCGGGCCTCGCCGGGCGCGCACGGCCTAAGAGCCAGGCGGCAGGCCACCTTCCGGACGTCACGCAGGCAGCAGCACCGTCGCCGCTGCCTGCGCGGCGATCCCTTCGCCGCGGCCGGTGAAGCCGAGGCGCTCGGTCGTCGTCGCCTTCACCGACACGGCCGAGACGGAAACATCCAACAGCACGGCAAGCCGCTCCCGCATCGCCGCGGCGTAGGGGCCGATGCGCGGACGCTCGCAGATCAGCGTCACGTCCACATGGGCGATCCTGCCGCCCCGCGCCGCCACCCGCCCGGCCGCGTGGCGCAGGAAGACGGCGCTGTCGGCATCCTTCCAGCGCGCCTCGGAAGGGGGGAAATGGGTGCCGATGTCGCCCTCAGCGAGCGCGCCATAGAGCGCATCGCACAGCGCATGGATGCCGACATCGGCATCCGAATGCCCGGCGAGGCCAACCGGCGAGGGAATGGCCACGCCGCAGAGAACGAGCGGCCGCCCAGGCACGAGCCGGTGCACATCAAACCCCGTGCCGGTTCTGGGAACGAGCGCCGCGCCGATGAGCGCGGCGGCGCGCGCGAGATCGCCCGGGAACGTCACCTTGAGGTTCTCCTCCGCACCAGGCACGAGCCGGACGGGGATGCCCGAAGCCTCGGCCACCGCGGCGTCATCGGTGAGAGACCCGCCGGCAGCAGCGCGATGCGCGGCGAGGATGGCCGGGAAGCGGAAGCCCTGCGGCGTCTGCACGCGCACGAGCCCCTCGCGCGGCACCGTCCCCGCCACGAGCCCTGACCGTTCGCGCTTGAGCGTATCGGTCACCGGCAGGGCGGGGATCACTGCCTCGGCCCCCTCGGCGAGGGCTGCGAGCACCGCGTCGATCACCGAGGCCGGCACGAGCGGCCGTGCGGCGTCGTGAATCAGGACCGCGTCCGGCGGGTCCGACGCAAGCGCCTCGAGGCCGGCGCGGGCGCTCTCCTGCCGGCTCGCCCCGCCCGGGATCGCGGGCGGAACGCCGAGCCCCGCAAGCGCCGCGGCGCAGGGCTCCGCCGGGCCGACCACACGCACCGAGGCGACGCCCGGATGGCGCAGGAAGGCAAGCGCCGCATGGCGAAGCACCGGCGCCCCCGCGAGCTCGAGGAACTGCTTCGGCATCGGCGCGCCGAGCCGCTCGCCACGCCCCGATGCGAGGATCAGCGCCACGGTTCGCATGAGCCCGGAGGCTAGGGGGGATCGGCCCTGCCTGCAAACCGACCACAAACGGTGGCGGAGTGAGCCCGAGGCGCATTGCGGAGCACCCCGGCCGTCGCTACTTTGCCCAAATCATGAGCAGCCAAGGGACCTCGCCCGACCGCCCGGCCCGAGCCTGCGCAGACGACGCGCCGGAGGAGCCGCCGCCGCGCCTATCCCGCGCCGACCGGCCGCAGCGCCCGCCCGGAGCCCTTGCGCCGATCGTGCTCGGCCCCGCCACACGGATCGACCTCCCCGTGATCCTCGCGCCGATGTCAGGGGTGACCGACCTTCCGTTCCGACGCCTCTGCCGCCGCCTCGGCGCAGGGCTCGTCGTCTCCGAGATGATCGCGTCGTGGGCGATGATCCGCGAAAACCGCCAGACGCTAAGGATGGCGGAGACCGATGTCGGCACCGAGGGCTCGCCGCAGGCGGTTCAGCTCGCCGGCTGCGACCCCGAGGCGATGGCGGAAGCCGCGCGGATGAACGAGGACCGCGGGGCTGGGCTGATCGACATCAATTTCGGCTGCCCGGTGAAGAAGGTGACGAACGGGCAGAACGCCGGCTCGGCGCTGATGAAGGACGAGCTGCACGCCGCGCGCATCCTGGAGGCGACCGTGCGCGCCGTGTCGATCCCGGTCACGCTCAAGATGCGCATGGGCTGGGATCATTCCCGCCTCAACGCCCCCTCGATCGCGCGGATCGCCGAGGAGTGCGGCATACGCATGGTCACGGTGCACGGTCGGACGCGGCAGATGTTCTACACAGGCCGAGCCGACTGGGCCTTCGTGGCGAAGGTGAAGGCGGCGACACGGCTGCCCGTGATCGTCAACGGCGACATCGTCACGCCCGAGGACGCGGCGGAGGCGCTTGCTCTCTCGGGCGCGGATGGAGTGATGATCGGCCGCGGCGCTTACGGCCGGCCCTGGCTTCTGGCCCAGGTCGCGCATTTCCTCGCCACCGGCGAGCACCTGCCGGACCCACCGCTTGCCGACCAGCTTGCGATCCTCTGCGAGCATTTCGAGGCGATCCTCGCGCACTACGGCGAAGCCCCCGGGGTGCGTCTCGCGCGCAAGCATCTCGCCTGGTACTCGAAGGGCCTGCCCGGCTCGGCCGAGTTCCGCGCCGCCGTCAACCGCGCCGAGACGCGGGCCGAGGTTCTGGCGCTCGTGGAGGGGTTCTGGCGGCCGCTGATCGAGGCAGAGGTCGAGCCGCGGCGGCTTGCGGCGTAAGTGTTCGGTCCGCTGGGGGGCGGCCGGACGGAAGCGGGGGGCAGGACATGGGCAACGCGCTCGAGGGGGAGAGGGGGCGATGAAGGCCAGTCGAGGGCGACGCGGCCTCGCCGTACTGCGCGGCATCGGCGAGGCGATGTCCGGAGGGGGGGCGGAGGCGCCGGCGCGTCTGCTTCGTGCCGTGGCGCCGCCGGCGCCCGAGCCGCAGGCGATCCTCGCCGCACTCGCCACTCCGGTGGTGGTGGTTGACCGGCTCGGCCGCTTCCGCTTCGCCAACCAGGCTGCGGAGGAGTTCTTCGCTCTCTCCGCCGCCTCGCTGCGCGCGACCCGGCTCGCCGAGCTCGTGCCAGAGGACAACCCGCTGCACCAGCTGATCGCCCAGGTGCTCGACGGCGCGGTGAGCGTCTCCGACTACGACCTCACGATCGAGAGCCCCCGCCTCTCCAAGCGCGGCATCACCGTGCACGGCGCGCCGGTGTCGGAGGCGCCCGATTGCGTGGCGCTCACCCTGATCGACGGCTCCACACCGCAGAAGCTCGAAAAGCAGATGGGGTTCCGCAACGCTGCCCGGTCCGTCACCGGCATGGCGGCGATCCTCGCCCACGAGGTGAAGAACCCGCTGTCGGGGATACGCGGCGCGGCGCAGCTCCTCGAAAGCTCGGTATCGGAGCAGGACCGGGAGCTCACCCAGCTGATCCAGGACGAGGCCGACCGGATCCGCGCCCTCGTCGACCGGATGGAGTGCTTCTCCGACCGACCGATCGAACGCGGCGAGGTGAATATCCACCAGGTGCTCGAGCATGTGCGGCGGCTCGCGCAGAGCGGCTTCGCCCGGCACGTGCGCTTCATCGAGACCTATGACCCCTCGCTGCCGCCGGTCTGGGGCAATCGCGACCAGCTCATCCAGGTGATGCTGAACCTCGTGAAGAACGCCGCCGAGGCGATTCCGGAGGCGCAGGGCAGGCCGGGCGGGGTGATCGAGCTCGCCACCGCCTATCAGCACGGGGTGAGGCTCGCGGTTCCGGGAGCGACACGGCGCCTGCACCTGCCGCTCGTTGTGTCGGTGCGGGATACGGGCTGCGGCATCCCCGAGGAACTCAAGCCGAATCTGTTCGACCCGTTCGTGACCACCAAGCGGCAGGGCAGCGGGCTCGGGCTCGCACTCGTCGCCAAGATCATCCGCGACCATGGCGGGCTCGTCGAGTGCGACAGCGTTCCCGGCCGAACCATCTTCCGCCTGCACCTGCCCGTGCATCCGGGCAGTGCCGGAACGGCACAGGAGGACGAGACAGCATGACCGCGACGATCCTGATCGCCGACGACGACCGTTCGATCCGCACCGTGCTCGGCCAGGCCTTGACCCGCTCTGGCTACCAGGTGCGCACCACCGGCACGGCCGCCACCCTGTGGCGCTGGGTGGAGGACGGGGAAGGCGACCTCGTGATCACCGACGTGGTGATGCCGGACGAGAACGGGCTCGACCTCGTGCCGCGGATACGGCGCGTCCGCCCCGATCTCCGCGTCGTGGTGATGAGCGCCCAGTCCACCCTCACCACGGCGGTGAAGGCGACCCAGCGCGGCGCCTTCGACTACCTGCCCAAGCCCTTCGACCTCAACGAGCTTCTCGCCGTGGTCGGGCGTGCCCTCGCCGCCCCGCCCGCCGCCGAGACGGTGGAGGGAGAGGCGTCGGAGGAGGAGAAGCTGCCGCTCGTCGGCCGCTCGCCTGCGATGCAGGAGATCTACCGAACCGTCGCCCGCGTCACCGCCACCGACCTCACGGTGATGATCACCGGCGAAAGCGGCACCGGCAAGGAACTGGTCGCGCGCGCTCTGCACGACTACGGCACGCGCCGCGCCGGGCCCTTCATCGCGATCAACATGGCGGCGATCCCCCGCGAGCTGATCGAGAGCGAGCTCTTCGGCCACGAGCGCGGCGCCTTCACCGGCGCAACGAGCCGCACCCAAGGGCGGTTCGAGCAGGCCAATGGCGGCACGTTGTTCCTCGACGAGATCGGCGACATGCCCCCGGAGGCGCAGACGCGGCTTTTGCGCGTGCTCCAGGAGGGCGAGTTCACCTCCGTCGGCGGCCGCGCGCCGGTTCGGGTGAATGTTCGGATCGTCGCCGCAACGCATCGCGACCTCCGCGCCCTGATCCGCCAGGGCCTGTTCCGCGAGGATCTGTTCTACCGCCTGAACGTCGTGCCGATCCGCCTGCCCCCGTTGCGCGAGCGGGCCGAGGACATCCCCGCGCTCGCGCGGCATTTCCTCGCCGCCAACCGGCAGAAGGGCCTGCCCGCGAAGACGCTGACCGAGGGCGCGATCGAGCGGCTGAAGGCCTATCGCTGGCCGGGCAATGTGCGCGAGCTCGAGAACCTGATGCGCCGGCTTGCCGCGCTCTACCCGCAGGAGACGATCGGCGAGGAGGTGATCGCCGCCGAACTCGCCGAGACCGCCTCCGCGGAGCCCGTGGCGCCGACCGGCGAGCCCGAGACGCTCGCCCAGGCCGTCGAGCGTCACCTCCGCGCCTATTTCGCCGGGCACAAGGACGGGCTGCCGAGCCCAGGCGTGCACGAACGCATCATCCAGGAGGTGGAACGGCCGCTGATCCAGCTCACCCTCGCCGCCACGCGCGGCAACCAGATCCGGGCGGCGCGCGTGCTCGGGCTCAACCGGAACACGCTGCGCAAGAAGATCCGCGAGCTCGAGATTCCGGTGATCCGAGGCCTCGGCTGAGCGCGGCGATGGCCGCGGGAGCGATGGCCGAGAAGCTCGATGCGGCCGAAGGTGCTGCCGCGCGGCGCGGCGCGCTCAGGCGCGCGCTCGACTGGGTTGTGGTCGGCCGCGCCGGGCGGTGGCTCACCCTCGGCATCGCGCTTGCGGCGATCGCGGCCGGTGTCGTCACCTTCGCCGCCGTCACCGGAACCGGCGCACTCGGCCTTCCCCCCGGCTCGATCCTCTGGCTCGTCAACGTCAACCTCGCCCTGCTCCTGATCCTCGCCGCTGTGCTTGCGGTTCGGGTCGTGCGCGTGTGGGTGGAGCGTCGCCGCGGCTCGGCGGGCTCCCGTCTGCATGTCCGGCTCGTGCTCCTGTTCGGCCTCGTCGCGGTGACGCCGACGATCATCGTCACGGTGTTCTCGGCGGCCTTCTTCAACCGCGGCCTCGAGAACTGGTTCAACCAGCGCGTCCGCACCGCTCTCGAGGAGAGCCTCGCCGCCTCCAAGGCCTATCTCGAGGAACACCAGCGCACGATCCGCGCCGATGCGCTCGCGATGGCCAATGACATCAACCGCGCCGCGCCGATGCTGCTCACCCAGGGGCCGACCGTCTTTTCGCTCCTGCTTGAGCGGCAGATCGCCTTCCGCGGCCTGACCGAGGCGGTTGTGTTCAACCCCGCGACCGGCCGGCCCGTCGCGACCGCCGGCCTGCTCGTTCCGCCGGTAGGCGACACCGTCCCCGGCTGGGCGATCGACTTCGCCCGCACCGGCGAGGTGGCACTGCTCGAACCGACCCGCCAGGACAGGGTGCGGGCGGTCGTCGCCCTCGACCTTCCGGGCCCGCTGATGCTGCTCGTCGGCCGGCCCGTCGACGCCGACGTGCTCGGCCACATGGAACGGACCGAACAGGCAGTGGCCGAGTATCGACGGCTCGAGGCGAGCCGGTCGGGGCTCCAGATCACGTTCGCGCTGATCTTCTCCGTGGTCGCTCTTCTGATCCTGTTCGCCGCGGTCCTGGTCGGGCTCGTCATCGCGGGCCAGCTCGCGCGCCCGATCTCCTCGCTCGTCTTCGCCGCCGAGCGCGTGCGCGCGGGCGACCTCGCGGTGCGCGTGCCGGAGCGCCACTCGGACGACGAGATCGGCGTTCTCGCGCGCGCTTTCAACCGAATGATCGGCCAGCTCTCGGCCAACCGCGACGAGCTGATGGACGCCTACCGCCAGATCGACGAACGCCGGCGTTTCACCGAAGGCGTGCTCGCTGGCGTCTCGGCCGGCGTGATTGGCCTCGACGGGGAGGGGAGGATCAACCTGCCCAACCGCTCCGCCTCTGAGTTGCTCGGGGTCGATCTCGTCGCCCATCTCGGCGAGCGGCTCGCCGATGTCGTGCCCGAGTTCGCGCCGGCGCTTGAACGCGCTGCCGCAAGCCCCCGCGGCACGGCCGGGATGGAGGTCAGGATCGGGCCTGCCGCGTCGCGGCGGACGCTCGTGCTCCGGATCGATGCTGAGCGGGCGGAGGACAGGATCAGGGGCTTCGTCGTCACCTTCGACGACGTCACCGCTCTGGTCGCCGCGCAGCGCCAGGCGGCATGGGCCGACGTGGCGCGCCGGATCGCGCACGAGATCAAGAACCCGCTCACGCCGATCCAGCTTTCCGCCGAGCGGCTGAAGCGGAAATACCTTCCCGAAATCCAGTCCGATCCCGAGACATTCCGTCTCTGTACCGAAACCATCGTCCGGCAGGTCGGCGACATCGGCCGGATGGTGGACGAGTTCTCCGCCTTCGCGCGCATGCCGCAGCCAGTTTTGCGGCAGGAGGATCTCGGCGAGATCGTCCGCCAAGCCGTGTTCCTGCAGCGCAACGCCCACCCCGAGCTCGCGTTCGAGCTCGCGATCGAGGAGCCGGCGCCGGTGGCGCAGTGTGACCGCCGGCTGATCGGCCAGGCGGTGACCAACCTGTTGCAGAACGCAATCGACGCGGTGGCGGCGCGGCCGGGGGCGGGGCAGATCAGGGTCGCGCTCGCCGCCCGCGACGGTTGGGCCGAGATCACGGTCGAGGATGACGGCGAAGGCCTGCCGGCGGAGGGGCGCGAGTCGCTCACCGAGCCCTATGTGACGCGGAAAACCAAGGGAACCGGGCTCGGCCTTGCGATCGTGAAGAAGATCATGGAAGACCATTTGGGCCGGCTCGAGCTGTTGGACCGGCCGGACGGCAAGCCCGGAGCGCGCGTCACCCTGTCGCTGCCGCTCGCCGTCCCGGCGGCCGAGCCCGTGCCGTCGGTCGAGGCGGGGATGCAGAAGGCGGCGCATGGCGCATGACATCCTGATCGTCGATGACGAGCCCGACATCCGGATGCTGGTGACCGGCATCCTCCGCGACGAGGGCTACGAGACGCGCGAGGCGGCCGACAGCGACTCGGCGATCGCCGCGTTCCGCGCCCGCCGCCCCTCGCTCGTGGTGCTCGATGTCTGGCTGCAGGGCTCCCGCCTCGACGGGCTCGGCATCCTCGAGGTGCTGCACCGCGAGGAGCCGCAAGTGCCGGTGGTGATGATCTCCGGCCACGGCACGATCGAGACCGCGGTGCAGGCGATCCAGCAGGGCGCCTACGACTTCATCGAGAAGCCCTTCAAGGCCGACCGGCTTCTGCTCGTCGTCCGCCGCGCGATCGAGGCAGCGCAGCTGCAGCGCGAGAACAGCGAACTGAGGCTGCGCGCCGGCGCCGAGACCGAGCTGATCGGCACGAGCCCGCAGATCCGCGAGCTCCGCTCGGCCGTGGAAAAGGTCGCGCCCACCGGCTCGCGCGTGCTCATCACCGGCCCCGCTGGAGCCGGGAAGGAGGTGGTCGCGCGCATGCTGCACATCCGCTCGCGCCGCGCGAACGGGCCGTTCATGGTGCTGAACTGCGCCACCCTTAACCCGGCCCGGCTCGAGGACGAGCTGTTCGGCGTCGAGGCAGGGGCGGATCCGCTCACGAGCCCACGTCGCGCCGGCACGCTCGAACATGCCCATGGCGGCACGCTCCTGCTCGACGAGGTGGCCGACATGCCGCTCGAGACCCAGGGCAAGATCGTGCGCGTGCTGCAGGACCAGGCCTTTGAGCGCATCGGCGGGGCGACGCGCGTCAAGGTCGACGTGCGGGTGATCGCGACCACCAACCGCGACCTCGGCGCCGAGATCCAGGCCGGCCGGTTCCGCGAGGACCTGTTCTACCGGCTCAACGTCGTGCCGCTTCGGGTGCCCGCGCTGCGCGAGCGTCGCGAGGACATCCCCGCGCTCGCGCGCCACTTCCTCGCCCGCTCCGCCGAGAGCTCCGGCCTGCCCTTGCGCGACCTCTCCGAGGACGCGCTCGCGGTCTTGCAGACCTATGACTGGCCCGGCAATGTCCGCCAGCTGCGGAACCTTATGGACTGGCTCCTGATCATGGCTCCCGGCGAGCCGCGCGAGCCGATCCGCGCCGAGCACCTGCCGCCCGACATCGGCGCCGCCGCGCCCACCGTTCTGCGCTGGGACAAGTCGGCCGAGATCATGGCCCTGCCGTTGCGCGAGGCGCGGGAGCTGTTCGAGCGGCAGTATCTGCTCGCCCAGCTCAACCGTTTCTCCGGCAATATCAGCCGCACCGCAAGCTTCGTCGGCATGGAGCGCAGCGCGCTGCACCGCAAGCTCAAGACCCTCGGCGTGCATGCCGATGACCGGGTCGCGGCAAACGGCAATGGCTGAGCCCAAGCCGCGCCCGGCCCCCGGGCCGGTGGCGTCGCCTCAGGAGGGCGGCTCGGTCGCGCGCGTGCGGGCCGCGCTCGCCGCTGCGGGGCACCCGGACACGATCCGCGCCTTCCCGGAAGGCACGCGCACCGCCGAGGATGCCGCACGGGCGGTGGGGTGTTCCGTCGCCGAGATCGCAAAAAGCCTCGTGTTCCGGCAGAAGGGGTCGGCCCGGCCCGTGCTCGTGATCGTCTCCGGCGCCGATCGCGTCGATCTCGACCGCCTCGCTGCGATCCTCGGCGCCCCGATCGAACGGGCCGAGGGGCGCTGGGTGCGCGAGGTGACGGGCTTCGCGATCGGCGGTGTGGCGCCTCTCGCACATCTCACCCCACCTCTCGTGCTGATCGACGCGCGGGTGATGGCGCTCAGCCGCGTCTGGGCGGCGGCGGGAAGCCCGGCGCATGTGTTCGAGATCACCCCCGAGCGCCTGCTCGCCCTCTCCGCCGGGCGGGTAGTCGAGGTCGCAGCGGAGCCTCGGTGACCGACGCCGCGATCCGCCCCTTCGCCGACATCGACGGCGAGGCCTTCGCCGCTCTCGCAGCGGCGGCGCGCGCGGAAGGTCACCACTTCCTCGACCGGATGCTGGCCGACTGGCATGCCGGCATCACCCGGTTCGACCGCCCCGGCGAGGTCGTGCTCGCGGCCTGGGTCGGCGACACGCTCGCGGGGCTCGTCGCGCGCGGGCGCGACCCGCATTCGAACGACCCGACGGTCGGCCGACTGCGGCACCTCTATGTGCGCCCCGAGATGCGGGGAAAGGGGATTGGGCCGATGCTAGCCCGCGCGGCGCTTGCCGGGGCGGAGGAGCAGTTCCGGCTCATCCGCGTCCGGCTTGGGCCCGATCATGCCGCGGCGGCGGCGATGTATCTCGCTCTCGGCTTCGTCCCGATCGCCGGCGACCCGTTTGCGACCCATGCGCTCGCTCTCCGGCCCGGGGCCTGATCGGAGCGGGCCCGGCTGCGCGATGCCGTGGCGGGCCGGCGGTCCGGAGAGTGAGGAGGCCCGCGGCCGGGAGCAGGTTGGGCATGGGTTCCGCCCTTACCCCCGTTTGCTTTACGCTGCCTGCCACGGGAGATCACGTGCGATGAAGGGGCTGATCGCGGCCGTCGCCGTCATCACGATTGCTTCGGTTGGCGTGGCCTCGGCGCAGATGGGCGGCGCCGGGCACGGTGCGTTCGACGGCGCGTGGGTGATCGATGTCGTGACCGACCAGGGTCCCTGCGGGCGCGGCTTCGCCGGTGACTACACCATCTCGGGCGGGCAGATCTCGGGCAGGTTCAGCGGCGCGGGGGGCATCAGGCCGGTCACGGGAAGTGTCGGCCCCGATGGCACGCTCGTGATGCGGATCGGCGGCAGCGACGGTCTCGTCCTGCGCGGCCGTCTTCAGTGGCGCGTGGGCTGGGGAGAGTGGGAAAGCCCCGCCTGCTCCGGCCGATTCATGACCAACCGGCGCTGACCCAACGTCGGTTCAGCCGACCGAGAAGGAGCTCCCGCAGCCGCAGGAGGATGTGGCGTTCGGGTTTCGCACCGTGAAGTGCGAGGCCATCAGCCCGTCCTCGTAGTCGACCTCTGCGCCGCCGAGGAGCTCGAGCGAGGTCTCGTCGACCACGAGCCGTGCGATGCCAGCGTCGAACACCCGGTCGTCCTTATGGACGGCCGTATCGAGCGAGAACCCATACTGGAACCCCGAGCAGCCACCGCCCGAGACGGTGAGGCGAAGCATCAGAGCGGGGTTGCCTTCCTGCGCGACGATCTCCGCCACGCGCCGCGCCGCGGCAGGCGAGAGACGAACCTCGCGCGCCGAGGCGGCCGGTGCGGCCGTCGCGGGGGCAGGGGCAGGAGCGGCGTGATCCATCTGCGAACCTCTCGCACCAAGATCGGCGTCCGCCGCCCTGATGTCAAACCTCGACGGTTGCGGCGGAGGGCCGCACCGGCGCACCCTGACACGGATGCCCGACTCGGCCAACTATCCGCATCCGCTCGCTGCCTATGCGGTGCCGCATGACCGCACGCGCGGCCGCCTTGTCGCTGAACCCTGCTCGGGAACACGCGGGCCGTTCCAGCGCGACCGTGACCGGATCGTGCACTCGACCGCCTTCCGGCGCCTCAAGCACAAGACGCAGGTCTTCGTCGCCGCGGAAGGCGACCACTACCGCACGCGTCTAACCCACTCGCTCGAAGTGGCCCAGATCGCGCGCAGCATCGCCCGCCTGTTGCGTCTCAACGAGGATCTCGCCGAGGCGCTCGCGCTCGCCCATGACCTCGGCCACCCCCCCTTCGGCCATGCCGGGGAGGAGGCGCTGAACGCCGCGATGCAGCCCTTCGGCGGCTTCGACCACAACGCCCAGGCGCTGCGCGTCGTCACCCTGCTCGAGCGTCGCTACGCTGCCTTCGACGGTCTCAACCTCACCTGGGAGACGCTCGAGGGGCTGGTCAAGCACAACGGGCCGGTCACCGACCCGCCGGCCTATGTCGCCGCCTTCGCCGCCCGCTTCGACCTCGACCTCGCAAGCCACGCCTCGGCCGAGGCGCAGGTGGCCGCACTTGCCGACGATCTCGCCTACGTCACCCATGACCTCGATGACGGGCTTCGCGCGGGGCTGTTCACGCTCGCCGAGGTCCGCACCCTGCCGCTCGTCGGGGAAGCGGTCGCGGCGGCGGAGGCAGATTGGCCCGGACTCGCCCCGCCGCGGCTGCACCACGAGACGATCCGCCGGCTGATCGACCGGCTGGTGCGCGACCTCGTGGCCGAGACCGCGTCGCGGCTCGAGGCGGCCGCGCCGCGCGATTCGGATGCCATCCGCCGGCTCGGCGCCCCCGTGGTCGCCTTCTCGCCATCGGGGGCGGAGGCGGTGCGCGTGATCAAGGCGTTCTTGGTCGCCCGCATGTACCGGCATTTCCGGGTCAACCGCATGACGCTGAAGGCGCGCCGCGTGGTCCGCGAGCTCTTCGCCGCCTTGGTCGCAGAACCCGCCTGCCTGCCCACCGAGTGGCAGGAGGGAGCGGGGGCCCCCGGCTCGGACCGCACCGCGCTTCAGGTCTGCGACTACATCGCCGGCATGACCGACCGCTTCGCCCTTGACGAGCATCGCCGCCTGTTCGACCTGAGCGCGACTGAGACGGCCTGAGGGCCACGCTTCCTCCGCCCGGAGTGTGCATGAACATCTTCTCGACGTTCCGCGAGGTCGTGCGCGAGGCCGTGCTCCGCCTCGCCCCGGACGTGCCGGCAGAGCTCGTCGCAGCGATCGGCGTCGAGCCGCCACGCGATGCCGCGCACGGCGACATCGCCACCAACGCCGCGCTGGTGCTCGCGAAGGCGACTCGGCAGAACCCGCGCGCCTTCGGCGAGCGCCTCGCTGCCGAGCTCGCGCAGCATCCGGCGGTGGCGTGCGCCGAGGTCGCGGGCCCAGGCTTCGTCAATCTTAGCCTCGAGCCCGGCTTCCTGCGCGCACGGCTTGCCGACATCCTGCATGCGGGCGCCGACTACGGTTCGAGCACGATCGGCGGTGGCGAGCGGGTGAATGTCGAATACGTCTCCGCCAACCCGACCGGGCCGATGCATATCGGCCATTGCCGCGGCGCCGTGGTGGGCGATGCGCTTGCCGGGCTGCTCACCAAGGCCGGCTTCGCGGTCACGCGGGAGTATTTCGTGAACGACGCCGGCGCGCAGGTCGAGGCGCTCGCCTGGGCGGCCTATTGGCGCTACCTCCAGGCGCTCGGAACCCCCCTGACCGAGGCCGAGTTCGAGGCGCTCGTCCCGGGCGGGCTCCAGTATCGCGGCGCGTATCTCGTCCCGGTCGGCGAGGGTCTCGCACGGCGCCATGGTCTCTCCCTGTGCCGCGAGGGGGCAAGGCCCGCCGAACCGTCCGTGTGGATGGAAACCGTTCGCGCGGAAGCCGTCGCAGCCATGATGGAGACGATCCGCGACGACCTCGCCGCCCTTGGCGTTCGGCATGACGTGTTCGTCTCGGAGGCCGAACTGGTCGCCTCGCGGCGGGTGCACGAGACGCTGGAACGCCTCACGGAACGCGGCCTCATCTACACGGGCGTGCTTGATCCGCCGAAGGGCCAGAAGCCGGAGGACTGGGAACCGAGGCCGCAGACCCTGTTCCGTTCGACGGCCTTCGGCGACGACATCGACCGGCCGCTGCGCAAGAGCGACGGCAGCTTTACCTACTTCGCCAACGACATCGCCAACCACGCCGACAAGCTCGCGCGCGGCTTCCGACGCATCGTCCAGGTCTGGGGCGCGGACCATGCCGGCTATGTCAAGCGCATGGAGGCGGCCGTCCGCGCCCTCGACGAGGGCGCCTCGTTCCGCGTCCTGCTCTGCCAGATCGTGCACCTGATGAAGGGCGGGGAGCCGGTGCGTATGTCGAAGCGCGCCGGAACCTTCGTGACCCTGCGCGAGCTGATCGACGAGGTTGGCCGCGACGTCGTCCGCTTCATCATGCTCACCCGTCGGTCGGACGCGCAGATGGAGTTCGACCTCGACCGAGTGCGCGAGCAGACCAAGGACAACCCGGTGTTCTACGTGCAATATGCGCATGCGCGCTGCCGGTCGGTGCTGCGGCATGCGGCAAGTCTCGGTTTTGACGTCCACCCGGCGGCGCTCGCCGCCGCACCGCTCGATCATCTCTCCGACGAGGCCGAGCTCGCGCTGATCCGCACCCTCGTCGCCTGGCCGCGGGTGGTCGAGCAGGCGGCGGTCGCGTACGAGCCGCACCGACTCGCGTTCTATCTGTATGATGTGGCTGCGGCGTTCCATGGCCTTTGGAACCGCGGGCGCGACGAGGCGGAGCTCCGCTTCATCCAGCCCGAGGCGCCGGAGCCGACGCGGGCGCGGCTCGCGCTCGTGCAGGCGACGGCGACGGTGATCGCCTCGGGCCTCGAGACGATCGGGGTGACGCCGGTCGAGGAGATGCGCTGAAACGGCCACGGTCAGGGCTATGCGGGACGGGAGCGGGGATCAGGCGTCGGCGATGGGCGGTCAGGGGCGATGAACGGCAAGCTCGACATCCCGGAGGCGGGCGGCTGGGCGAAGCCACCGGCGACGGCGGTGGCCGATCCCGCCTGGCGTCGCCGTGACCGCAGGCGCTTCCGCTGGGCGTTCTGGCTCGGCGGCCTTGCCCTCGTGTCGCTTGCGGGCGCTGTGGCGATGCAGCTTCTCGGCGGCCTGCCGCAGGACGGTGACGAGGCGCCGCTGATCTCTGCCGACCCAACGCCTGTGCGCGTCCGACCGGACGACCCGGGAGGGATGCGCGTCGCTAATCTCGACAAGGCGGTCTATGACCAGCTCTCGCGTGCCGCCGTACCGAGAAGCGGCGGGGGCGAAGGCACCGGCCAGCGCGTGGAGAGCCTCCTGCCGCCGCCCGAGGCGCCGAAGCCCGTTCCGGTCGCTCCACCCGCCTTGCCGGCCCAGCGCGCCTCCCTCGCCGAGAGCGAGACGCCCCGCGAGCAGGCGACGCCGGCCGAGCGAGCCGCCGCTCAGCCGGAGGCCGGCACGGCGCCGAGAAGCGGGCAGGCCCCGCCTCCTCCCGCCGCCTCCTCGCCCCCGGTCACGCCTCCCTCACCCCAGCCCTCGGCCCAGCCGGCAACGTCGTCCCAAGCCGCGGCGGCGCCGCCGGGTGGTACGGGCAGTATCCAGGTGCAGCTCGCCGCCGTGCCAACGGAGGCCGCGGCCCAAGCCGAGTGGGAACGGCTTCGTCGCCGCATGCCGGACCTGCTCGGCCCGCTCCGCCCCTCGATCAGCCGCGGGGAGCGCGACGGCCAGCCCTTCTTCCGGCTGCGCGCGGGCGGGTTCGCGACCAACGCGGAGGCGCGCAGCTTCTGCGACCAGGTGCGGGCCCGCGGCGGGTCCTGCTTCGTCGCCCCGGCGGGATGACCTTGTGGCAGCCGCGGCCCCTCGCGCAGCGATCATCGGCGTCTCCGGCCCCGAGCTCGGCGCGGCCGAAGAGCGCCTGTTGCGGCGCCGCCCGCCGCTCGGCCTGATCCTGTTCGGCCGGAATATCGTCGACCCCGCCCAGGTGTTCGACCTCACCGCCGCCTTCCGCCGCGCCGTGGGGCGCGAGGACGCGCCGGTGCTGATCGACCAGGAGGGAGGGAGGGTCGCCCGGCTTCGCCCGCCGCACTGGCGACATCCGCCCGCCGCCGCCGTGTTCGCCGCGCTCGCCGCGCGCGACCCCGCTGCCGCCCGGCGCGCTGCCTTCCTCAACGCGCGGCTGATCGCCGACGATCTGTTCGCGATCGGCATCACGGTCGATTGCGCTCCGGTGCTCGACCTTCCCGTGCCCGGCGCGCACGAGGTGATCGGCGATCGTGCGCATGGCAACACACCGCGCCTTGCCGCAAGCCTCGGCCGCGCAATGGCACGCGGCCTGCTCGCCGGGGGCGTGACGCCCGTGATGAAGCACATCCCCGGCCACGGACGGGCGACCGCGGACAGCCACCACGCCCTCCCCGTGGTCGAGGCGACGGAGGCCAAGCTGCTCTCACGCGATGCAAAGCCATTCGCCGCTCTCTCCGGGCTGGTTCCCTGGGCGATGACGGCCCATATCATCTATGCTGCCCTCGACGATGCACGCCCCGCCACGCTCTCGCCTGCCGTCATCCGCTTTATCCGGCGCAAGATCGGGTTTCGCGGAGTGCTCGTGACCGACGATCTCGCCATGGGCGCGCTCGGCGGCGAGCCGGGCGCCCTTGCCCGAGCGGCGATCGCCGCCGGCTGCGACCTCGCGCTCGAGTGCCCGGGCGATCTCGCGCGCACGGAGGCGGTTCTCGCCGCGGTTCCGGAGCTCTCCGCCGCCACTGCCCGCCGGCTGAAGGCGGCCGCGCGCGCCGCCCTCTCGCCGCGACGCTTCGACCGTGCCCGTGCTGAGCGGGCGCTTGCCGCCCTGCTCGCATGATCGAGGCGATCCTCTGGGGGTTCCTGGTGATCGCGCCGGGGGCGCTGGTCGCGATCGTCCTGCACGAGGTGGCGCACGGGTGGGCGGCCAATGCCCTCGGCGACCCGACCGCCCGGCTGCACG
Source organism: Elioraea tepida (assembly GCF_019203965.1). NCBI lineage: Bacteria > Pseudomonadati > Pseudomonadota > Alphaproteobacteria > Acetobacterales > Elioraeaceae > Elioraea > Elioraea tepida. The sequence goes on from NZ_CP076448.1 coordinate 296,295, forward strand.
GCCGGCTCTCCCTCAACCCGGTCCGGCACGCCGACCCGGCGGGAACCGTCGCGGTGCCGCTGATCCTGTTCGCCGCCCAGATGCTGACGATCGGTCGCGTCGAGGTGATGTTCGGCTGGGCGAAGCCCGTGCCGGTCGACCCGCGCCACTTCCGCAATCCGCGCGCCGGCATGGCCTGGGTGGCCGCGGCGGGGCCGGCGATCAACCTCGTACTCGCGTTCCTGTTCGCGCTGGCGGGCCACCTTGTCGACCCCCTGCCGCGCTCGCTCGCCGAGTATGCGGTGCAGCTGATCCTGTTCGCGGTTCTGATCAACCTTCTCCTGATGCTGTTCAACCTGTTGCCGATCCCGCCGCTCGACGGCGGGCGGATCCTTGTGGGCCTGTTGCCGGAGCGGCCGGCGCGGGCGCTGGCGCGGCTCGAGCCGGTGGGCTTCCCGATCATCATCCTCGGCTTCTTTCTCGTGCCTGCCCTGTTGCGCCAGGCGGGCATCGCCTCCGACCCTCTGGGCGCGATCCTGTGGCCGCCACTCGCCTTCTTCCGGCGGCTGGTCTTCGCCGCCGCCGGGTTCTAGAGAGGCGCGATGAGCGCCGCGACGGTCCCCTTCGCAGAGGACGAGCCGCGCCGCGAGGCTGGCGGCGACACGCTTGCCGTCGCGGTCGAGGGGTTCGAGGGGCCGCTTGATCTTCTGCTCGCTCTCGCCCGCGAGCAGAAGGTCGATCTCGCGCGTATCTCCGTGCTTGCCCTTGCCGAGCAGTATCTCGCCTGGATCGCCCGCGCCCGCGCGCTTGATCTCGAGCTCGCCGCCGACCTTCTGGTGATGGCCGCCTGGCTCGCCTATCTGAAGTCGCGGCTTCTCATCCCCCCCGCCGAGCGGTCCGAGGACGAGCCGTCGCCCGAGGCGGCGGCCGAGGCCCTGGCCTTGCGGCTACGACGCCTCGAGGCGATGCGCGAGGCGGGGGCGGCGCTGATGGCGCGCGAGCGGCTTGGCGTCGACGTCTGGCCGCGCGGTGCTCCAGAGGCTCTGGTCGAACGCGTGCCGGGGGGAATACGGCTCACCCTGTCGCAGCTGATCGCGGCGTATGCGGCGGCGCGGCGGCGGTCCCTCTCGGCACGGAGCTACGCCCCGCCTCCGCTCGACCTCCTCTCCGTCGAGGAGGCCATGCAGCGGCTTGCGCGTCTGGTCGGGCGCGTGCCCGGCTGGGCGGTTCTGTCGAGTTTCCTGCCCGAGGGGCTCGCGCGCGGCCTGCCCCTGCGGGCGGCGATGGCCTCGATGCTCGTCGCCGGGCTCGAACTCGCCAAGGCAGGCACCGTGGCGCTGCGGCAGGACCAGCCCTTCGGACCCATCTATGTGAAGCCAGCACGGGCAGAGCCCGATGGCGCGGCCGCTGAGGAGGCATGAGCACGCCGAGCGAACACGAGAACGGTTGCGCCGACGAGCTTCCGCTGTCGGCGCCCGCGGTCGGCGCCGATCACGTCCGGCTTGCCGAGGCGCTCCTTTTCGCCGCGGCCGAACCGGTGACGGAAGAGGCGCTCGCCTCGCTCCTTCCCGCGGGCGTTCCCGCCGCCGCCGTGATCGCCGCTCTCGCCGAGAGTCTCGCGGGGAGAGGGGTCGAGGTGGTGGCGGTGGCGGGGGGGTGGCAGATGCGCACCGCGCCCGACCTCGCGCCGCTCCTGCGCCGACGCTTCGAGGTGCCACGGAGGCTCTCGCGCGCAGCCGTTGAGGCGCTCGCCATCATCGCCTACCACCAGCCGATCACACGGGCCGAGATCGAGGACATCCGCGGTGTGGGGTTGAGCCAGGGAACGCTCGATTCGCTCCTCGAGGCGGGCTTGATCGAGCCGAAGGGGCGACGGGAGACCCCAGGCCGCCCGGCGACCTGGGGCACCACCGCGACGTTCCTTGCGCATTTCGGCCTCGCCTCGCTCAAGGATCTGCCGAAGCTCGAGGAGCTGAAGGCCGCCGGCCTTCTTGACCCGCTGCCGCCCGCCTCGCCTGAACGCTCGCCCGAGGAGCCGCTTTCGCCCGGGGGCGGGGAGGTCGAGGAGGAGAGGCCGCCGCCGCTTGACCCGAACGGCGGCGAGACTGCATGGAAGGTGCGCGGCTGATGACGCTCAGGCTCGAGGATATCCACCACCGCTTCGGCGCGACGGAGGTGCTCAAGGGGATCTCCCTCCACGTCGCACCGGGCGAGATCGTCTGCCTGCTCGGGCCGTCAGGGGACGGCAAGACGACGCTGCTTCGGATCGCCGCCGGCCTCACCCCGCTGCAACACGGCCGGGTGCTGGTCGGCGGGCGGGTCGTCGCGGAGCCGGGGCGTGAGGTGCCCCCCGAGGAGCGTGGCGTCGGCCTCCTGTTCCAGGACTTCGCTCTGTTTCCCCATCTTTCGGTGCTCGAGAACGTCGCCTTCGGCTTGCGGCGGCTTCGCTCAGCGGAGCGTCGCGCCCGGGCGATGGAGATGCTCGCGCGCGTGCAGATGGAGCAGTTCGCAGACGCGATGCCCCACACCCTTTCTGGCGGGCAGCAGCAGCGTGTGGCGCTTGCCCGCGCGCTCGCGCCACGGCCGAAGGTGCTTCTGCTCGACGAGCCGTTCTCCGGGCTCGATGCGCGTCTGCGTGACCGGGTGCGCGACGATAACCTGCATGTGCTGCAAGAGGAGGGGATCGCCGTGCTGATGGTCACCCACGATGCGGAAGAGGCCATGTTCATGGCCGACCGCATGGCCATCCTGCACCGCGGCGTGATCGAGCAGGAAGGGCCACCCGCCGAGATCTATCTCCACCCCGCCACCCCCTTCATCGCAACTTTCCTCGGCGAGGTGATCCGACTCTCGGGACAGGTGCGGCTCGGCATGGTGGCAACACCGTTTGGCCCCGTTCCAGCGCTCGGCCGGCGTGAGGGCGAGCGCGTCGAGGTCCTGATCCGCCCCGAGGCGATCCGCCTTCTGCCGCTTGCCGAGGGAGAGGCCTGCCACGCTCGCGCGCGTGTGGAGGCGGCACGGCTCTTGGGCCGAACCTCGATGGTGCATCTGTCGGTTCGCGAGGGCGGGTCCGAGGTTCATGTCCATGCGCGAATCCCTGGCGAATACCTGCCAGCGCGGGACTCCGAGGTGGCGGTGGCGCTCGACCCGACGCGCGCCTATGTCTTCGGCGCTGGGGAAGCGGCGTGAGGGCCTCGTTGCCGCGAACGGGACGCTCTGGCAATCTGGCGGGCTGTGCCCGACGGCAGAGGTGAGGGCGGCAAGAATGCCGGGGCAAGGTGGGGGAACGAGATGAGCATCGGCATCTGGCAGATCGTCTTGGTCGCCCTCGTGCTGCTCCTGCTGTTCGGAAGCCGCAAGCTGCCCGCTCTCGGCGCTGAGCTCGGGCGCGGCTTGCGCGACCTGCGCGGCCATCTCGCCGCAAATCGCACCGCGGCGGCTGAGGACGCGCCCTTCGACGAGCCCTCGCCCGGCGAGCGGGGCGGGCTCCGGCACTAGGGGCTTGCCACCGCGCGCGCGGCGGCCGAGAGAAAGGCATGTTCGATCTCGCCTGGTCGGAAATCGCGCTGATCCTGCTCGTCGCCCTGGTAGTGATCGGGCCGAAGGACCTTCCGCACGCCATCCGCGGGGTTGCCGACTTCATCCGCAAGGCGCGGCGGATGGCGGGCGAGTTCCAGGTTCACGTCGACGAGATGATGCGCGAGAGCAAGCTCGACGAGGTGAAGCGCCAGATCGACGAGGTGCGCACCGGCATCTACGACATGAAGCGCGACGTCGAGCGGCAGATCGACGAGCAGGGTCTGAGGGACGCGTTCAAGGACCCGTTCGCCGATGCCGCAGGATCCTCCTACGGAACGGCAAGCTGGAGCGCGACGCCGGCGCCCGCTGAGGCCCCTCCGCCAGCCGCGTCGGCCGCGTCCGCCGACTCCACGTCGACGACACCTCCGCCAGCCGCTTCTCCCTTGGTCGCCGAAGGGCCTCCCCCGTTCGTTCCGCCCGGGACGCTCCCTCCCGCCTCCCTTGCCGCTCCTGCCCAGGCGCGCGACCCGGTCTGAGCACGGCCCATGCGCCCGGAAGAGGACACAATCGACGACAAGCCGATGCCGCTGCTCGACCACCTGCTCGAGCTCCGGCAGCGCATCCTCCTCTCGCTCGGCGGCTTCGTGCTCGCCTTCATCCTCTGTTATGTCTTCTCGAAAGAGATCTATGGCTTCCTCGCCGCCCCGCTCGCCACGATCCTGCAGGAGACCACGGGGGCGGAGCGGCGGATGATCTTCACCGCCCTCTACGAGGCGTTCTTCACCTATCTCAAGGTCGCTCTCTGGGGAGGCTTGATGATCAGCTTCCCCTGGTGGGCGACGCAGCTATGGCTGTTCGTCGCGCCCGGGCTCTACCGGAGCGAGAAGCGCGCTGTCGCCCCGTTCCTGATCGCCACCCCGTTCTTCTTCACCGCCGGTGCGGCCTTCTGCTACTACTTCGTCATTCCGGCAGCGTGGCGTTTCTTCCTCTCCTTCGAGAGCCCGGCGGGCCCTGGCGAGTTGCCGATCCAGCTCGAGGCGAAGGTCAACGAATACCTCTCTCTCGTGATGCGGCTCATCTTCGCCTTCGGCTTCGCCTTCCTGATGCCGGTTGGCCTCGTGCTGCTTGCGCGCGTCGGCATCATCACGCCCGAGGCGATGGCCTCGAAGCGTCGCTACGCCATCGTTGGCATGTTCGTGCTCGCCGCCATCATCACCCCGCCTGACGTGATCAGCCAGGTCGGGCTCGCGCTGCCGCTGATCCTGCTCTACGAAGGCTCGATCCTCGCGGCGAAGCTTCTGCGCAAACGCGACCAGCAGGCGGCCGCCACCTGACCGGACCGTTCCGACATGCATAACATCCGCAGGATCCGCGAGGATGCCGCAGGCTTCGATGCCGCGCTCGCGCGCCGTGGCCTCTCCCCTGTCTCGGCCGGGCTGCTCGCGCTCGACCAGCGCCGGCGCGCGAGCCTTGCCGCCTTCGAGCAGATGCAGGCGGCGCGCAACGCGCTCTCGAAGCGTATCGGCGAGGCCAAGGCGAGGGGCGAGGATGCCGCCCCGCTGCTCGCGGAAGCCGCCGCCATGGGCGAGGCGATCGCGCGCGAGGAGGAAGAGGCGCAGCGTCTCGGCGCCGAGCTCGACGCCGCTCTCGCCGCACTTCCCAACCTGCCCGACCCCGAGGTTCCGGACGGGTCGGGGGAGGCGGACAATGTCGAGCTCCGGCGCTGGGGCACGCCGCGCGCCTTCTCCTGGACACCGTTGCAGCATTTCGAGCTCGGCGAGCGGCTCGGCCTGATGGATTTCGAGACGGCGGGGCGGATCGCGGGCGCGCGCTTCACGGTTCTCAAGGGCCCGCTCGCGAGGCTTGAGCGCGCGCTCGGCCAGTTCATGCTCGACCTGCAGACGGGGCAGGGCGGCTACATCGAGGTCTCGCCGCCTCTGCTCGTCCGCGAGGCCGCCGTCTTCGGCACCAATCAGCTGCCGAAATTCGCCGACGACCTGTTCCGAACCACCGATGGCCGCTGGCTGATCCCTACGGCAGAGGTGCCGTTGACCAATCTCGTGCGCGAAAGCGTGCTCGACGAGGCCGAGCTTCCCCTGCGCGTCACCGCGCTCACGCCGTGTTTCCGCTCGGAGGCGGGGGCGGCGGGGCGCGACACGCGCGGGATGCTGCGCCAGCACCAGTTCATGAAGGTCGAGCTCGTCTCGATCACCCGGCCCGAGGACAGCGAGGCGGAACATGCGCGCATGACCGCCTGCGCCGAAGCGGTGCTTCAGGCCCTCGGCATTCCCTATCGCGTGGTCGATCTCTGCGCGGGCGACCTCGGCTTCGGCGCTGCGCGCACCTTCGACATCGAGGCCTGGCTGCCCGGGCAGGGCGCATGGCGCGAGATCTCCTCCTGCTCAAACTGCCGCGACTTCCAGGCACGGCGCATGGACGCGCGCTGCCGCGCCGCCGGGCGCAAGGGCACGCGCTTCGTACACACGCTGAATGGCTCCGGCATCGCGGTGGGGCGCGCGCTGATCGCGGTGATGGAGAACTACCAGGAGGAGGACGGGTCGATCACGATCCCCGACGTGCTCCGGCCCTACATGGGCGGGATGTCGCGAATCGGCCCGGCATGACCGCTCTCGGCCCGGTCGCCGATCTCGCGTCCGCCCGCATCCTCGTCACGAATGACGACGGGATCGGTGCTGCGGGCCTGCGTGTGCTCGAGCGGATCGCACGCGGGCTTGCGCGCGAGGTCTGGACGGTCGCCCCTGAGACGCAACAATCGGCCGTCAGCCACGCGCTCACGATACGCCGGCCGCTGCGGCTCACCCGGATTGCGCCGCGTCGCTTCTCTGTCGACGGCACGCCGACCGACTGCGTTCTCCTCGGCGTGCACGAGGTGCTGGGCGGGCGGGGGCCGGATCTCGTGCTCTCCGGCATCAACATGGGCGCCAATCTCGGCGAGGACATCGGCTATTCCGGCACGGTCGCCGCGGCGATGGAGGCCTGCCTGCTCGGGCACCGAGCGGTCGCGATCAGCCTTGATCTGCCACGAAACGGGACAGTGGCGAGGGCTCCGCGCTGGGAGACCTGCGTGCGCTGGCTGCCGGGCATCCTGCGCACCCTCGCCGGGTTCTCCTGGCCGGAGGCGACGCTCATCAACGTCAACATCCCGGACCTGCCGCACGGGGCGGTGAGCGGGATCCGCGTGGCTCATCAGGGGCGGCGGAAGGAGGGGCTGAGGCTCGAGAAGCGGCTCGACCCGGAGGGCCGCCCCTATTGGTGGATCCTCGACTACTCGAAGGAGGAGAGGCAGACGCGCGGCTCGGACCTCTCGGCGATCAACCAGGGCGCGATCGCGATCACGCCGGTGACGATCGACGTCACCGCGCGCGCCGCCCTGCCCGAGCTCCGCGCGGCCTTCGCCTGAGAGGGGAGGGCGGGCGATGCCGACCGACGCCAACCGCATCCGCCTCGTGCTCGCCTTGCGCTCGGCCGGCATCACCGATGCGGCCGTCCTTGGCGCGATCGAGAGCGTGCCGCGCGAGCGGTTCGTGCCCGAGACGTTCCGCGACCAGGCGTGGGAGGACATCGCGCTCCCGATCGGTCTCGGGCAGACGATCAGCCAGCCGCGGGTGGTGGCGATGATGACCGAGGCGCTGCGCGTCTCGAAGCGGCACCGCGTGCTCGAGATCGGCACCGGCTCGGGCTACCAGGCGGCTGTGCTCGCGCGGCTCTGCCGGCGCCTCTACACGATCGAGCGCCACCCGGCCCTGCTTGCCCGCGCCGAGTCGATCCTCAAGGAGCTCGGCTTCACCAACATCGTCTTCCGCGCGGGCGATGGCATGCAGGGCTGGCCCGAGCTCGCGCCGTTCGACCGGATCATCGTCACCGCCGCGCCGGCGGAGGCGCCCAAAGCCCTGCTCGACCAGCTCTCGCCCGAGAGCGGGATCATGGTCATCCCGATGGGGAAGACGGCCGACAGCCAGCATCTGTGGCGGATCACCCGGCAGGGTGACCGCTACGACCGCGAGCAGCTCGCCGCCGTGCGCTTCGTTCCGCTTCTGCCCGGTGTCGCCGATGACAGCGGCGAGGAGTCGAGGCTGCCGCGCCTCTGACGCGCCCGCCTGCGACCGCTGGTCACGCCTGCGGCACGGATGCAACACCGAAGACGCTGGGAAACCCGCCCGACGACGACGAGATTGCGTCGCGATGTGAGAGCACGCTAAGGCTGCGTGGGATGAAGACGCCACGTCGCCCGGGCCCGTGCGCCTTCCCAGGACGAAGCGGAGCGTGGCTCCTCGCGCTCGGGCTGGTCGCCGCCTGCGCGAGCGAGCCTCCACCCAACCTGCCGACACGGGCGCCGGAGCCGGTCACCATCGTGGTCCGGAGGGGGGACACGCTGCTCGGCATCGCGCGTGCCCAAGGTGTCACGCTCCAGGCCCTCGCGTCCGCCAACGGCCTCGCCCCACCCTACCGGATCCACCCCGGCCAAGTGCTGCAGGTGCCGCGTTCCCTGCCGCCCCCGGTGCCGGTCGCGCCGTCCCTTTCCCCGGTGGCACGCGCCCAGCCGGCCGGCAGCTTGCCGCCGCCGGTGCTGCCGCACGGTATCGACGAGAGGGCGCCTGACGTCCCGTCCGCCCGCGCAGTGATCGCCGAGCCCCTGCCGCCGCCGGATGCGGCGCCGCCCGAAGGCGCTGGCGGCGCGACGCCTGGGCAGCAGGCCTCGCTCCCCTTGCCGCCCCCGCCACCGCCATCGTCTCCAGTTTCTTCCCCCGACCATGCGTCGGGGGGACCCTCCCTCCGTTCCGCCGCCGCCCCGACCCCTCGGCGCCTTCCGCCCGGGCGCTTCGTCTGGCCGGTGCGCGGTCAGGTGATCTCTACCTTCGGCACGAAGGGGGGTGGCCTCGTCAATGACGGGATCAACATCGCCGCGCCGCGTGGCGCGCCGGTGCGCGCCGCTGCCGACGGGACGGTGATCTATGCCGGCAACGAGGTGCGCGGCTTCGGCAATCTCGTGTTGATCCGCCACGAGGGAGGCTGGGTCACGGCTTATGGCCATGCCGAGCGCGTGCTGGTTCGCCAGGGCCAGGCGGTGCGGGCGGGCGAGCAGATCGCCGTGGTCGGCTCCTCCGGGGCGGTCTCGACGCCGCAGCTCCACTTCCAGGTTCGGCGCGACGGCAGGCCCGTCGACCCGGTGGCGCATCTCGACCGGGCGATCGCGAACCGCTCGCCCTGAGCAGGCGCGACAGGATCACGCGGGGAGGGTCACGCCGAGCCGCCCGGCAAGGTCCTGCACGAACTGCCACGCCACGCGGCCCGAGCGCGACCCGCGCGTGACCGACCATTCCGCTGCCTGGCGGCGCAGCTCCTCGGGCGGGACGGCAAGCCCGTAGGCCGCGGCATAGGCCTCCACCATGGCGAAATAGGTCGACTGGTCGCAGTGGTGGAAGCCGAGCCAGAGCCCGAAACGATCCGACAGCGACACCTTCTCCTCGACCGCCTCTCCCGGGTTGATCGCCGAGGCGCGCTCGTTGTCGATCATGTCGCGCGGCAGGAGGTGGCGGCGGTTCGAGGTGGCGTAGAACAGCACGGTCGGCGGCCTTCCCTCCACACCGCCCTCGAGCACGGCCTTGAGGCTCTTGTAGTCGGTCTCGCCCGGATCGAAGGAGAGGTCGTCGCAGAACAGCAGCGCCCGGCGCGGCAGGCCGCGCAGGAGCCTCAGCAGGGCGGGAAGGGTGCGGATGTCCTCGCGATGAATCTCGATCAGCGCAAGCCCGCCCAACTCGCGGGTCTCGGCGTTCACCGCGACATGCACCGCCTTCACGAGCGAGGACTTGCCCATGCCACGCGCGCCCCACAGCAGCGCGTTGTTGGCGGGAAGCCCGCGCGCGAAACGCCGCGTGTTCTCGAGCAGTGTGTCGCGCTGGCGCTCGATCCCCTGCAGGAGCGAAAGCGGCACGGCGTTGACCGCCGGCACGGGCGTGAGCGTGCCGCGGTCGGCGTGGTGCGGGTCGGCCTGCCAGACGAAGGCGTCCGAGCCGCTGAGGTCGGGCGGGGGAGGGGGCGGCGGCGCGAGGCGGTCGAGCGCATCGGCGATCCGCGCGAGCAGGCGGGGGAGGTCGTGTGGTGAGTCGTTCATGGCGGCGTGCGTGTAGCCCGCCGGATCGAGGCCGTCACCCCGCCATCGCGAACCGGCGCAGCCGCGACGGACGACCCGGAAGCAACAGGGCGATCGGCGCCGGGATCGCCGCCCGCCGCCGTCGCGCCATACCGCCCCTTTCCTCGCGCGCCAGGGCCGCGTAGGAAGCCCCGTACCGGGGGCGGGCGGTTTCGCGGCCCGCCACTCCGCCGAGACGACAGACGACGAACCGGAGCGCGACGATGCTGATTTCCCCCGCCTATGCCCAGGCCGGAGGCGACCCGACAGGCGGGCTGATGAGCCTTCTGCCGCTCGTCCTGATCTTCGTGGTGTTCTACTTCATCCTGATCAGGCCGCAGCAGAAGAAGGCGAAGGAGCACAGGGCGATGCTCGCCGACCTCAAGCGCGGCGACCGGATCGTCACTGGCGGAGGCATCGTCGCGACCGTGATCCGGGTCACTCCCGATAGCGACGAGGTGATCGCCGAGATCGCGCGCGACGTGCGGGTGAAGCTGGTCAAGGGAACGATCCAGACCGTGCTGCGCGAGCCGGGCGAGGAGGTGCCGAAGCCCCAGGCGCAGGACAACGAGCCGCGGCAGAAGGGGGAGGCCCGGGGCAGGGGGGCGAAGCCGGAGGCCGCAGAGCCTGCGGAGTCCAAACCCACCACCGATGGCTCGCAAGGGGAGGCAGCGCCCCCGAAGCAGGGCTGAGCCCGCGATCGCGGAGCAGGACACGCGAGCGCCGGCGATGCGAAAGGGGCGGGATCGCGCGACCCCGCCCCGTTCCCGCTCGGCCCGGATCACCACACCCGCCCGGCGCCGCGCGCCCGGCGGCGACGCCGCTCAGGCCTTCGCGAGCAGGCTGTCGACATACTCCCAGTTCACGAGCCGCTCGAGGAAGTTCGTGAGGTAATCGGGGCGGCGGTTGCGGAAGTCGAGATAGTAGCTGTGCTCCCAGACATCGACGCCGAGGATCGGCGTGCCCGTGCCTTCCGCCAGCGGGTTGGAGCCGTTCGCCGTCTTGGTCGTGGCAAGCTTCCCGTCGCGGCCGACGACGAGCCACGCCCAGCCCGAGCCGAACTGGGTGACCCCGGCCTGCTTGAACGCCTCCTTGAAGGCGTCGACCGAGCCGAAATCGGAGACGATCTTCGCCTCGAGCCGGGGCGGCATCGCGCCGCCGCCATTCGGCTTCATGCAGGGCCAGAAGAGGTTGTGGTTCCAGTGCTGGCCGGCGTTGTTGAACACGCCCGCCATCTCCGGCTTGCCGTATGACATCCGCACGATCTCGTCGAGCGTCTTGCCCTGAAGAGAGGGGTCCTTCTCGACGAAGCCGTTGAGCGCCGTGACATAGGCCTGGTGGTGCTTGCCGTGGTGCAGCTCGAGCGTCTCCTGGCACATGCCGAAGGCGGCGAGCGCATCGTGGGAGTAGGGGAGGGAGGGAAGAGTGAAGGCCATGAGGGCTCTCTCCGGTGTTTGTTGTCACGTCGGCGAGTGGCCCTGACCTAGGCGGGGGCGGACGCGACGTCAACCACGCCCTTGGCGCCTGCGCTCCGCTCTGCCCATCTGGTGTCGGGTGAGCGACCTCTCCCCTCTCATCGCCTCCCTGCGCGAGGCGGATCCGGATCGTTTCCTCTGCGTGCTCGCTTCGCCCGCGCCGGCGCGCGAGACGCTCGCCGTCCTCTACGCCTTCAACGCCGAGCTCGCGCGCATTGCCTTCTCGGTCACCCAGCCTGGGCTTGGCATGCTGCGGCTGCAGTGGTGGCGCGAGGTGGTCGAGGAGGGCGCACGCGGGCGAACGCGTCGGCATCCGGTTGCCGAGCCGCTCGCGCGTCTTGTCGCCGCGCGCGGGCTTGATCCGTCGCTGTTCGACGCGGTGATCACCGCGCGCGAGCTCGAACTCGACGAAGCCGGCGTGCCCGACCCGCTCGCGCTCGAGGCCTATGCCGCCGCCTCGGCGGGGGGGCTGATGCGAATCGCGCTCGATGCGCTCTGCGTCACCGACGCGGCGAGCCGAACGGCGGCGAAGCACGCGGGAACGGCGGCGGCGCTTGTGGGCAGCCTGCGCAATGCCCGCGCTCTCGCCCTGCGCGGGCGGACGATGCTGCCGCGCGCGCTTCTGCAAGATGCAGGCGCAAGGGTGGCTGATTTCGCGCGCTCGCCTCTGCCCGAACCGGCGCGACGTGTCGCGAGCGCGATCGCGGAGATGGCGGCGGACCACGTGAGGCTGATGCGGCAGGCGCGGCCGGCTCGGGCGGCCCTGCCCGTGCTTCTGCCGGCCGTGCTTGCCGCGCGGGTTCTGGGGCGCCTCGCACGGTTCGACAACGATCTGGCCGACCCGCGGGTCGAGGGGCCGCGTCTCGGGGCGCAGTGGGCGGTGTTCCGCGCCGCGTTCACCGGGAGGATCTGATCGGGTCGGTCGAAGCCCGGCGTCTCTCCGCCGCGTCCGTTCGCGGGTCAGGCCGCCTCGCGCGGCGCGGGCAGCACGTGCGGCCGCCCCGCCCAGGCATCGGCGGCGGCGAGCGCACGCTCGCAATAGGCGCGCTTCCGCTCCCGTCCTTTCGGTCCGTCCGGCAATGGCGGAAAGAGGCCGAAGTTGATGTTCATGGGCTGGAACGTTTCGGCGTCCGCGCCCCCGGTGATGTGGGCAAGCAGCGCGCCCATCGCCGTCTCGGGCGGCGGGGGGATGGGCGCCTCGCCCTTCGCCTCGGCGGCGGCGAAGCGGCCGGCGAGCAGGCCGATCGCCGCACTCTCGACATAGCCCTCCACGCCGGTGATCTGCCCGGCGAAACGAAGCCACGGCGCGGCCTTAAGCCTCAGCAGCCGGTCGAGCACGCGGGGGGAGTTGAGGAAGGTGTTGCGGTGCATGCCGCCCAGCCGCGCGAACTCCGCGCGTTGCAGGCCGGGAATGGTTCGGAAGACGCGCACCTGCTCGGCATGTTTCAGCTTGGTCTGGAAGCCGACCATGTTCCACAGCGTGCCGAGCGCATTGTCCTGCCTGAGCTGCACCACGGCCCACGGCCGGCGGCCGGTGCGCGGGTTGCGCAACCCGACCGGCTTCATCGGCCCCCAGCGCAGCGTCTCGAGCCCCCGTTCGGCCATCACCTCGATCGGCAGGCAGCCGTCGAAATAGGGGGTGGTGCGCTCCCACTCCTTGAAGCTCGTCTTCTCGGCGGCGAGCAGGGCGGCGACGAAGGCTTCGTACTCGTCGCGCTCCATCGGGCAGTTGATGTAGTCGGCCCCCCCACCCTTGTCGTAGCGGGACTGCATCCAGGCGATGTCAAGGTCGATGCTGTCGCGGTGCACGATCGGGGCGATCGCGTCGAAGAAGGCGAGGCTCTCCTCGCCGGTGCGGGCGCGGATCGCCTCCGCCAGAGCGGGAGCGGTGAGCGGGCCGGTGGCGACGATGACGCTGCCCCAGCTTTCGGGCGGCAGGCCCGTGATCTCCTCCCGCACCACGGTCACGAGAGGGTGGGAGGCGAGAGCGTCGGTGACGGCCGAGGCGAACCCCTCGCGATCGACCGCGAGCGCCCCGCCGGCCGGAAGCCGGTTCGCGTCCGCCGCACGCAGGATCAGGCTCCCCAGCCGGCGCATCTCCTCGTGCAAGAGGCCGACGGCGTTGTGCAGAGGATCATCGGCGCGGAACGAGTTCGAGCAGACGAGCTCGGCGAAGCGGTCGGTCGTGTGCGCCTCCGTCATCCGGACGGGGCGCATCTCGTGCAGCACGACCGGCACGCTCGCGGTGACGAGCTGCCACGCGGCCTCCGAGCCGGCGAGGCCTCCGCCGACGATGTGCACGGGAGCTGTCATGCCTTTGACATAGGCCGCCGCAGCCGGCGGCGCTACCCCGCCGCGCGGCGTCGCTTCACCGGGGGGGCGTCACGCGCGAGAACCGGGGCGAGGAAGCGCCCGGTGTGGCTCTCCGGAACGGACGCGACCTCCTCCGGCGTGCCTTCGGCGACGATCCGCCCGCCCCCTTCGCCGCCCTCGGGGCCGAGATCGATGATCCAGTCGGCGGTCTTGATCACCTCGAGATTGTGCTCGATCACGATTACGGTGTTGCCGGCATCGACCAGCGCGTGCAGCACCTCAAGGAGACGCCGCACGTCCTCGAAATGCAGCCCCGTGGTCGGCTCGTCGAGGATGTAGAGGGTGCGCCCAGTGGCGCGGCGCGAGAGCTCCTTCGCGAGCTTGACGCGCTGCGCCTCGCCACCCGAGAGCGTGGTCGCCGGCTGGCCGAGCGTGACGTAGGAGAGTCCGACCTCGGCAAGGGTGCGCAGCTTGTCGCGGATCGCCGGCACGGCGGAGAAGAAGGCGAGCGCGTCCTCGACCGTCATCTCGAGCACGTCGGCGATCGACTTGCCACGATACTGGATCTCGAGCGTCTCGCGGTTGTAGCGCCTGCCTTTGCAGGCATCGCAGGTGACGTAGACATCGGGCAGGAAGTGCATCTCGATCCGCGTCACCCCATCACCCTGGCACACCTCGCAGCGCCCGCCCTTGACGTTGAAGCTGAAGCGGCCCGGCCGGTAGCCGCGTTGGCGTGCTTCCGGCAGTTCCGCGAACCAGTCGCGGATCGGGGCGAAGGCCCCCGTGTAGGTGGCCGGGTTCGACCGCGGCGTGCGCCCGATCGGCGACTGGTCGATGTCGATCACCTTGTCGAGGTGCTCGAGCCCGTCGATCCGCTCGTGCGGGGCGGGCGCCTCGCGCGTTCCCATCAGCCGGCGCGACACGGCGCGGTAGAGCGTGTCGATCACGAGCGTCGACTTGCCGCCGCCCGAGACGCCGGTCACGCAGGTGAAGGTGCCGAGCGGGAAGCGTGCGGTGACGTTCTTGAGATTGTTGCCGCAGGCGCCGACGACGGTCAGCAGGCGCGAGCGGTCGATCGGCCGGCGGCGCTCGGGCAGCGGAATGCGACGCCGTCCCGTCATGTAGTCGGCGGTGAGACTGTTCCGGTTCTCAAACACCTCCGCCGGCGGCCCCATCGCCACAACCTCGCCGCCATGGGCGCCGGCGCCCGGGCCCATGTCGACGAGCCAGTCGGCGGCACGGATCGCGTCCTCGTCATGCTCGACGACGATCACGGTGTTGCCGAGGTCGCGCAGCCGCTTGAGGGTGGCGAGCAGGCGTTCGTTGTCGCGCTGATGGAGGCCGATCGAGGGCTCGTCGAGAACGTAGAGAACGCCCGTCAGCCCCGAGCCGATCTGGCTTGCGAGCCGGATCCGCTGGCTCTCGCCGCCCGAGAGCGTGGCCGAGCCGCGCGCAAGCGTGAGGTAGTCGAGGCCGACATCGTTGAGGAAGCCGAGCCGTTCGTCGATCTCGCGCAGGATTCGGCGCGCGATCTCCATCCGCTTCGGGGGGAGGTGGTTCGGCAGGTCCTTGAACCAGCGGGCCGCCTCGCGGATCGAGAAGGTGCACACCTCGCCGATGTGCAGGCCGCGGATCTTCACCGCGAGCGCCTCCGGCTTGAGGCGATGGCCGCCGCAGGCGGAGCACGGCACCTCGTTCTGGTAGCGTGCGAGCTCCTCGCGCACCCAGGCGCTGTCAGTCTCGCGGAAGCGCCGCGCGAGGTTGGCGAGCACGCCCTCGAAAGGCTTGCGCGTCTCGTAGGCGCGAAGCCCGTCCTCGTAGCGCATCGTGACCGGCGTCTCGCCCGTGCCGTGCAGGATCGCGTCACGGGCCGCCTTGGGCAGGTCCTTCCACGGCGTCTTCATCGACACCTTGAGGTGCCGGCAGAGGCTTTCGAGCGTCTGACGGTAATAGGGTGAGGAGGTGCCCTCCCAGGGCGCGATCGCGCCTTCGGCGAGGGACAGGCGGTCGTCCGGAACCACGAGCTCTGGGTCGAAGAAGGTGGTCACGCCGAGGCCGTCGCAGGCCGGGCAGGCGCCGGCCGGAGCGTTGAAGGAAAACAGCCTCGGCTCGATCTCGGGGATGGTGAACCCCGAGACGGGGCAGGCGAAGCGGGCGCTGAAGATCGTCCGTTCGGGCGGCGAAGCGGGCTTGGCATCAGCGTTTTCGACGATCGCGATCCCGTCGGCAAGCGCAAGCGCGGTCTCGAAACTGTCGGCGAGCCTCGGCGCGATCGTAGGGCGGACGACCAGGCGATCGACCACGACCTCGATGTCGTGCTTGCGCTTTCGGTCCATCGCCGGAACGGCGTCGATCTCGTAGAGCGTGCCGTCGATCTTCACCCGCTGGAAGCCGCGCTTCTGCAGCTCCGCGAGCTCCTTGCGGTACTCGCCCTTGCGTCCGCGCACGATCGGCGCGAGCAGGTAGAGCCGCGTTCCCTCTGGCATGGCGAGCACGCGGTCGACCATCTGGCTCACCGTCTGCGCCTCGATCGGCAGCCCGGTGGCGGGGGAGTGGGGAACGCCGACACGCGCCCAGAGGAGCCGCATGTAGTCGTAGATCTCGGTGACGGTGCCGACGGTCGAGCGCGGGTTGCGCGAGGTGGTCTTCTGGTCGATCGAGATCGCGGGCGAAAGGCCCTCGATGCTGTCGACGTCCGGCTTCTGCATCAGCTCGAGGAACTGCCGCGCATAAGCCGAGAGGCTCTCGACATAGCGCCGCTGCCCCTCGGCGTAGATGGTGTCGAAGGCGAGCGAGGACTTGCCCGAACCGGAAAGCCCGGTGATCACGGTGAGGCTGTGGCGGGGGATCTCGACATCCACCCCCTTGAGGTTGTGTTCGCGCGCGCCGCGGACGCGGATGGGCGAGGTCATCGCAGGACCACCATGGGGCACCTCGTCGGGGGAACAGGCGGCGAACAGAACCGAAATGGGGGCAGGCGCGCAAGCCGCCAGAGGGGCGGAGCCGTGCCGCCGGAGGGGAGGGGGCGGTGGCGGCATCGAGGAGCCCGTCCTACACTCGCACCCGGTTCAAAGACTCGACACCGGGAGGGCCGACCATGGCCGGAAGCGTGAACAAGGTGATCCTCGTCGGCAATCTGGGCCGCGACCCGGAGGTGCGCAGCATGCAATCGGGCGGGCGGACCGTGTCGTTCTCTGTCGCGACCTCCGAGACCTGGAACGACCGCACCACCGGCGAGCGGAAGGAGAAGACGCAGTGGCACCGTGTGGTGATCTTCAACGAGAAGCTCGGCGAGATCGCCGAGAAGTACTTGCGCAAGGGCTCGAAGGTCTATGTCGAGGGGCAGCTCGAAACACGCAAGTACACCGACAAGGACGGCAACGAGCGTGACATCACTGAGGTGGTGATCGGCCGCTTCAAGGGTGATCTGACGCTGCTCGACAGCCGTGGCGGCGGAACAGCAGAGTTCGAGGACGAGGGGCCCGCAGTCCAGCGTGGAAGTGCTGCCCGGACGGCGCCCGCCCGCCAGGGCGGCGGCTGGGACTCGAGGCGCGAGCTTGACGATGACATCCCATTCTGAGGAGTGGGTGGCGCGGCGTCGCGCCTTGGCCTCCGCGGCGACGCACGGGGCTCGTCATAGGGGCTGCGCGTGGTGGGCTGGACGTCGAGCGCGAGCGAGCCGCCGCGGATGAGCGGACCGGCACCGCCTGGCCTTCGCCCCTGGCGGCCTGCGATCACTGCGGCGGTTCTTGTCCTTGCGTTCTCGGGCTGCCGAAGCGTCGTCGTGTCGCCGGACGGGGAGGCCCTTGGAGGCGGCCCGCCGCTCGGCCAGGCGCCCTGGCTCGCCCTGCCCGGTCCCGGCTGGGTGCTGGTCGTGCCGGAGTCGGGCAATGCCACGGTGATGCTGTTCGAACCCTCGCTCGCGGCCGAGCGGAGCGCACGCAGCGCCCTCATTCTGATCAACCACATCCGGCCGGTGCAGCGCTTCGGCGGCCGGCCGGTGCGCAGCGAGCTCGCGCGGATCGAGGCCGATTGCGACGAGGCGAGCTATCGCCTGGTCGAACGCAGGCTTCACCAGAACCACGGCGGCACCGGCGAGCCGCTCGGCGCCGTGTTGGCCGATCCCCTCGCTCCCCTGCGCCCGGTCCAGCCCGGAACCCTGGCCGAGGACGTGCTCGCCGCCCTCTGCCGGCCGAACACCGAGCCGTCGACCCCCGGGGCCTGAGCGGGGGGCTTCCGGCCGGCGCGGCGCGCGCTACCATCCGGGGTCGCCGGAGGGGACGCGCAGATGGCCGAGACAATCCACTGCTTCTACACGCTCTCGAGCCCGTGGATGTATCTCGGCGGCCCAGCGCTTGCCGACATCGTCCGACGACACCGCGCGACCCTTCTCCTCAAGCCGTATGATTTCCTTGCGGTCGTTCCTGACAACGGC